>NZ_JBKFDG010000004.1:0-435376 GCF_046452315.1 Hylemonella sp. W303a | reverse complement strand
TTCTATTCTCCAAAGAGCAATGCCCGTGTGTTGCTTTAACGTCTGCACGGTGTTGCTGAATCCTTCGCCACGGGCAACGAAGGGCACACAGTCGCAGACAAAAACCTTTGCAAACCAACGCCTGAAGCGGGGCAGCCATGGAACCGGCTTTGCCGGGCCACTGGCTGCGTCCCCCTTGCCACCGCAGGTCGGCGTTCAAGGGGAAGGCGCGCAGCGCCTCAGGGGGGGTTCTTCTTATTTCGCGCGCGCGGCGATGATGGCTTCGGCCACGTTCTTCGGAGCTTCGCTGTAGTGCTTGAACTCCATGGTGTACGTGGCACGGCCTTGGGACATCGAACGCAGCGTGGTCGAGTAACCAAACATCTCGGACAGCGGAACCTCGGCTTTGATGGCCTTGCCACCGCCAGGCATGTCATCCATGCCCTGAACCATGCCGCGGCGGGACGACAGGTCACCCATCACGTTGCCGGCGTAGTCCTCAGGGGTCTCGACTTCCACGGCCATCATGGGCTCGAGGATGACCGGATTGGCCTTCTTGCAGCCTTCCTTGAAGCCGAAGATGGCGGCCATCTTGAACGCGTTTTCGTTCGAGTCCACGTCGTGGTAGGAACCGAAGGTCAGGGTGACCTTGACGTCCACCACGGGGAAGCCCGCCAGCACGCCAGTGTTGATGGCCTCCAAGGTGCCCTTCTCAACCGCGGGAATGAATTCGCGCGGCACCACGCCACCCTTGATGGCATCGACGAATTCGAAGCCTTTGCCAGCTTCGTTCGGCTCAACGGTGAACACCACGTGACCGTACTGACCCTTACCGCCGGACTGACGCACGAACTTGCCTTCGACGTCGGTGACCTTCTTGCGGATGGTTTCGCGGTAGGCCACTTGCGGCTTGCCCACGTTGGCCTCAACACCGAACTCGCGCTTCATGCGGTCCACGATGATTTCAAGGTGCAACTCGCCCATGCCCGAGATGATGGTCTGGCCAGACTCTTCGTCCGTGCGCACGCGGAAGGACGGATCTTCAGCAGCCAGACGACCCAGGGCGAGGCCCATCTTCTCTTGGTCGGCCTTGGTCTTGGGCTCCACGGCCTGCGAGATCACGGGCTCGGGGAACACCATGCGCTCCAGCGTCACGACGGCATCCGGATCACACAGGGTTTCACCCGTGGTCACTTCCTTCAGGCCCACGCAAGCAGCGATGTCGCCGGCGCGAATTTCTTCGATTTCCTGGCGGTTGTTGGCGTGCATCTGCACAATACGGCCAATACGCTCTTTCTTGCCCTTGACGGGGTTGAAAACGGTGTCGCCCTTGGTCAGCACGCCGGAATAGACGCGCACGAAAGTCAATTGGCCCACAAAGGGGTCGGTCATCAGCTTGAACGCGAGGGCAGAGAACTTCTCGCCATCGTCGGCCTGGCGGGTTGTTTCCTTCTCGTCTTCGTCCGTGCCAGCCACCGGGGGAATGTCCACGGGCGAGGGCAGGAAGTCGATCACGGCGTCCAGCATGCGCTGCACACCCTTGTTCTTGAAGGCGGTGCCGCACATCATGGGCTGGATTTCGGTCGAAATGGTGCGCGTGCGCAGACCGAACTTGATGTCCTGCTCAGAGAGGTCACCCTCTTCCAAGTACTTGTTCATCAGCTCTTCGCTGGCTTCGGCCGCGGCCTCCACCATGCCTTCACGCCACTTCTTGGCTTCTTCCACCAAGTTGGCCGGGATGTCCTTGTATTCGAACTTCATGCCTTGGGACGCTTCGTCCCAGATGATGGCCTTCATCTTGATGAGGTCCACCACGCCAGTGAAGTTGTCCTCGGCACCGATCGGGATCACGATGGGCACGGGGTTCGCCTTGAGGCGCACCTTCATTTGGTCCACGACCTTGAAGAAGTTGGCGCCGGTGCGGTCCATCTTGTTCACGAAGGCCAGACGCGGCACCTTGTACTTGTTGGCCTGACGCCAGACGGTTTCCGACTGGGGCTGCACGCCACCCACGGCGCAGTAGACCATGCAGGCACCGTCCAGCACGCGCATGGAACGCTCCACTTCGATGGTGAAGTCCACGTGACCAGGGGTGTCGATGATGTTGAAGCGGTGCTCGGGATAGGACATGTCCATGCCCTTCCAGAAGCAGGTCGTGGCGGCGGAGGTGATCGTGATGCCACGCTCTTGCTCCTGCTCCATCCAGTCCATGGTGGCGGCGCCGTCGTGCACTTCGCCGATCTTGTGGTTCACACCGGTGTAGAAAAGAATACGCTCGGTCGTCGTGGTCTTGCCGGCGTCGATGTGCGCCGAGATGCCGATGTTGCGATAGCGTTCGATGGGCGTTTTGCGTGCCATGATGATCTTTCGTTGAACGAGTCAGGCCCGCTCGTGGCGGGCCCGATCCGTCAGATTGGGAACGATGCTTAGAAACGGAAGTGGCTGAAGGCCTTGTTGGCCTCGGCCATGCGGTGCACTTCATCGCGACGCTTCATGGCGCCGCCACGGCCTTCCGTGGCCTCGATCAGCTCATTGGCCAAGCGCAGGGCCATGGACTTCTCGCCACGCTTGCGAGCGGCTTCCTTGATCCAGCGCATGGACAAGGCCAGGCGACGCACGGGGCGCACTTCCACGGGCACTTGGTAGTTCGCGCCACCGACACGGCGGGACTTGACTTCCACCATGGGCTTCACGTTGTTGATGGCGATATTGAACAGCTCCAGCGGGTCCTTGCCCGTCTTCTGCTCAATGGTGTCGAGGGCACCATAAATGATGCGCTCGGCAACCGCCTTTTTGCCGCCTTCCATGATCACGTTCATGAATTTGGACAGCTCGACATTGCCGAACTTCGGATCCGGCAGGATTTCACGTTTAGGGACTTCGCGACGACGCGGCATATTTCACCTCATGTTTGCTTCAGTTGGCACCCTTTCGGGCACCGCGAGAGCCATCAGACTCCCACTTACTCGACCCACCCGGATTCAGTTCGATCACAAGCTTGGGGTCACTACGCTTGGTTCGCCCGCGTGGAACGACTCAAGCACCGAAAAATCAAAAACCGATCAGGCCTTCTTCGGACGCTTCGCGCCGTACTTGGAACGGGCCTGCTTGCGATCCTTCACGCCCTGCAGATCCAAGGAACCGCGAACGATGTGGTAACGCACGCCGGGCAGATCCTTGACACGACCGCCACGCACGAGCACGACCGAGTGCTCCTGCAGGTTGTGGCCTTCGCCGCCGATGTAGGAAATGACCTCGAAGCCATTGGTCAGGCGCACCTTGGCGACCTTACGCAGAGCGGAGTTCGGCTTCTTGGGCGTCGTGGTGTACACGCGGGTGCACACGCCGCGACGCTGCGGGGAGTTTTGCATCGCGGGGCTCTTGGACTTGGTCGTTTCGACCTCACGCCCCTGACGCACGAGCTGGTTGATGGTTGGCATTGAAAAAACGTCCCTAAACGTTTGACGCACTTGAAGTGCGACCTGAAAAACGAAAACGTGAAACCCTTCGGAATTTCCGAAAAGCCCGCGAGTGTAGCAGGGAAGCCCAAGCGCGGGCAAGTCTGCCGCGCCAAAGGCGGCTCCTGGGAAGGCTACTGAAACCAAAGCCGCAAGGCATCCCAGGCCTGTCCGATCAGGCCAGCCTCGCCGATGTCATCCAGCGCAAGCAAGGGGATTTCGAAGAGCGTGCGCTCACCCTCGCGTATACGTAGCAAGCCAGTAGCCTGCCCCCGCCGCAAGGGCGCGATCAGCGGATCGGCCCGCACGACATCCATGCGCAACTGCACCCCCAGCCCCGCAGGCACGGTGACCACGATGGCTTGCGGACGCCCTAGCCGAACCTGGGCCGCGCGCCCTTTCCAGATCGCGGCGGTCAGCACCGCCTGGTCGGCCTCGAACAGCTTGACCGCCTCGAAGGCGGTGTAGCCCCAGTTCAGCAGCCGCTGGGCCTCGGCCGCGCGGGCCTGCTCGTTGGCGGCGCCCAGCACCACGGCCAGGAGTCGGCGCGGCCCCGGTCCACCCGCCGGACCCAGATGCGGGAATTCGCGCTGCGCCGTGGCCACCATGGAGTACCCCACGGCCTCGACGTGGCCGGTCTTCATGCCATCCACCGAGGGATCGCGAAACAACAGCAGGTTGCGGTTGCTGTCGTTCGCAGGCGGTGTGCCTCCATAACGGTACTTGCGAATGCCGTAGTAATGCGCGTGCTCGGGAAAATCACTCAGCAGCCGCTGCGCCAACACACCGAGATCGCGCGCCGTGCTGTGCTGACCATCGACCGGCAGGCCCGTGGGGTTGGCGAAATGCGTGGCGCCTAAGCCGAGGGCTCGCGCCTTCTCGTTCATGGCCTGGACAAAATTCTCCAAGCTGCCTGCGACCCCCTCGGCGAGCACCACGGCACCGTCATTGCCCGACTGCACCAGCAAACCCTTGATCAGGTCTTCCACCGGCACGCGCATGCCCGCCTCAAGGAACATCCGCGAACCCGGCTGACGGCGGGCTCGCTCGCTGACGACCAGCTGTTTTTCGAGGCTCAGACGACCATCGCGCAGCGCCTCGAACACCAAATAGGAGGTCATCAGCTTGGTAAGGGAAGCAGGCGGCAGGGTTTGGTCCGCATTGCTGGCGGCCAAGGACTGGCCACTGCTGAGGTCCAGCAACAGCCACGCGCGCGCCGCCAACTCTGGCGGCTTCGGCGCCAGGCTTTGCCAAGCTGGCTGCACGCCCAGGTGAGGGCTCCCGGCCCAGGCGACCGTCCCTTGGGGCGACAGCAGCACAACGGCGGGAGCTTCGCTTTCCGTCGCCAAGGCTCTGGGCGCGGACGTCGGGCTGGCGACGACAGAGGTTTCCATGGCTGCGGTCCGCAAGGCCGCAGTGGGCATGGCCTGCGCGGTGGCCAACGTGGGCATGACGGCACACACCGCCAGCAGTGCGGCAGCACGTGACAGGCCCGTCTCCACCCGCCAAAGCTTCATGTCAGACTGCCCGATTGCGTGGCACTCAGGTGGCGCGCCACCAGACTCTTCAACAGAGGCAACTGCCCGTGGAAAAAATGACCGCCGCCAGGCACCACGGTCACGGGCAACACTTGGGGGCGCGCCCAGTCCATCACGGCGGCCAAGGGCACGGTGTCATCGTGCTCACCATGCAAAACCAGGGCGCGCTCATGCAACTCCGGGGGCACGGCAGCCACTCGGAAGCGGCTGGCCGCCGTGCCGACGAACACCAATTTTTCCAGAGGTCGGACTGGGGCCAAGCTCGCCATGACGTGGCTCATCACGAACGCCCCGAAAGAAAAACCCGCCAGCGCCAACGGCCGCTGCTCGGAAGCCGGCGCGAACTGCTCGACGACGGCCAGAAAGTCTTCGGCTTCACCCCGACCTTCGTCATGCACGCCTTCACTGGCGCCCACGCCCCGGAAGTTGAAGCGCACCGTCTGCCAGCCACACTGTAGGAACGCCCGCGCCAAGGTCTGCACCACCTTGTTGTCCATCGTGCCGCCAAACAAGGGGTGGGGGTGCGCGATGACCGCCACGCCACGCAGCGCAAGCTCGGGCGCTGGCGAGTCGCGCAACACCTCAATCCGACCCGCAACGCCCTGCATGTGCAGGCGTTCGGTCTGAGCGTTCATGGCACCCTCCTCGCTGCGGGCACGTTCATCGCCCGACCTCGGGGGAGAGCAGCAGACGCTGGACCACCTGGCCTCGCTTCAGGTGCGACTCGACGATTTCATCGATGTCCTTGAGGTCCACGTAGGTGTACCAAGTCTCCTCGGGATAAACCACCGCCACCGGACCACCCGCGCAGCGGTCCAGGCAGCCCGCCTTGTTGACGCGCACCTTACCCTTGCCAGAGAGGCCCGCCTCGTGCACCTGTTTCTTGCAATGCGCGAAGGCGGCCTCGGCTTGGTGATCGCCACAACTGGCCTCGCCATTGGCGCGCTGGTTGAGACAGAAAAAGATGTGTTGCCGGAAATACGACGGGGGCTTGCTGCTCATGGCGGGAATTCTAAGAGCGCCCTGTAAACCACGGCCATGCGCCTGCGAGAGACCGCGCGGGCAACTCAAGCCGCGCCGGACTTCGGCTCCTGCCGTTCGCGCCGCTCACGCCACACTCGGGCCAGCACATAGCCCAGCACCGCATAGGGCCACAGCCGCCCCAGCCAGAGCGTGACGCCATGAAAACGGATGAAACGCCCTTGCTCCCAAACCTGCAAGTTGTGGGCGTAATAGGGACTTGTGGGCGCCTGGTTGATCAAGCTCAGAAACACCCCCAAGAGCACCAACAGCAGGGCCGCGGCCACGCGCACCGGCACGCGCAGCAAGAGCAAGGCAAGGACCGTGGCGACCACCAGACCGGTCTGCACAGGCGTGTTCAACCAGGTCCAGGCATGCGCAGGGCTGTAGCTCATGGCGGCGGACAACAGGTTGGCGCCCACGGCAGCGAACAACAAGACCACGACGAACACAGCTCGCCGCATGTAAGCACGGATCACGCAATAGCCCAGCAAGCAAGGGATCAACACCCCCAGCACCACGCAGGCCCACACCATCAGCGGAGCGAGCGGCGCCACCCCCAAGCCAGGGGACAGCAAGGAGGGGCCAACCATGGGCAAGGGCGGCAGCCAGCCCAGCCAAGGGGTTCCCTCCAGCAGGCTGCGCAGGCCAGATTCGGTCTGCTCGTAAACCTGTCCCAGGCCCAGGGGCACGGCGGTAGGCGCCAGCAAGGCGCAAGGCCACAAGGCCAGGAGCACCAGCGCGCCGCGTGCCTCGGAGACAAACCACCGCGAGCGAAAGCGCCCCCAGCGGTCAAGCGCTCCCAGGCGCTCCAACAACGCTGCGGCGAGCGCACCCAACCACGCCCCACCCGTGTTCAAGATCCAGTCGACGTTGGACGCGACACGCAGCGGCAGGTAGGCCTGCATCGCCTCCAGCAACAAAGACAGCAGACAGCCCGCAAGCGTCGCGCCACCGACTGCCCAACCGGCCCAACCGACCACACCGTCGCCGGATCGGGTCCGCAGCGCACCCAGGGCCAGGA
The DNA here is from genome assembly GCF_046452315.1 of Hylemonella sp. W303a. NCBI lineage: Bacteria > Pseudomonadati > Pseudomonadota > Betaproteobacteria > Burkholderiales > Comamonadaceae > Hylemonella > Hylemonella sp. W303a. The sequence continues at coordinate 428,357 of NZ_JBKFDG010000004.1, read as the reverse complement.
GGAAGCCCAGAGGGGCGTAGCCCAGCACGTTGGCCCATAAGTCAAACGCGGTCCAGTACTGAGGCCAGGGCGCGAGCAAGAAGCCCAAGGGCAACGGCCCCTGATCGCGCCAGCCCTCGAAGGGATACAGGCTGGCGTAAACCACCAGCACGACATACATCCCCGCCAGAGGCCAGGCCGAAGTCTTGTGCGGGGCGCGGGACATGCTGCTCACGGGGATGGCCGCAGGCCTCAGAAGGGCTTGACCACCACCAACACCACGGCAGCCAGCAACAGCAGCACGGGGAGTTCGTTGAACCAGCGATACCACACATGGCTGCGCCGGTTCTCACCCCGGTGGAACTTGCGCAGAAGCACGCCGCAAGCGTGGTGGTACCCAAGCACCAGCAGCACCACCGTGAGCTTGGCATGCATCCAGCCATTGCCAGGGCCCTTGCCGATGCCGTACCCCAGCCACAGCCACAGGCCGAACACGAGGGCAGGCACGGCCAGCATCGTGGTGAAACGCAGCAGCTTGTCCGCCATCAGCAGCAGACGATCCCGCTCGGCCTGCGAATTCGCAGGCACTTGGGCTAGATTGACGAAGATGCGAGGCAGGTAGAACAGCCCGGCGAACCAGGCAGCAATGAAGACGATGTGGAGGGCTTTGATCCAGAGCATGATTGGTGTCCATTGAGTGCGCAAACCGCACTGCGGCTGCGCAACACGAGGCTAACTGTGCCATCGGCAAAGTGGCGCCGGAGCTAAAAAAAAACCCCGGCAAAAGCCGGGGTTGGAAGCCTTTTTTGCTGTCACACATCAAGGCCCCGCTCAGGGAGGAAAAGCGGGGAGGACGCAAGGTCCTCGGGCGTTAATCTAGCAAAAACGAGTACCCAATGCAACAACTGGCTACAGTTTTGTTGCAATTCCATGGCCCCGCCCAGCGCACGCTGAGAGACAAGCCAAGAGATCGTTGCGCGGCCTTCTTTGTGCGCTCACCGACACCCCGGTAGGGATTAGGGCACAATTTTTCCCTCTCTCCCGCATGAGTCATGACACCTTACGCACCCTACCCCTCAGGCCGCCCACGTCGCCTCCGGCGTGACAGCTTCACACGCAACTTGGTGCGCGAGCACGCACTCAGTCCCCACGACTTGATCTATCCGGTGTTCGTGCTCGACGGTCAAAACCGCCGTGAGTCCGTGGGCTCGATGCCCGGCGTGGAACGGCTGAGCCTGGATTTGCTGCTCCCCGTGGCCGAGGACTGCGTGCGGCTAGGCATCCCGGTGATGGCGCTGTTCCCGGTCATTGACGCCACACTCAAGGCATCCGATGGTCGCGAAGCCTACAACCCGGATGGCTTGGTGCCGCGCGTCGTGCGCGGCCTCAAGCAACGCTTCCCGGAACTCGGCGTCATGACGGATGTGGCGCTGGACCCTTACACCAGCCACGGCCAAGATGGCCTGCTGGACGAAACGGGCTACATCTTGAACGACGAGACCATCGAGGTGCTGGTCAAGCAGGCCCAGGCCCAGGCCGCCGCGGGCGTGGACATCGTGGCCCCGAGCGACATGATGGACGGCCGCATCGGTGCGATCCGCACGGCCCTCGAAGCCAGCGGCGCGATCCACACGCGCATCATGGCTTACAGCGCCAAGTACGCCAGCGCCTTCTATGGCCCCTTCCGCGATGCCGTCGGTTCGGCGGGCAACCTGGGCAAGGCGGACAAGAAGGTTTACCAGATGGACCCGGGCAACAGCGACGAAGCGCTGAAGGAGGTCGCCATGGACATCGCCGAAGGCGCGGACATGGTGATGGTCAAGCCCGGCATGCCCTACCTCGACGTGGTGCGCCGCGTGAAGGACGAATTCCGCGTGCCAACGTTTGCCTATCAAGTCAGCGGCGAATACGCGATGCTCAAGGCTGCTGCTCAGAACGGCTGGCTGGCACACGATGCCGTGATGATGGAGAGCCTGCTTGCCTTCAAGCGCGCGGGCGCGGACGGCGTTTTGACCTACTTCGCCCGCGAGGCGGCGCGTCTCTTGCGCACCTGAACCAGGAACCTCGACGATGCGCGTCTTCCATATCGGCCCTGGTGGCGTCACCGAGAGTAATCAACTCCCCACGGCACTGCCAAGTGCCGACCAAGGCGGATTCCTGTGGGTCGCGTGCGCGCGGCGCGAGTTCGAAGTCATGCAAGCCCAGGTGCAGGTCATGCTGCAGTCCCTGTGTGGCGCGCAATTGGTGGACCTGCACCTGAGCGACCTGCTCAACAAGCAGCTGCCCTCGCACTACGACTACACCTCGCAATACGACCTGCTGGTGTTTCGCCGCCTGGCCGCGGGCACGCGGGACACGGACATGGAGCACCCGGGCGAGCCCTTGCACGCGCCGGTGCGGCACAGCGGCCCGCCCGTGCTACGGCGCATCGATACCAGTCCGGTGGGTTTCGCCGTGTTTGATCGTCTGCTGCTGACCGTGCATCCGGCGGATTGCGCCGTGCGCGACAGTTACGCGGCGCGGCTCTACATGGCTGCCTCCGACACACGCGGCGGCAGCGCGCGCCTACCGACCAGTCCGCCCGACCTGATGCTGCGCATCGTCAACCAGATGGTGGACGGCTACCTCGATCTGCGGCGCGAACTCACTCGCCAGCTGGACCACTGGCAGGCCGAACTGCTCAACCCACGCACGCGCTTCAACAATTGGAGCGCGCTGCTCGACGCGCGGCTGTCGCTGCATCACCTGGATGAAATCTGCGAGGACCAGCGCGCGGCCATGCAGGACTGGATCGACGCCATCACCACCTGGGCCATGCCAACGGACGCGCTCGGGCGCCAGGAGCGTGAACTGCTGCTGGTGCGCAGCCGTGACGTGTTGGAACATATCGAGCGCGTGGTGCACCACGTGCGCCGGCTGGAGCAAAGCGCGGAGACCGCGGTTCAGATGCATTTCAACGTGCAAAGCAACCGCACCAACGACATCATGCGCACCTTGACTGCGCTGACCGCGATCTTCCTGCCGCTCAACTTGATCACCGGGTTCTTTGGCATGAACTTCGATTTCTTGCCGCTGATCCACAACACCCGCGGCATTTGGTGGGCGGCAGCGATCATGGGCGTGGCGGCGGTCGGGCTGGCCCTGCTGTTCTGGCGCAACCGCTACCTGGATCGCCAGGCACGCTGACCTGACCAGGCGCTCGGCAGCGGCTCAGGCGTCATTGAGGTCCGGCGCCGGTCTTGAGACGCTTGAGCAGATCGCCCACCAACTCAAGACGCACGAGCGGGCTCTCCACGGCGAGAAACTTCTGCTTGAGTTGGGGGCTCACCGGCAACACATCGCACCAACGGTAAGCGAGCCAGCCACTGTCGTCCCACTGCAGTGGCGGCTGGATGGGCAACATGGCGTCGTCGCGGCCGGACGCGTCGCCTTGCAGGCTGCGGTAGAGGCGCTGCAAATCGTCGCGCAGGGGCAAGAGCTCATCGGGCACAGGCGTTGGCGCCGGTTCGTCGAGCAGCAGACTGTCAGCCACCCACAGGCCGTGCTTGAGCTGCTCGCTGCGCTGCAACTGAAACCGCCGGCCGCCCCGGCAGCGAATCAGCATCAGGCCGGGCTGGGGTCGCTCAAAGACTTCAATGTGAGCCAGGGTGCCGATGTCGTGCAGCACCTCCACCGGGGGCTCCGTCTCGCCCAACGCAGGAGCACGCCTCACCTCGCTGCCTTGCCGCAGGCAGACCACGCCGAAGGGCACTTTTTCCTTGTGACAGCGCTGGACCAGATCCAGGTAACGCACCTCGAACACCCGCAACGACAGCACACCGCCGGGGTACAGCACCGACTGCAGCGGAAACAAGGGAATCTGGACGGTCGCCATGGTGGTGAGGCCTGGAGCGCGAGTTCAGGGCAAGTTCAGCTGGAACAGCGCGGCGCCGTTGCCCCAGGCAATGCGGCGCGCGACGTCTGGAGGGAGGTCGGCCAGCCAGCTGCGGTAGTCGCGCATCAGGTCGCCATAGCTCTCCCAGCGGTCGTTGATCCAGGTGTCGGAGCCGATCAGAAAACGATCCGGGAACTTCAGCAGCAGTTCCCGCCATTCGGGACAGAGCTGACTCGCCCGCGAAGGCGCCGACGTATCCGCAGCCGCGTCCGGCAAGGGCCCCGAACCGCCTGTCGGACGCGGAGCAAAGCCGCATACCAAGCCCGGCCGATAGGACAGCTCGCCCAGCAACCCTGGGTACTTCTCCAACAGGGCACGCACCCGTGTCGGCGAGGGCCCTCCGATGCCGGTGTGAGCCCAGATCAGACGAGCGCGCGGGGCATGGGCCATCAGCAGATCCAACGCCGTGTCATCCACATGGGCCAGCACGGCCAGACCGTGTTGCTGCGCGTAGCGCATGAGTTTCTTCGCGACCGGGCCGTTGGCGTTGGCGCTGTTGTAAAGATGGAATTCGCCAATGCCCCGGTAAGGCCCCGCGGCGGTGCCCCGGGCATGTTCCTCGCGCACCATGGCGTAAATGCTCTCATCCTCGTGCCAGGTGCCGTAGTCCATGCGGTTGCGATACAGGCGAATGAAAGGCACGACGTTGATGCGCTCGCCCGCTTGCGCCTCGGCGTGGGCGCGCGCCAGCATCTGGGTGCCTTCGTTGGGACGGCTGTTGGCGATGACCGCACGCACGCCGCTGGCACGCATGCGCGCCAGCACATCGTTCAAGGGATGCGGCCCCTCATAGGCTTCGACGTTGTAGTGCAGGTGGGCGTCAAAGAGGGGGCCAACATAGCCTCCCGCAGTGGCGCCCTCGGTGGCGCGCGAAACTGGAACGGCGGCCAACACCAGCGAGGCCCACAAAGCCAACGGCGACACGCGCTTCATCCAGAGGTGTGACATGGCCTGCCTCCGTTCCTTGTCAGCCGAGGTGCCGCGCCAGAAAATCGAGCGTGCGCTCGCGCGCCAGGCGAGCAGCCTCGGCGTGGTAAGCCGCGCGGTGATCGCAGTTGAAGCCGTGACGCGCCGGGTAGATGTGCACGATCACCTCGGGGTGGGCTTTCTGCAAGACCGCCACACCCTCCATGGGCACATGGGCGTCGTTGTCGCTCAAGTGCGCCATCACGGGCACCTGGGGCTTGGAGGCCACTTCCTGCGCTTGCGTCATGCCACCGCCGTAATACGGCACGGCGGCGCTCAGTCCTTTGAGTTTGCTCGCGGCGCGCCAGGCCAACAAGCCGCCCCAGCAGTACCCGACGATGCCGACCTTGCCGCCGCTTTCTCGGGCGGCAAAATCCACTGCGGCCTGCAAGTCCTGTAGCACGCCGGGCGCGGGCAAGGCTTCCACCGCGGCCTTGAGCGCCATGCCCTGCTTCATGTCTGCTTCCGTGTAACCCAGTTCGACACCGGTCTGCACACGGTGGAAGGTGGCGGGCGCGATGGCGAGATAACCCGCTGCCGCGTAGCCATCGGCGACCTCCCGGATGTGGCGGTTGACGCCAAAGATTTCCTGCACGACCACGACCGCGCGACGGGCCTGGGCCGACGGGCGGGCCAGGTAGGCCGGGATGGATAGGCCATCGGCGGCCTGAAGATCGATGAACTGTCCCAAGGGAGGACTCCTTGTATTTCCAGTAGAGGGTTTGATCACGACAATGGTATCTTGTCGCCCTCGCAAACGCAGGGGGCTCCACGTGGCACAAATACTGTTGGTGACGGGCGGCGGGCGCGGCATCGGCGCCGCGACGGCCTTGCTGGCCGGACAGCGCGGCTACGCCGTGGCCGTGAACTACGCGTCCGACGCGGCATCGGCGGCGTCCGTCGTGGAACGCATCCGCGCAGATGGCGGACAGGCCTTGGCCGTGCAGGCCGATGTATCCGACGAAGCCCAGGTGTTGGCCATGTACGCCCGCGTCGACCGCGAACTCGGCCCGCTCACTGCCCTGGTGAACAACGCAGGCGTGGTGGACAGTACGCAGCGCTTGGATGAGCAAAGTCTGGCTCGCTGGCAGCGCATGTTCGCCATCAACGTGTTTGGCACCCTGCTGTGCTCGCGCGAGGCGGTCAAGCGCATGAGCACGAAGCAGGGCGATGCATACGGCGGAGGCAAAGGTGGCGCCATCGTCAACCTCAGCAGCGTGGCCGCGCAACTGGGTGGGGCGGGTCAGTATGTGGACTACGCGGCGGCCAAAGGCGCGGTGGACTCATTCACCCGAGGCCTGGCACGCGAGGTGGCCAGCGAAGGCATCCGCGTCAACGCGGTGCGGCCGGGTGTCATCGAGACCGACATCCACGCCAGCGGCGGACAGCCAGACCGCGCCCAGCGCATGGCATCCGTGATTCCCATGCAACGACCCGGCACAGCCCAAGAAATCGCCCAGGCCATCCTCTGGCTACTCTCCAGCGAAGCCGGTTACGCGACCGGCGCCGTGCTCGACATTTCGGGAGGTCGCTGAGACCAGCGCGCGACACCATGGACTTCAAAGCCCTCATCACCTTGCTGGCCGTGGTCAACCCGCTGTCGGCCCTGCCCTTCTTCATCCATTACACCGAGGGTTACACCAAGGAGCAGCGCCGCCGCACCATCATGATCGCGGCGCGCACCGTCTTCATCGTGATCGCGACCAGCGCCTTGCTGGGCCTACACTTGCTGGCTTTCTTCGGCATTTCGCTGGCCAGCTTCCAGGTTGGCGGCGGCATGCTGCTGCTGACTTCGGCGCTGTCGATGCTGAACGCGCAGCCCGCCGAGGCCCGCTCCACCGCCAGCGAAATCCAGGACTCGGCCGCGCGCGCCAGCATCGCGGTGGTGCCTTTGACCATCCCACTGCTGACCGGCCCGGCCACCATGTCCACCGTGGTCATCTACGCGGACAAGGCACACACGGTGCTGCAGCACGCCACGCTGATCTTTTACGGCGCCGTGGTCGCCCTGGCTGTCTTGCTGTGCTTCACCCTGGCCGAGCGCATCGCACGTCGGCTGGGCAAGACCGGCATCAATGTGATGACCCGATTGATGGGCCTGGTGCTCGCGGCCATCGCCGTCGAGATCATGTCCGACGGCTTGGTGCAGCTGTTCCCGGCGCTGGCCGGACGCACCTGAATACGGTCAGCCGTGTGCGGCATCACCAGCCGATCGCCTTGGGCAACCAGAGCGCGATCTGCGGGTAGAAGAACACCAGGGCTAGCGTGACGCCCTGCATCGCGATGAAAGGCACCACGCCCTTGTAGATGTCCTTGATCGTCACCTCCGGCGGCGCCACGCCCTTCAGGTAGAACAGCGCCCAACCGAACGGTGGGGTCAGGAAGGACGACTGCAGGTTGACCGTGATCAGCATGGCCAGCCAGACGGGGTCCACGCCCTGGGACAACAACACGGGCATGAACAAGGGCACCGCGATGTAGCTGATCTCGATCCACTCGATGAAGAAGCCCAGCACGAAGATCAGCGCCATCATGAACCAGATGTCGCTGTTCACCCCACCGGGCAGCAACGCGAACATTTCGCTGATCAGGTCCTCGCCATGCAGGCCCCGGAATGCCAGGGCAAAGACTTGAGCCATCATCAGGATGAGCATCATCATCGCCGTGATCTTGCTGGTCTCCAGCGCCACCGCCTTGAGCATCTTGAGCGTGAGGCGCCGGGCACCGGCCGCGATCAGCACCGCGCCCACCGCGCCCATCGAGGCGGCTTCCGTCGGCGCGGCGATGCCCCCGACGATGGAGCCCAGCACCGCGACCACCAGCAAGATGGGCGGCACCACCACCTTCCAGAAGCGCTTCCACAGCTCGCCGCGCGAGACGGCGTCGCGCTCGTCCTGCGGGATGGGTGGCATCAGCGCGGGGTTCATCCACCCACGCACCAGCAGGTAGATGATGTAGACCGCCGCCAGCAGCATGCCGGGCCCAACCGCCGCCGCGAACAGGGTGCCAACCGAGAGCTGCATGATGTCCGACAGCAGGATCAGGATCAGGCTGGGCGGGATGATCTGCCCCAGCGTGCCTGAGGCGCAGATCGCGCCCGCGGCGATGCTCTTGTCATAGCCCCGCTTGATCAGCGTGGGCAAGGTCAGCAGACCCAGCGTGATGACGGTGGCACCCACGATGCCCGTGGTCGCGCCCATGAGCACGCCAAACAGGATGATGCCCACGCCCATGCCGCCGCGCACGCCACCGGCGATGTGGCCCATCACATCCAACAGGTCATCGGCCAGGCGCGATTTCTCCAGCATCACGCCCATGAAGACGAAGAGCGGGATCGACATCCACTGGTAACCCGCGACCACGCCGTAGAAACGCGCGGGCAGCAGGGCGAACAAGCCATCGCCGAAACCCAGGTAACCGAAGATGAAACCCGTCACGGCCAAGGTCGTGGCCACGGGCACGCCGATCATCAGCAACGCGAAGAAGGCCGCGAGCATCAGCAGCGCATAGGTTTGGGGTTCAAACATGATCAGACTTCCCCACCGCGGTCGTCGCGCCATCCAGGGCTGCACGGCGTTCATGGAAGAGGCGCAACAAAGCGCCCACGGACTGCAAAGCCACCAGCGCGTAGCCCAGCGGTATCAGCGACTTGATGGCCCAACGCCAGGGGATGCCCCCCGGATCGGGGGAGGTCTCGTTGATGCTCCAGGACTGCGCCACGTAGTTGAGCGACAACTTGATGAAGAGCACGGACACGGCCAGCATCAACAGCACCGAGACCACATCGACCCCGAATTTCACGCGCGGCGAATACCCGGCATAAAACAGATCGACGCGCACGTTGTCGCCCCGCTGCAGGGCGTAACTCATGCCCAGCAGGATCAGCGCCGCCAGCAAATGCCACTCCAGCTCTTGCGCCCAGACCGAGCCAAAACTGAACAGGTAGCGCAACAGCACATTGACCGCGACCAGCCCAATCATCAGCAGCGTCACCCAGAGCGTGACGCGCCCGATGAAATCGGTCCCAGCCTCGATTGCGCCCATCAAGGCGCCCATCGTTTTTTTCACGCGCAGTGCTCCCGTTCAGCCGCGGATTCGGGTGTGGTACTGCTCTTCGCTGACCTCCACCCAACGGTCGTACTTGGCTTTGAAGGCGAAATAGGAGTCGTGCACCTTTTTGACCAATGGATCCTTGGCCACGGCCTCGGCCAGCACCTTCTCCGTCTCGACGCGCAAGGCCTTGACCACCGCGTCCGGCAGGGGCTTGGCAATGACCTTCTGGTTCTTGACCAGGTCTTCCATGGCCTCGGAGTTGGCCTTTTGGCACCAACCTTCGCTGATCACGTTGCACGCAGCAGCGGCATTGCTCACGATGGCCTGCAAGTCCTTGGGCAGCTTGTCCCAGGCGGCCTTGTTGATGAGCAGCTCCGACACCGTGGACGACTCGTGCCAGCCCGTGGTGTAGTAGTACTTGGCGGCTTTCTGCAAGCCCAGCCGACGGTCTTGGAAGGGCCCGACGAACTCAGCCGCGTCGATCACGCCGCGCTCCAGCGCGGGGAAGATCTCGCCTCCCGGCAGCACTTTCACATCCACGCCCAGGTTGGCGTAGACCTTGCCCGCCAGGCCGGGGATGCGCATCTTCAAGCCCTTGAAGTCGGCGACGGTGTTGATCTCCTTCTTGAACCAGCCCGTCATCTGCACGCCGGTGTTGCCGCAGGGCATGGCCACCATGCCGAAAGGGGCATACACCTCGTTCCACAGGTCGATGCCGCCGCCGTCATAAAGCCAGCCGTTCATGCCCTGGAAGTTCATGCCAAAGGGCACGGCGGTGAAGTACTGGGCCGCGAAGGTCTTGCCGGTCCAGAAGTAGCTGTTGGCGTGGTTCATCTCCACCGTGCCCGCGCGCACGGCGTCGAAGCCTTCGAAGGCCGGGATGAGTTCCCCCGCACCAAAGACTTGGATGTTCAAGCGACCGCCCGACATCTCGCGGATGCGCTTGGCCAGGTCCGTCGCGCTGCCTGGGCCGTCCATGTAGAAGGGCGCGCCCTTGGCATAGGCGCTGGTCATCTTCCAGTTGAAGGATTGCTGCGCCTTGGCGACCATGGGAAAAGCGAGCGTGCCCGCTGCGGCGGCGCCGGTGACACTCTTGGAGACGAAGGAACGGCGGTCCAGTTTCATAGGGGTACTCCAGGGAAATGATTTGAAAAGGGTGAGGGAAAACAATTCAGGAAATGCTTACTTGCATGCAAGGCGCATGCCTGATTCAGAATGCCCAATGACACACACCGTCGCTGCCGATGGAAAGCTGTCACAAATCGTTAGCCCCATCCGTCTAGGCCCCATGGACGACAGAAACCTTTTCTTCAACCGCTTGCGCCCTCGCTTGCAGGCCATCGCCTACCGCATGCTGGGCACGGTGGCCGAGGCCGAGGAGTTGGTGCAAGACGTCTGGCTGCGCTGGCACGAGGCCGAGACCGAGACGCTCGACAGCGCCGAGGCCTGGCTGGTCACCGTGACCACGCGCCTGGCCATCGACCGTCTGCGCACGGCCAAGGTGCAACGCGAGCACTACACTGGCTTCTGGCTGCCCGAACCCCAGCTCACCCCGGACGCCGGACCGGCCAGCCCCGAAGAGTTGCTGGAACGCGCCGACGACATTTCCATGGCTTTCCTCGCCCTGCTGGAACGCCTGACGCCGGAGATGCGCGCGGCCTTCCTTTTGCGAGAAGTGTTCGACGCCGATTACGCCGACGTGGCTCGCGCCTTGGGCAAGAGCGAGGCCGCCTGCCGACAGATCGTTTCTCGCGCCAAGGCACAACTGAAAGAAGGCCGGGTGCGCCAGGCCGTCTCGCCCGACACGCATTACCGCTTGCTCAGCGGCTTTGCCGAAGCCGCGCGGCGCGGTGACTTCGCAACCCTGCAGGCCCTGCTGGCCGAAGACGCCGAGCTGGTCAGCGACGGCGGCGGCAAGGTGCCCAGCTTCGGCAAGGTGCTGCTGGGCGCGGCGCGCATCGCCAGGCTCTACCTGGCCGTCTGGCTGCGCACCGGCAAGGGCGGGCGCTCTCTGCGCATGGAGCTGGTGCAACTCAATGGCCAGTGGGGCCTCTTGCGCTTCATCGACGGTCAACTTGAGTCGGCGCAGAGCTTCGAGAGCGATGGAGAACGCATCACCCGCATCCACACGCAGCGCAACCCCGACAAACTTCACCGCATCGCCGAGGCCTGGGCTGTCACAAACGTGGGTGGCAACGCGTCTTGAGGGGTGGATGCATCCACTTCCTTCAACCTCAGCACGGAGTTCCTCACCATGAGCCAACGCCTCGATTACGCCCAACACGCCCCCGAACTGTTCAAGAAGTACCTGGACTTCAGCCTGGCGCTGAAAAAGAGCCACCTGGAGCCCGGCCTGCGACACCTCGTCACCCTGCGCGCCTCGCAACTCAACGGCTGCGCCTTCTGCGTGGACATGCACGTCAAGGAAGCACGCATCGACGGCGAGCGCGAGCTGCGCCTGCACCACGTGGCCATTTGGCGCGAATCCCCGCTGTTCTCCCCGCGCGAACGCGCCGCCCTGGCCTGGACGGAAGTGCTCACGCGCCTGCCTGCACAAGGCGTGAGCGAGGCCGACTACGAGGCCGTGCGTGCTGAGTTCAACGAGCAGGAATTGACCGACCTGAGTTTCGCGATCGTGGCCATCAACGGCTGGAATCGCCTCTCCGTCGGCTTCGCCGCCGTGCCGGGTTCGCAAGACCGGGCCTACGGCCTGGACAAGGCCGGCCTGATCTGAGCGAGGGCCTTGCACAAACGCCGACCACCAAGCGACCGGTGCTTGATCCACATCAAGGTGGACACGGGCGCACGCCCTAGCATGGCTGCACATCCACAATGGAGGAGACGCCATGGCGACAAGCACCCCCATCGGTTCCGCCCCGGTGCGCGAACCGGTCCACGTCACCGGTCTGCTGGCCGCGCTGGTCAGCCTGGTCCTGGTTCTCCTGCTGCCACGCCCCGAAGGTCTGCCGGTGGCGGGGCAGATCATGCTGGGCCTGCTGCTGTTCTCCGTCATCCTCTGGATGACCGAGGCCGTGGACTACGCCATCAGCGCGGTGCTGATCACAGCCCTCATGGCCTTTCTGCTGGGGCTGGCCCCCAACGCCGCCAAACCCGAGGCGGCGCTCGGCACGACGGCCGCGCTCACCCTGGCCTTGAGCGGTTTCGCCAATACGGCGCTGGCACTTGTCGGCGCGGCCTGCTTCATCTCAGCCGCCATGACCCTCACCGGCCTGGACAAGCGCATCGCCCTCTTCATCCTGTCCCAGGTGGGCGCGCGCACCAAGCGCGTGGTGGTGGGCGCCATCCTGGTCGGCATCGTGCTGTCTTTCCTCGTGCCTTCGACCACGGCCCGTGTGGCCTGCCTGGTGCCCATCGTCATGGGGATCATCCTGGCCTTCGGCGTGGACCAACGCTCGCGCTTCGCAGGCCTGTTGATGATCGCCACCGCGCAAGCAGCGTCCATCTGGAACGTGGGCGTCAAGACGGCGGCCGCGCAGAACATGGTGGCCATCGGCTTCATCGAGAAGGCCTTCGGTCAGACCATCACCTGGCTGGACTGGCTGATCGCGGCTGCCCCCTGGTCCATCCTCATGTCCATCGCGCTGTACTTCGTGATGACGCGGATGATGCCGCCCGAGACCGAAGAAATCGCCGGCGGCAAGGACACCATCCGCCAGGCCTTGCGCGCGCTCGGCCCCATGACCGGGGCCGAATGGCGGCTGCTCGCCATCATGCTGGCACTGCTGGGCCTGTGGGCGACCGAGAAAGTGCTGCACCCCTTTGACACCTCCAGCACCACCATCGCGGCCATTGCGCTGATGTTCACGCCCGGCATCGGCGTCATGGGTTGGAAGCAGGCGCAATCCAAGATTCCGTGGGGCACCATCGTGCTCTTCGGCACCGGCATCAGCCTGGGCACGGCGCTGCTGCAAACCCAAGCCGCCGCCTGGCTGGCCAACATCATCGTGGCCAACCTGGGCCTGGCGGGTGCCTCGGCCTTCATGATCCTGGCCCTGCTCTCGCTCTTCCTGATCGTGGTGCACCTGGGCTTCGCCAGCGCCACCGCCCTGGCCTCGGCCATGGTCCCCATCATGATCAGCGTGCTGCAGCGGATCGCAGGCGGCCCCGATGCTGCACCGCTCAACCTGATCGGCATGACCCTGCTGCTGCAGTTCGTGGTGAGTTTCGGCTTCATCCTGCCCGTCAACGCGCCGCAGAACATGGTGGCCTACGGCACCGACACCTTCAGCGCCAAAGACTTCGTGCGCACGGGTCTGGTGCTCACGGTGATTGGCTATGCGCTCGTGCTGCTGCTGGGCGCGACGTACTGGTCTTGGATGGGATACCTGACGCACTGAGGTTGCGTGGCAACGACCGATCAAACACTACGCGACAGGCAACGCAAACCCCCTTCCGAGCGTCTCCTTCAGATGATCCACCAAGCACTGCACGGCCCGCGGCGGCTGCGGTGACCAGGGTCGGATGGCGTAGATGCGCTCGCCGAAAAAATCGCGCGGCGACCACGCGGGCAGCACGCGGCGCAAGCGGCCCGCGCGCAGGGCCTCGGCCGCGCTGAAGTCTGGCAGCAGGGCGATGCCCAGTCCGCCCAGCGCCGCCTCGCGCAAGACCTCGCTGTTATTGGCCTTGAGCGGGCCGCCCACGGCAACGGCCACGCGCTCTGGCGCGGCGTCCCTTGCGGCTGATGCTGCCAATGCTGCCAATGCTGCCGATGCGCCCGAAGCCCGCCGGCCCCCGCTTTTCTCGAACGCCCAGCTCTGCCCGGCTGCGCCGCGCAGGTAGAGCAGGCATTGGTGCCGCGCCAGCTCGGCAGGATGCTTGGGCTCGCCCGCACGCGCCAGGTAGTCCGGGCTGGCCACCAGCACCGAGCGTGTGTCGCACAGCACCGTGGCGACCTGCGTGTCCGGCGCGGCCTGGGCGTGGCGGATGGCGAGGTCAAAACCTTCCTGCGCCAGATTGACGAAGCGGTCGCTCAGGTCCAGCTCGATGCGGATTTCCGGCCAGGCCCGAGCGAAGGTGGGCAACGTGGGCGCGATGTGCTGCCGCCCCAGGGCCACGGGTGCGCTCACGCGCACCAGACCACGCGGCGCGCCCGCCAGGTCCTTGGCGCTGGCCACGCCCTGCTCGATGCGCGCGAAGGCCGCGCCGATGTCGTCCACCAGCTGCTGCCCTGCCGCCGTCAGGCCCACCGCGCGGGTGGTGCGGCGCACCAGGGGCAGGCCCAGGCTGCGCTCCAACTCGGCGATGCGCATGCTGGCCGAGGCCTTGGACACGCCCAGGCGGCGGGCCGCCTGGGTGTAACTGCGGGTTTGGGCCAGCACGGTCAGCAGGTGCAAGTCGGCGTAGGCCAGGGTAGGAGTGTCGCTGCTCATGGCGCCATTGTTCATCGAAATGAACAATGTGGTCAGATTTCCGACCTTCTCAAGCGCCTTGGCGCGGCCTAGACTGCGCCGCATTCTTCACCCACCTCGGCTTGCCACGGAGGCCCCGCCATGAACGCTCGCACCCTCGCCCCCATCGGGCACTACATCGCTGGCCAGGTTCGGCCTGGCACCTCCGGCCGCCAGCAAGACGTGACCAACCCGGCCACGGGCGCGGTCACCGGTCAGGTGGCCTTGGCATCCAGCGCCGAGGTCGATGCCGCCGTGGCCGCCGCGCAGGCCGCCTTCCCGGCTTGGGCCGACACCTCGCCGCTGCGCCGCGCGCGCATCCTCTTCAAATTCCTCGAACTGCTGAACCAACACCGCGACGAACTGGCGCGCCTGATCACCGCCGAACACGGCAAGGTGTTCACCGATGCGCAAGGCGAAGTGACACGGGGCATCGAGATCGTGGAGTTCGCCACCGGCATCCCGCAACTGCTCAAGGGCGACTACACCGAGCAGGTCTCGACCGGCATGGACAACTGGACGATGCGCCAGCCTTTGGGCGTGGTGGCGGGCATCACGCCCTTCAACTTCCCGGTCATGGTGCCCATGTGGATGTTCCCCGTGGCCATCGCCTGTGGCAACACCTTCGTGCTCAAGCCCAGCCCGCTGGACCCCAGCCCCAGCCTGCGCATGGCCGAACTGCTGAAACAAGCTGGCCTGCCCGACGGCGTGTTCAACGTGGTGCAGGGCGACAAAGGCGCGGTGGACGCGCTGCTGGCCCACCCCGACGTGAAGGCCGTGAGCTTTGTCGGTTCCACGCCGGTGGCCAACAGCATCTATGAGACCGGCGCGCGCAACGGCAAACGCGTTCAGGCCTTGGGCGGCGCGAAGAACCACATGGTCGTCATGCCCGACGCGGACCTGGACCAGGCGGTGGACGGCTTGATCGGCGCGGCCTACGGCTCGGCCGGTGAGCGCTGCATGGCGATCTCGGTGGCGGTGCTGGTGGGCGACGTGGCGGACAAAGTCATCCCCAAGCTGATCGAGCGCACGAGGGCGCTCAAGGTGCTGGACGGCATGAACCTCGCCGCCGAGATGGGCCCCATCGTCACCGAAGCGGCGCGGCAACGCATCACCGGCTACATCGAACAGGGCGCGAAGGAAGGCGCCCAGCTGCTGG
The DNA here is from genome assembly GCF_046452315.1 of Hylemonella sp. W303a. Taxonomy (NCBI): domain Bacteria; kingdom Pseudomonadati; phylum Pseudomonadota; class Betaproteobacteria; order Burkholderiales; family Comamonadaceae; genus Hylemonella; species Hylemonella sp. W303a. The sequence goes on along the minus strand of NZ_JBKFDG010000004.1, from coordinate 412,858 downwards.
TGGACGGCCGTGGCTTTCCGGGCGCCCAAGCTGGCGCGGGCTGCGACCAGGGCTTCTGGCTGGGCGGCACGCTGTTCGACCACGTGACGCCCGAGATGAAGATCTACAAAGAAGAAATCTTCGGCCCGGTGCTCTCCTGCGTGCGCGTGCCCGATTTCGCCAGCGCCGTGCAACTCATCAACGGCCACGAATTCGGCAACGGGGTGTCTTGCTACACGCGCGATGGCAACGCCGCGCGTGAATTCGCGCGCCGTATCCAGGTGGGCATGGTGGGCATCAACGTGCCGATTCCGGTACCCATGGCCTGGCACGGTTTTGGCGGCTGGAAGAAGAGCCTCTTCGGCGACATGCACGCCTATGGCGAGGAAGGCGTGCGCTTCTACACGAAGCAAAAGAGCGTGATGCAGCGCTGGCCCGAGAGCATCGGCAAGGGGGCCGAGTTTGTGATGCCGACAAGCAAGTAAGCCAGCAGCGCAAGGTCTGCGCCGGTTCGTCGCCTCAGCCGAACTCCTCGCCAAACATCAAGCGCCAGGCGTTGCGCCAGGCCACCTGGTGCCGGACTTCCTCGGGCAGTTGAGCCAGGAAGCGCCGGTGCTTGGCGTCGTATTCATGCATGCGATGCATGCGGTCCTGCCCCAGATCGAGGGCGGACAGGAATCGCCGAGGGTGCGCGACGATCAGATCGCGCCATTCCTTCTTGAGAGCTTCGCCATTCCAGATGCGCGCATGCTTTTGCCCGCTCGGCGGATACACCGAGGCACCGTCGCCAAACGCGGTGTCGAAGCACAGCCCGGGGAAGCGCTGGATCAAGCCTTCGACATACGTGGGTGAATAACGCGAGGCACGCTCCAGGTAACGAACCTGCGCGAGATGACACCACACCACTCGGGCGCCGGGATACTGCGCCAGCATCTTTTCGAGCGTCGGGAGCAAGACGTCCTCGATCTCGTAGTGAATCTGGAAAGGCAGGCCGGTCGCCTCGCTCAGACGGAACAAGCGGTGGCCCTCCAGCCCGTCCAGAGGAATATCGACGTCACGCTCTTCGGGTTCACGCTTGGCTTGCCGGGGTGACGGGTAATGGCGAAACTCGTATTCGCCCAACAGCAGGATTTTCCCATCGCGCGCCGCTTGCTCCTGCGCATCCAGGAATTCGCCGGGCGCATCCGTCAGCGCGGGGGGCTGCCCGCCATTGCCGATGGGAATGAAGCGGTCCGGAAAACTGGCCAGCAGTCGTTGCGAGAGGTCATCGTAGCGAACACCGTCTGCAAAGCGGTTTTTGCCGATGTCGGCGGACAGCGCCATCAAGCCGATGTTCAACTCGTCCATCGCTTTGGCGACGGCCTGCACGTCAATCTTCGTCGAATTGCAAGAGCTTTCGATGTCGATGTAAGGCAAGGCCCCGGCTGCGAGCAGCTTCTTGAGGCGCAGCGCGTAGCCCGCTTTCAGGGAAGGCACGTCGAGCGACGCGGCTTGGCCCATCGCGAACCGAGGCAAACCCGCCGCCACGGTAAACGCGCCGAAGGTTGTGATGAAGCGTCGCCGATTCATGGGAAAGCGGGGCCTTGGACCGATGCGGGGCAAACCACTGCGGGCCTCTTCTTGCTCATGACCGTCCAGTGCAATGCGTATGATCCAGTTCATTCTAGTCATGCACGACCCGCGCAAGCACCGCCCATGAGCGAACTCCACAGTGTTGCTGACCCGCCCATGACCGTGTCGACCGAGGCCGAGCGCCTTGCATGGATAGACCGCTTGGAACGTGAAGCTTTTGGCCAGCGGATACCCGACGCCGCGGACTATGCGGCACGCCTAGGGCTTTACCGTGTGCTGGCACCGCTCTGGCTGGTGGGCCTCCTGCTTTGCGCACCCTTGATCTCCGTGCTGTGGGGCAATTGGCTGCCGTTCTTCCTTCTGCCGGGTTGTTTCTACATCGCCGCGCCGCTGCTGGCCTGGGCCTTTGCGCGACGGTCAGCCACTTGGCGCTGGTACCTGTTCGGATCGACGCGCCTGGTCAGGCTCAGCAGCGTGCCGACGCTGGCAAGTTGGCAGGAGCTGCAACAATGGGCCCACCAAAGGGGCACGCCCACGCTGCAGGCACTCGCCCACCGGCGCTGGGTTGACTACCAGACGGCGCTGACCGCGCTGGGCCAGCCCCTACCCACGGCCGTCCTGGCGCGCGGCTTTGGCGACCTTTTCCGCTGGCTGCCCTTCTGAACATTGATTCCAACAACAACATCCATGAGCGAGACAACGTTCGACTTCATCATCGTCGGCGCGGGCACGGCGGGCAGTTTGCTCGCCAATCGCTTGAGCGCTGACCCATCCAAGCGCGTGCTGCTGATCGAGGCTGGCCGCAAGGACGACTACCACTGGATCCACATACCGGTCGGCTACCTGCATTGCATCGGCAACCCGCGCACCGACTGGCTCTACCAGACCGAGCCGGATGCCGGACTCAATGGCCGGGCGCTGCGCTACCCGCGCGGCAAGGTGCTGGGTGGCAGCTCCAGCATCAACGGCATGATTTACATGCGCGGTCAGGCCCAAGACTACGACCAGTGGGCGCAACTGACGGGCGACATGCGCTGGGGTTGGGAGCAGGTGCTGCCCTTCTTCAAGCGGCATGAAGACCACTACCGAGGCGAGCCTGCGGGCCAAGTCGAGAAGAACGAAACCCATGCGCCAGACCCGGCCTTCGCGGCCTTCCATGGCGTCGGCGGCGAATGGCGCGTGGACAAGCAGCGCCTGCACTGGGAGGTGCTGGACGCCTTCGCACGGGCGGCCGAGCAGGCGGGCATTCCCGCCACCGAAGACTTCAACCGAGGCAACAACGAAGGCGTTGGCTATTTCGAGGTCAATCAGAAGAACGGCCTGCGCTGGAACACGGCCAAAGCGTTTCTGCGGCCCACTTGTTATGCACGCCCGAACTTCGAGCTGTGGACCTCGGCCCAAGTCTCGCGCCTTCTGTTCGAAGAAGGCACCGATGGCCGGCCGCGCTGCACAGGCGCGGAAGTCTGGACTGGGCACGAGCAGCTCACCGCCCGGCTGCCCCAGGACGGTACCGGCGAGGTCATCTTGTGCGCGGGCAGCATTGGTACGCCGCAGATCCTGCAGCTCTCCGGCCTGGGCCCCGGTGCGCTGCTGCAAGAACACGGCGTGCCCGTGCTACGGGACATTCCGGGCGTCGGCGCCAACCTGCAGGACCACCTGCAGATCCGCGCGGTCTACAAGGTCAAGGGCGCGAAGGACCGGCGCGGTCTCACGCTCAACACCTTGGCCGACAGCGCCTGGGGCCAATTCAAGATCGGGCTGGAATACGCCTTGCGCCGCACTGGACCGATGAGCATGGCCCCGAGCCAGCTGGGCGCCTTCACACGCAGCCGCCCCGGGCTGGCTCGCCCGAACCTGGAGTACCACGTGCAGCCGCTGTCCTTGGACGCCTTCGGCGAACCCCTGCACGGCTTCAACGCGTTCACCGCCAGCGTCTGCAATCTGCAGCCGACCAGCCGGGGCACGGTGCGCATCCGCAGCCCCCGTTTCGAGGACGCCCCGGCCATCGCGCCCAACTACCTGTCCACGCCGGAAGATCGGCAAGTCGCCGCCGAATCACTGCGGGTGACCCGGCGCATCGTGGCGCAACCCGCACTCGCGCCTTACCAGCCCGAGGAATGGAAGCCCGGTCTACCACCCAGTGGTCCGGACCAGAGCGATCAGGACCTGGCGCGCCTCGCGGGGGACATCGCCACCACCATCTTCCACCCCGTGGGCACGACCAAGATGGGGCGCGTGGAAGGCCTGGAGGCCGACCCGATGGCCGTGGTGGACGCGGAGTTGCGCGTGCGCGGCGTCACGGGCTTGCGCATCGCCGACGCGGGCGTGATGCCCCTCATCACCAGCGGGAACACCAACGCGCCCACGCTGATGATTGCTGAGCGCCTGGCCGAATTGCTGCGCCGGGGTCAGCGCCAAGGCCCATAACCGGGCGGGGCTAGGGCAAACACGCGCACGGGAAAATCCCGATGCCCTCAAATGGTGCCCGGGCATACAGTCACAGCACTCAAGGTGCGGCAGACGAGCTGCCGCAGACGCGAGGAACCGAGGACGACACTGGCTTCTTGAACTAGAAAACAAAATAAAGTTACCATCCATAGCAGATGGCTCTGCAAAAGCACCGCGCGCAAGCCCGGTGCTTTTTTATTGCTGGCTGTCTTGTCACGCCTCACCAGGCCCTCGCTCCACACCTCCCCTTCCTGCCCGTCGGCCTCGGCCACCAGGGCGACGCTTGTTACATTTTTCCCATGGAATTGTTGTTTGTCTCGCTGGCCTCGCTGCTGGCCGGCTTCGTGGACGCCATCGTCGGTGGCGGCGGCCTCATTCTGGTGCCCGCCTTGTTCGCCACCTACCCGGGCGCCAACGCCGCCACCTTGTTCGGCACCAACAAATCGGCCTCGGTTTGGGGCACCACGTTCTCGGCGACGCAGTACGCGCGCCGGGTCGAGCTGCGCTGGCCCGCCCTGCTCCCCGCGATGGCGCTGACGTTGACCGGTTCCTTCCTAGGGGCTTGGCTGGTCACGCAAATCCCCACCGCGTTCCTGCGCAAGCTGTTGCCCTTGGTGCTGCTGGTCGTGCTGATCTACACCCTGGCCCGCAAGGACTTGGGCCGGGCGCACGCGCCGCGCTACGCGGGGCGCGCCGAGGCCGTGGTGGCGGGCAGCATCGGTCTGCTGATCGGTTTCTACGACGGCCTCTTCGGGCCTGGCACCGGCAGCTTCTTCATCTTCCTGATGGTGCGCCTGCTGGGGTATGACTTCCTGCACGCCTCGGCCCACGCCAAGTTGCTCAACGTCTGCAGCAACGTGGCGGCCATCGTGCTGTTTGGCCTGCAAGGCCATGTCTGGTGGCATGTCGCGCTGGTGCTGGCTTTGGCCAACGTGGCGGGGAGCCTGCTGGGCACGCGGCTGGCACTCAAGCATGGCGCGGGTTTCGTGCGCGGCGTGTTCATCCTGGTCGTGCTGGCACTGATCCTCAAGACGGGGCGCGACGCCTTCTGGCCCTGACAGGGCCTGATCACAAGCCGCTCACAACGCGCCCCAGGCGCGTGAACCCATCCCGTATCAGGCGGCTCGGGCTCGGCACGGGCCCAGCCACTGCCCCGGGTGGACTCGCTGCTTATTGCGCGCCAGGGCTGTTGGTGAAGACTTCCGGTGCGGGGACGGCAGGCGCTGGCTCGGGCTGCGGCACCTGGGTCTGAACGGGCTGAGCAGCCTGCCCCGGACCGGTCACCTCGGTCAGCACCGATTCGCGGCGCTCTTGCGGCGAGGGCGCGGGGGGCTTCTGGAACCAGGCGCGCTTCAAGCCCCCCAGGGCCTTGACCTCGTCGTCGATGCTGCGCGGTGGCCAAGCCACCTCGGCGGCGAGGCGCGGGCGGCCTATCGGATACGCAGCCAGGCCCTGGCTCACGGCGTACAGATCCTCCACGCTGGGATACTGGCCCAGCAGCCAGTAATCGAACACGCGGCGGGCGATGGGCGCGGCTTGCTCCGCACCCCAGCCCGCGTTCTCGACCACCAGCGCCACGGCGATGCGAGGCTCGTCGGCCGGGGCGAAAGCCATGTACAGGGCGTGGTCACGCTGGTGTTCTTCCAGTTTGCGGGCGTCGTATTTTTCTTTCTGGCTGATCGTCACGGCCTGGGCCGTGCCGGTCTTGCCCGCGCTGAGGTACTTGGCGCCCGCGAAAGAACGGGCCGAGGTGCCTTCTTGCGTCACACCCACCAGGGCGCGGCGCACCGCCTCCAGGTTCTGCGGGTTGTAGCCAAGGCTCTGGGGCGGCGTCTTGGCGGTTTCGTGCATGCGCAAGGTCTGCGGGTCCTGCGTGCCGATGACCAGGTGCGGGCGCTGACGCAAGCCATTGTTGGCCAGCGTGGCCGTGGCCGTGGCCAGCTGCAACATCGTGAATGTGTTGTAGCCCTGGCCGATGCCCAGCGAAATCGTCTCACCAGCGAACCAGCGCTGCAGATTGGGTTGCTTGAAGGCGCGGCGCTTCCAATCTTGGTTCGGCAACACACCGCGCACCTCGCCTTGGATGTCGATGCCCGTGATCTGGCCGAAGCCCAGGGGCTTCATGAAGTCGTGGATGGCTTCCACGCCCAGGTCATTGGCCAAGGCGTAGTAATACACATTGCTGGACTTGACGATGCTGCGGTACAGGTCCACCACGCCCAAGCCGAAGTCTCCGTGGCTGCGGTAGGTGTGACCGCCCAGGGTCCAGGACCCCGTGTCCAAGATGGTCGTGCCAGCTTCACGCTTGCCCAGCTCCAAGGCGGCCAAGGCCATGAAGGGCTTGTAGGTCGAGCCAGGCGGGTAGATGCCCCGCAAGGCGCGGTTGAGCAAGGGCTTCTCGATGGACTCGTTCAACTCCTGCCAGGATTCCTGGTCCACACCTTCGACGAAGATGTTGGGATCGAAGGTCGGCTTGGAAACAAAGGCCAGGATCTCACCGTTGTTGGGGTCCATCGCCACCAACGCGCCACGCCGGTCGCCAAACATCTGCTCGACCAAGTGCTGGAGCTTGATGTCGATGGACAGCAGCACGTTGTCACCCGGCTTGTCGGGCTTGGTGGCCAGCGTGCGCATGATGACGCCGCCCGCCGAGGTTTCGATGCGCTCGAAACCCGTCTGGCCGTGCAACTGCTTTTCAAAGCTTTGCTCCACCCCGAGCTTGCCGATGTAGTCAGTGCCACGGTAGTTGGCCTGCTCTTCGGCGGGCCAGGCTTCGATGCGGCGCTTCTCGCTGGTGTTGATGCGCCCGATATAACCCACGACGTGGCTGCCCAATTCTCCCCAGGGGTAATTGCGCAGCAGGCGCGCGCGCAACTCGACGCCCTTGAAGCGGTAACGCTGCACGGTGAAGCGTGCCACCTCTTCGTCGGTCAGGCGGATGCGGATGGGCAGGGATTCAACCCCCCGGCTTTCCTGCATCAGGCGGCGAAAGCGTTGACGGTCGCGCGGGGAAATGTCGACCAACTGTGCGAGTTCGTCGATGGTCTTGGGCAGGTCATCCACCTGGGCGGGTGTGATTTCCAGGGTGTAGGCCGAATAGTTGGTGGCCAGCGGAATGCCGTTGCGGTCCAGGATCAGACCGCGCGCGGGCGTCAGCGGAACGATGGTGGTGCGGTTTACCTCCGCCTGGGCCTGCAACTCGGCATGGCGGAACACCTGCAAGTACACCAGCCGCACCATCAGCAGCAGGAAGCAAACCGCGATCACCCCCGCGAGCACCAGGGCGCGGTTGCGGAAGCGGTGCAGGTCCGCTTCGACGTTGCGCAGCTCGGTCAACGCCATGACTCACCCATTCAGGAGGAACGACACTGACGCGGGCTCAACGTCACCTGGCCGCCCCAGGCGCGAGCAATGCGCCACGCTCGCGCAGGACGTGCGGCGGCGATGCATGCGGGGTGGGCACGGAGGGAGGTCATGGCGTCACAGTGGCCGATTGGCATCCGGATCGGGTGCGCGGCGTTGCGGCAGCAGCAGCAGCAGGGTGGCGACCGGCCACAGCAAGGCCTCGATCAAGGGCGCCAGGAACATGGACCACCCCGGGAACTCGCCCCCCAGCATCATGCGCACCGCCAAGGTGACGAGGTGCGCCGCCGCCAAGATGGGCAGCACCTGCAGGGCTTGCCCAGACACGGGGAACCACAGAATGCGCCGGTGCACGGCGATGGCGAAGAAACTCAGCACCGAGTAAGCCAGCGCATGCTGACCCAGCACACTGCCTTGGTGCACGTCCATCAGCAAGCCAAATAGAAAGGCACCCGTCATGCCCACCCGACGGGGTTGATGCACGCCCCAGAAGACCAGCGTCAGGGCCAGCAGATCCGGCGCCCAAGGCGCGCGGCCCCAGAGCACGAAATTGCCCATCATGCCCAGGGCCAGGGCGCCCACCAGGCTGCCCCAAATGAAGGTCGGCTTGGCAGGCAGCAGCAGTTGTTGGCCTACGTTGAGCATCATCCGCCCCCTTTGCGTGGTGTGCCCGGCGCGGGCGCGGTTGTTGCGGGCCGCGGCGGCACCCGACCCGCCAGGGACTCGAGCACCAGGACCTGGCTGGCCCCGTCCACCCGCGCCTGGGGTTCACAGAAGATCTGCGCAAAAGCCGCTGCGGGGCGGCGCTCCACCCGGCTGACACGCGCCACCGGCAGGCCCGCGGGGTAAACGCCGTCGATGCCGCTGGTCACCAGCAGGTCGCCCGGTTGCACATCGGCATCGACAGCCATGTAGCGCAGCTCAAGCCGACCGCCATGCAGATCGGGCTCGCCGAACACCACGGCGCGCACGCCGGTGCGTGTGTTGACGATGGGGGTGGCCTGCGCGGCGTCGATGACCAGGGTGACCTCGGACAGGGCCGCGTGCACCCGAGTCACCTGGCCCAGCAAGCCGGAATCATCAATGACTGGGGCACCGGGGCTGACGCCGTGCACCAAGCCGCGGTCGATGACCACGCGATGCACGTAGGGATCGGCAGCATCGTAGAGCACCTGGGCGGCCTGGCTGGCCGTGGACAAGCGCGGCCGCAGATCAAGCAAACGGCGCAACTGCTCGTTTTCGAGCGCCAGCTGCTCATAGTTCAGCACGCGCGGCGTCTGCTGGCGCAGCAGCTCCTGGCTGTGCGCGGCAAGGTCACGGGCATAACGCAGGTCTTGCGCCGCTTCATAAAGGTTGCGGCTCCATTGCACCGGCTGCTGCAGCGCCCATTGCAAGGGATAGACCACGGCGGAGATCACCGTGCGCAAAGGACCGGTGATTTGGAAGCGGGTGTCCGCCACCATCAGGAAGAGCGACAGCGCACCGGCCAACAAAAGCCGAGAAAGTGCAGAAGCGCCTTGGCGGAAGAAGGGCGGTGGCGATCTGTCCAGCGTACCGAGCGCCATAGGTGTGTGCGGCCTTTGTCCCGCGAGTCAGACGGGTGTGATGAGTCCGGCTTACTCGTTGGTGAAGATGGCGCCCAGGTGGTCCATGCGTTCCAGGGCGATGCCGCAACCGCGCACCACGCAGGTCAGCGGGTCCTCGGCCACCAGCACGGGCAGGCCGGTTTCCTCGGAGAGCAGGCGGTCCAGGTCACGCAGCAGCGCGCCACCACCGGTCAGCATCATGCCGCGGTCGGCGATGTCGGCACCGAGTTCGGGCGGGGTCTGTTCCAGCGCGTTCTTGACGGCGGACACCACGTTGTTCAGCGGATCGGTGAGCGCTTCCAGGATTTCGTTGCTGGAAATCGTGAACGCACGCGGCACACCCTCAGACAGGTTGCGGCCGCGCACTTCCATCTCGCGCACCTCGCTGCCGGGGAAGGCGGAGCCGATGTCCTTTTTGATGGCTTCAGCGGTGGGCTCGCCAATCAGCATGCCGTAGTTGCGGCGGATGTAGTTGATGATGGCTTCGTCGAACTTGTCGCCACCCACGCGAACCGAGCCCTTGTAGACCATGCCGCCCAGGGAGATCACGCCGACTTCGGTCGTGCCGCCGCCGATGTCCACGACCATGGAGCCGGAGGCCTCGGACACGGGCAGGCCCGCGCCGATGGCGGCGGCCATGGGTTCCTCGATCAGGTAGACCTCGGACGCGCCCGCGCCCAGGGCCGATTCGCGGATGGCACGGCGCTCCACCTGGGTCGAGCCGCAGGGCACGCAGATGATGATGCGCGGGCTGGGCTTGAACATGCTGCGCGGGTGCACCATGCGGATGAACTGCTTGAGCATCTGCTCGGTGACGGTGAAGTCGGCGATCACGCCGTCCTTCATGGGGCGGATGGCCTCGATGTTGCCCGGCACCTTGCCCAGCATGGACTTGGCTTCGTGGCCCACCGCCTGGATGGACTTCTTGCCCTGGGGGCCGCCTTCGTGGCGAATCGCCACCACCGAGGGTTCGTTGAGCACCAGCCCTTTGTCGCGGGCGTAGATCAGCGTGTTGGCTGTGCCCAGATCGATCGCCAAGTCGGTCGAGAAATACTGGCGAAACGCTTCAAACATTGCTCTATCCTTTGGGTGCCGCGGGTGTCCTTGAAGGCGGGATAATACCCCATCCCCTGTGCGCGCCCAGGCTGCGCCAGGCCCGCCGGAACGAGGAAGAGCCCAGGAATTACACCGCTTACACGCGGTTTCAAGCCTGCCAACCACCTCTTGGATGCGCAAGCAACCGGCCTGTGCACCCAGGCGCTCCGGCAACCGCCCTGCCATCCTTCTGCCTCAACACGGTTTTCGCCATGTCCCTGACTTCCGCCGACATCACGCGCATCGCCAGCCTGGCCCGGCTGGAACTGAGCCCCGCCGAGGGCGAACGCATGCGCGAACGCATCAACGGGTTCTTCGCCATCGTCGAGCAGATGCGCGCGGTGGACACCACCGGCATCGAACCTTTGTCGCACCCGACCATGGCCGCCGCCTACCATGCCGCGGGTCGGCAGGCCGAGGCCGCGCAGGCGGCCCTGCGCTTGCGCGACGACCGCGCCAGCGAGACCAATCAGCGCGAGGCCAACCAGCGCAGCGCCCCGGCCGTGGAGCGGGGGCTGTTCCTGGTTCCCAAGGTCATTGAGTGATGCGGTTGCGCAACTCCAGGCTCCGCGCCTCCTTGGGCGCCACGCTCTTTCCTAATCAGGGGGCAACACCCGTGGAACGGCAACGCCGACTCCACGAAGTTCCCCGCATCCGTCTTCACCCCCTCTTGGCTTTCGATCAGACATGACCGGTACCGATCTCCATCAACTCAGCGTGGCCGAGCTGGCCGCGCAACTGCGTCAGAAAAAGGTGTCCGCCACCGAGGCGGCCCAGCATTTCCTGAAACGCATCCACACGCACCAAGGCTTGGCCGCTTTCCTGGCGCTGGATGAAGAGGCCACGCTGGCCCAGGCCCGCGCCGCCGACGCGCGACTGGCGGCCGGTGACACCGCGCCCCTGCTGGGCGTGCCGATCGCGCACAAGGACATCTTCGTGACGCGAGACTTCCCGAGCACCGCGGGCAGCCAGATGCTGGCCGGCTACCGCTCGCCCTTCGACGCCACCGTGGTCGCCAGGCTGGGCCAGGGCGCGCCGGACCAAGGCCCTGGCGCCGGCGCCGTCACGCTGGGCAAGCTCAGCTGCGATGAATTCGCCATGGGCTCGTCCAACGAGGCGGTCGCCGTGCCCGCCGTGGGCCAGTCCGCCCCAACGCCGGTGAAAAACCCGTGGAACCCGGCCCGCGTGCCCGGCGGTTCCTCCGGCGGCAGCGCCGCAGCCATCGCGGCACGCCTGGCGCCCGCCGCCACCGGCACGGACACGGGCGGCTCCATCCGCCAGCCCGCCAGCTTCTGCGGCATCACCGGCATCAAGCCCACCTACGGCCGCGCCAGCCGCTACGGCATGATTGCCTACGCCTCCAGCCTGGACCAGGCCGGGCCGATGGCGCGCTCCGCCGAGGACTGCGCCCTGCTGCTCTCGGCCCTGTGCGGGCCGGACCTGGACCGCGACTCCACCTCGCTCGACCTGCCGGCCGAGGATTTCAGCCGCAGCCTGAACGACAAGCTCGATGGTTTGCGCATCGGCATCCCGAAGGAATTCTTCGGCGCGGGCCTCGCCGCCGACGTGCGCGCCGCCATCGACGCGGCGCTCCAGCAGTACGAACAACTCGGCGCCAAGCTGGTCGAGATCTCGCTGCCGCGCACCGAGCTGGCCATCCCGGTGTACTACATCATCGCCCCGGCCGAGGCCAGCTCCAACCTCTCGCGCTTTGACGGCGTGAAGTTCGGCCACCGCGCCAAGGACTACACCGATCTGCTCGACATGTACAAGAAGAGTCGCAGCCAAGGCTTCGGCGAGGAAGTGCAGCGCCGCATCATGATCGGCACCTATGTGCTGAGCCACGGTTATTACGACGCCTACTACCTGCAGGCGCAAAAGATCCGCCGCATGCTCGCCGACGATTTCCAGAACGCGTTCCAGCAGTGCGATGTGATCGCCGGGCCCGCCGCGCCCAGCGTGGCCTGGCAGATCGGCGGTCATGGCGACGACCCGGTGGCCGATTACCTGGCCGACATCTACACCCTGCCCGCCTCGCTCGCGGGTCTGCCAGGCCTGAGCCTGCCGGTGGGTTTCGGCGAAGGCGGCATGCCTGTGGGCCTGCAACTGATCGGCAACTACCTGCAGGAGGCCAAACTGCTCAACGCGGCGCACCGCTATCAGTTGGCCACCGATTTCCACCTCCGCACCCCCGCAGGTTTCTGACCATGAGCAGCAAGTTGATCCAAGGCTACGAAGTCGTCATCGGCTTCGAAACGCACGCCCAGCTTTCGACCGAGAGCAAGATTTTCAGCCGCGCCCCCACGGCCTTCGGCGCCGAGCCCAACACGCAAGCCAGCGCGGTGGACCTGGCCTTGCCCGGCACCCTGCCGGTAATGAACCGGGGCGCGGTCGAACGCGCCATCCAGCTCGGCCTGGCCCTGGGCTCGCACGTGGCGCCGCGCAGCATCTTCGCGCGCAAGAACTACTTCTACCCCGACCTGCCCAAGGGCTACCAGATCAGCCAGTTCGAAATCCCGGTGGTGCAGGGTGGCGAGGTGTCCTTCTACCTGGGCGACGAGAAGAAAACGGTGCGCCTGGTGCGCGCCCACCTGGAAGAAGACGCGGGCAAGTCCCTGCACGAAGACTTCATCGGCCAGAGCGGCATCGACCTCAACCGCGCGGGCACGCCACTGCTGGAGATCGTGACCGAACCCGACATCCGCAGCAGCGAGGAGGCCGTGGCCTACGCCAAGGAGCTGCACAAGATCGTGACCTGGATCGGCATCTGCGATGGCAATATGCAGGAGGGCAGCTTCCGCTGCGACGCCAACGTGTCGGTGCGCAAGCCCGGCGCACCACTGGGCACACGCCGCGAGATCAAGAACCTGAACAGCTTCAAGTTCATGCAGCAGGCCATCGACTACGAGATCCGCTGGCAGATCGAGCAAATCGAGGACGGCCATGCCATCCAGCAGGCCACCGTGCTGTTCGACCCTGACACCGGCGAGACCCGCGCCATGCGCACCAAGGAAGACGCGGCCGATTACCGCTACTTCCCGGACCCGGACCTGCCGCCGCTGGTGATTGCGCAGGAATGGATCGAACGTGTGAAGGCGCAGATGCCCGAGCTGCCGCGCGCCATGGCCGCGCGTTTCGTGGCGGACTATGGTCTGCCGGAGTATGACGCAGCGCTTCTAACCAGCTACACACACACAGCCGAGTATTTCAACGTAGCGATGCGCGAGGTGATTGCTGCTGAGGGTGCTGGCGGCACACGGCATGCAAAGACCATTTGCAACTGGATCACTGGTGAAATTTCAGCCCGAATCAACAAAGCCGAACTGCCTGACATTCGCCACAGTCCTGTCACAGCGTGGCATGTGGTGTCTTTGGTTCGCAGAATTGCGGACGGCACTATCTCTGGAAAGATTGCCAAGGACGAAATCATTCCGGCTATTTGGGATGGAAATCTCGGCGCAGCAGATGCGGTAGATACCCTGATCAAAGAGCGCGGTCTAGCGCAAATGAACGACAGCGGCGCGCTGGAGAAAATCATCGACGAGGTGATCGCCGCCAACCCCGACAACGTGGCCCAGTACAAGGCGGGCAAGGACAAGGCCTTCAACGCCCTGGTCGGCCAGGCCATGAAGGCCAGCAAGGGCAAGGCGAACCCGCAGCAGGTCAACGACCTGCTGAAGAAAAAGCTGGCTGAGTAAGTCACGGCAGGCCTTCCGATCCGCCTCGCGCCAAGGAGCAGACCATGCACACCCACGACCTTTCGAAATGGCAGCACGCGCATGTGTTCCGCGCGGACAACGCCTCGGCGGAGCGCGGTACCCAGGCGGTGATGTGGATCACCCTGACCATGATGGCCGTGGAGATCGTCGCGGGCTGGTGGTCCAATTCCATGGCCCTGCTGGCGGACGGCTGGCACATGAGCTCCCACGCCCTAGCGCTGGGTTTGAGTGCCCTGGCCTATGCCGCGGCGCGGCGCTACGCCACGGACCGCCGCTTTGCCTTCGGCACCTGGAAGATCGAGGTGCTGGCGGGTTACACCAGCGCGCTGCTGCTGGTCTGTGTGGCGGCCCTGATGGTGGTGGGCTCCATCGACCGCCTGGTGTCACCCCGGCCCATCCTGTACCAGGAAGCCATCCCGATCGCCGTGATCGGCCTGCTGGTCAACCTCGTGTGCGCCTGGATACTGCACCGCGCCGGTCACGCGCACCACGCACACCACGATCACGGCGGGCACGCCCATGGGCACCACCATCACGCCCACGACGGAACGCACCCGCACCACCACGACCTCAATCTGAAGTCCGCCTACCTGCATGTGGTGGCCGATGCGGCCACCTCGGTGCTGGCGATCGTGGCGCTGATCGGCGGTCAGATGCAGGGCTGGGTGTGGCTGGACCCGGTCATGGGCATCGTGGGCGCAGGCTTGATCGTGATCTGGGCGCGCAGGCTGATCGCGGACACGGGCAGAGTGCTGCTGGACTGCGAGATGGACCATGGCGTCGTCGCCGAAATCCGGGAGGCCATCACCTGCGGGTTCAAGGAAGGCGAAACCCAGCTGAGCGACCTGCATGTCTGGCGGGTGGGCAAGGACGCCTACGCCGTGGCGCTGGCCCTGGTCACGCACGACCGGACTCTGACGCCGGAACGTGTGAAGACCGCGCTGGCGATCCACGAGGAAATCGCGCACGTCACCGTGGAAATCAACCTCTGCGCCTGAACGCACGTGCCCACCTGCATGCGGCGGGCACGTAGATTGATCTGCGTCGCGAGAAGATCGAAGGGTTTGCCAGAAGAACTTACAAGCCCAGATCGCTCAAACCGGGATGGTCGTCCGGCCGCCGCCCCAAGGGCCAGTGGAACTTGCGCTCCTCGGCCTTGATGGGCAAATCGTTGATGCTGGCAAAGCGCCGCTGCATGTAGCCCAGCGGGTTGAACTCCCAGTTCTCGTTGCCGTAGGAGCGGTACCACTGCCCAGAGTCGTCGTGCCACTCGTAGGCGAAGCGCACGGCGATGCGGTGCTCGCTGACGGCCCAGAGCTCCTTGATCAAGCGATAGTCCAGCTCACGCGCCCATTTGCGCTGAAGGAAGGCGCGCACCTGATCGCGCCCGACGGGAAACTCGGCGCGGTTGCGCCAACGCGTGTCCTCGGTGTAGACCAGCACCACGCGATCGGGGTCGCGTGAGTTCCAGGCGTCTTCGGCCATGCGCACTTTCTGCGCGGCGGTCTCGGGCGTGAACGGGGGCAGGGGCGGTTTCGGGTCCATGGCAAAGCTCCTCAGGGGTTGCAACTCAAGTCGCGCGCTTGCTGCGGTCCGCGAGCGTGACCGCCTGGCGCGTCAGGCGGTCGATTTCTCCGGTGATGTCCGACAACACGTTGGCGACCACCGCGAATTCACGGCCATGCTGCCCCGCGCGCGCCGCCATGATCTGGGCATTGAAGCTCACCACCTTGGCTTCCTTGGCAACGCTCTGGATGTCGCCCACGATGCCGACAAGCTCCGTCATCATGGTATCGGACTTGGCCTTCGTCACTTCGTCGAAGGCCGTGGTCGCGATGTTGAGCACCTCCAATACGCGGTCGATCAGCCCCACCAGTTCCAGCATCGAGTCTTCCACGCCAGACGACTTGCGCTCGATCTGCTCCAAGGTGCGCTGCATGAGCTGCATGAAGGCAGCGATCACTGGGCCGACGCCCTTTGGACCGTGGTAGGTGTTGGCGATCTTTTCTGCGGAGGGCGGGTCCAGCGTCTGCACCGTGTCCTGCAAATGCTGCTGGCTTTCGGTGAAGACGCGCAAACTGCGCTGCGCGTCTTCCAGCTTGCGCGCGTCGCCGCGTGACGCCAGCAGGGTTTGCAAAATCATGCGCTGCGAGAGCATGCGCTGCCGCGCGGACAGGTTGACCAGGGAGAGCCCCTGGATGTGCGCGGGTCCTTCCGAGGTGTGCGCGGGCGTCAGGGCGCGGGGCTTGGAAACCGTGCGCGTGGTCGCGACGGGAAAAGTAGTCGTGTTCATGGATGACGCAGTGCCGTGGTCCGTCCACGGCCCCGAGCCTGCACACCCGCCACGCCGCACGCCCGACCGCGTGGAGCGCAGCGGCGGCTGGGAGCCCAGGGTCGGTCAAACCGGCCGTAGCGCGCGAAATGATCGAGGCGATCGAAAATCAGTAAGTCTTGTAGGGCAGGAACTTACCCGAGAGCACCACGTTGACGCGATCCCCCTTGGGATCGGCCTCGCGCGTGATGTCCATCTTGAAGTCGATGGCGCTCATGATGCCGTCGCCGAATTCCTCGTGGATCAGTTCCTTGATCGTGGTGCCGTAGACGCTGACGATCTCGTACCAGCGGTAGATCAGCGGATCGGTCGGCACGGCCGTCGTGAGCGAGCCCTTGTAGGGCACGACCTGCAGCCATTTCTGCTCTTCCTCGTTCAGGCCAAAGACGGCGCCGAGGGTCTTGGCCTGCGCGGCGTCGAAGGTCATCTGGCCCAGGCAACCGGCGGTGACCCATTCCTTGCTGAGGCCCACCTTGGCGGCCACGTCCTCCCATTTGAGGCCCTTGGACACCTTGGTGGTGATGATTTTTTCGGTAACGTCGTTGCGGTTCATGGAATGCTCCTGGGTTTGGGGGAATGCGTGCTGTGTGCCCTCAATGGGCGTGCGCGCGCGAGACGAGGAAATCGACAATGTGGTTGCGCAAGGCGTAGTAGCCGTCGAGGTGGTGCAGGCCAGCGCGTTGGCGGTCTCGCGGCAAGGGGTTGACCACCACCTCGGCGATCCCACCGGCTTGGTAGCGGCCTTCGTGCTCGCCGCCGTTGCGCATCAGCAGAACGCGGTCGGCCAGCAAGATGGCTTCGTCCACGTCGTGGGTGATCATGAACACGGTCTGCTGCGTCTGGCGCACGATGGCCATCAGCTCGTCCTGGATGGCACCACGGGTCAGCGCGTCCAGCGCGCCGAAGGGCTCGTCCAGGAGCAGCATCTTGGGCGCGATCGAGAAAGCCCGCGCGATGCCCACGCGCTGCTTCATGCCGCCCGACAGTTCGCTGGGCTTGCGATCGATGGCGTGACTCAGGCCGACCATCGCGACATAACGCTCCACATGGCTGCGCAGCTCGACCGCCTTCATGTCAGGCCAGCGCGAACGCACGGCAAAGGCGATGTTCTGCCGCACGCTGAGCCAAGGCATCAGCGCATGCCCCTGGAAGACCACGCCCCGCTCCAGGCTGGGCCCCAAGACTTCACGACCGTCCATGAACACGTGCCCGGCACTGGCTTGGTCCAGCCCCGCCAGCACATTGAGGATGGTGGTCTTGCCGCAGCCCGAATGGCCAATGATGCAGACGAACTCGCCCTTGTCCAAGGTGAAGGACACGTCGGCGAACACCGGCCGCTCGGGCACATAGGCCTTGGCCAGCCCCTCGATTTTCAGAAAAGTCTTCACGCCCACCGGCTCCTCAACGTGCTTGTTCGTCTCAGGGTGAATGGCATTGCGAGCGTCACTCCACATAGCTCACTGCTTTCTGCAAGCGGCCGAACAGCAGGTCGAGCAGCATGCCCACGACACCGATGAGGGTGATCGCAAAGATCACGTTGGACAGCGAGAGGTTGTTCCATTCGTTCCAGACGAAATAACCGATGCCGGTACCACCGACCAGCATCTCGGCCGCCACGATGACCAGCCACGCGATGCCCATGCTGATGCGCATGCCCGTGACGATGGTGGGCGCGGCGGCAGGCAAGATGACCAGAAACGCCTTGCGCAGGGGGCTGACTTCCAGCGTGGCGGCCACGTTGAGCCAATCTCGCCGGACCGCCGCCACACCGAAGGCCGTGTTGATCAGCATGGGCCAGACCGAGCAGATGAAGATGACGAAGATGCCGCTCGCGGACGAATCCTTGATGGTGTAGAGCGCCAAGGGCATCCAGGCCAAGGGGCTGATGGGCTTGAGCACCTGGATGTAAGGGTCGAGCGCGCGGCGCAGCAGGGGCGACATGCCGATCGCGAAGCCCAGCGGCACCGCGACCAGGCAGGCGAGCACAAAGCCCAGCCCCACGCGCGCCAAGGAATGCCCGAGCTGGATCGCGATGCCCTTGTCGTTCGGGCCGTTGTCGTAGAAAGGGTTGCTCAGGTGCTTCCACACCGTGCGCCCGAAGTCGGCCGGCGCGGGAAAGCCGCCTTGCTTGGAGCCATCACCCCCCGCCGCGGCACCCGGGTCTTTGCCCATCATCTTGAGGTATTCGATCTCCTCGGCGGTCAAGGTCACCGCAGCCCCGGCCCCGCTGACGGCCGGCAGCGTGGCCAGGTGCCAGACCGCAAGCAGCAGCAGGAACAGAAGCAAGGACACCAAGGCCGCGCGCAGTCCCAACGAACGTCCTTTGTATGTGCGCCAGATATTGCTCATGCGAATTCAGGCCGCCTTGCGAATCTTGAAGCTCTTGGCATAGTCGGCGGCCTTGGCCGGGTCGAACTCGCGCCCCATGATCTTGAACTTGGGGTAGCTACCTTCGGGTGCGGACTGGCCCAGGGCGGCCATCTGCTTCTTGGCGTCAGTGAGGAGGAAGACCTTCTCGGCGATCTGCTTGTAGTTGACGTCACCTTGCAGGTAACCCCAGCGCTGCATTTGCGTGAGCATCCACACCGCCATGCTCTGCCAGGGCATGGGATCGAAGTCCGCGCGGTTGGGCACGTTCTGCACCTTGCCCAGACCATCGGCGAACTTGCCGGTCAACACCTGCTGCAGCACGATCTCCGGTTGGTTCAGGTACTGGGCGGACGCGATGGTCTTGGCGATCAGCTCGCGGTTCTCGGCCTTGCGGGCCATGGCCGCCGAGGTCAGCACCGCGCGGTACAGGGCCGCGAAGGTGTTGGGGTTCTGCTGGATGAATTCCGCGCTGGTGCCGAAGGCGCAGCAAGGGTGGCCGTCCCACAGCTCCTTGGTCAGCAGGTGGATGAAACCGATTTCCTCGTAGACCGCGCGCTGGTTGAAGGGATCGGGACCCAGGTAACCATCGATGTTGCCCGCGCGCAGATTGGCCACCATCTCGGGCGGCGGCACGACGCGGATCTGGATGTCGGTGTCCGGGTTCAAACCATGCTCCGCCACGTAATAGCGCAGCAGAAAGTTGTGCATGGAGTAATCGAACGGCACAGCGAACTTGAAGCCCTTCCAGTCCTTCGGGTCGCGCTTGTCCTTGTGCTTGAGCGCCAGGGTGATGGCCTGGCCATTGGTGTTCTGGATGGTCGCCACCTGCATGGGCGCGGCGTTCGAGCCCAGGCCCAGGCTCATGGCCAGCGGCATGGGACTCAGGAAATGCGTGGCGTCGTACTCCTTGTTGAGCATCTTGTCGCGGATCAACGCCCAGCCTGCCGTCTTGACCACTTCGACGTTCAGGCCCTGCTGGCTGTAAAAGCCCATCGGGTGGGCCATGATGAGCGGGGTGGCGCAGGTGATCGGGATGAAACCGATCTTGAGGTCCTTCTTCTCGAGCGCACCCTTGTCCTGCGCCATGGCTTGCAGGGCCGTCACGGGCAACACCGAGGCGATGGCCGCGCGCGCGGTGTTGGCGCCCACGGCTTTCAGGAAACGGCGGCGCACGCTGTCCTGCGGAAAGATCGCCTTGATCAGACTGGCCTCAACGAAGTCGCGCGACAAGGCTTCGGCCTCGGTCGCGAGCGACGCGGTTTGCGCGGCTGCCATCGCTTTGCCGTGATCGGTAGGCGCGTGGTCCTGACCACAGGAACAGCGCAGCATCAAGGGCTGATCGGCGTCGTACGGTGCATAGGTCTGGGAGCCGGTGTCGGACGAGACCGACGGGACGGACGTGGCAGGCAGTCTGGACATGGCGGACCTCTTTCAACAAAGATGCTGTCCTTACGCAAGTCGTGCGCCAGTCGTGCTGGCCTGCTGGCGATTTGCGACGCGGAGTCACAAAGTCGCCGCAGATTCATCGCGGCCTTGTAGGGCTGGCCCTACAAATTTCGTGAGGTGGTGTCGCGCTCGGCGTAGAGCGCCAGTTCCACATCGTTCTTGGTGCCCGTCTTCTCCAGGATGCGCGCCCGGTAGGTGCTGACGGTGTTGGGCGCGAGGCCGAGTTGCGCACCAATCTCGCTCACGCTGTGCCCCTGGATGAGCAGGCGAAACACCTGGTGCTCGCGGTGGGACAGCGCTTCGGCGCCGCCGCGCCCCGCCACGGCACCCGCCAAGGCCTCGGCGGCTGCGGGCGTGACGAAGACCCCACCCGCCACCGCCTTGCGCACGGCGGCCAGCATGACATCCGGATCGGCGCTTTTATTCAGGTACCCTGCGGCGCCCAGCTTGATACAGCGCGCGGCGTACTGGCGCTCCGGGTAGGTGCTGAGCATGAGGACGGGCAGGCGCGGATGCGCGATGCGCAGCTGCTGCAGCACGTCGAGCCCGTCACGCCCCGGCAGGGCGATGTCCAGCAGCACCAAGTCCAGGCGCCCCTGCAGGGCCCGCACCTGCTCCAGCACGTCTGGGCCGGTCGCGGCCTCGGCCACCACTTGCAGGCCGGGATCGTCGGACAGGATTTGCTTCAGACCTTCGCGCACGATGCGGTGGTCGTCGCCGATCAGGATGCGTAGAAGCTCGCTCATGGTGTCACGGGCATCAGCAGGGCAAACGCCGTGCCTCGGCCCGGCTGGCTATGGATGGCCACCTGCCCGCCGAAATGCCGCGCACGCTCGCGCATGCCCATCACCCCATAAGCCGTGGCCGCCTCGAAGGCCTCGGCGGCCGCGCCGCGTCCATCGTCGCGCACGCTCAGGTGCAACTGGCGCGCATCGGCCTCGATGCGGATGGTGACCGAGCTGGCTTGCGCGTGCCGACCCACATTGCTCAGCATCTCCTGAAAGATGCGGAACACCGCCATGGCGGCGGGCTCGGGCAGCTCCACACCGGCTTGCACCTCCATGTGCCAGTTCAGTTCCAGCTCGGCCGACTGCACGAATTCCTGGGCCTGCCATTCCAGCGCGGCCCACAGGCCCTGGTGGTCCAGGATGCTCGGGCGCAGGTCGGTGATGATGCGGCCGACGTTCTCCACCGCGTTCTCGATCAGTCGGCCCATGTTGTGGCACTTGCAACGCAGGCGTTCACGCAGCGCGTCGGCCTCGTCGGACGGGGGCGTTTCACCCAGGCGCTTGGCCAGCCAGTTCACGTCCATCTTGAGCGCGACCAGCAAGCTGCCCAGTTCGTCATGCACTTCCCGGGCGATGCGGGTGCGCTCGTCCTCGCGCGCCGAGTCCAGCCACGCCGAGAGCTTGCGCATCTGCGACAGCGCGTCGGACAGCTCGCGCGTGCGCTCGTCGACGCGCAGCTCCAACTCCTCCTTGGCGCGGCGCAAGGCGTCGGCCGCCTGCTTGCGCGGCGTGATGTCGACGATGGTGGCCATCGCACCCAGCACCATGCCGTTGTCGACCACGGGGTGCGAGGTGTATTCGGCCGGGAAGCTCGTGCCGTCGCGCCGCCAGAGCACCTCGTTGTCGATGCGGCAGGACTGACCACCACGGAAGGCGTTGAAGATCGGGCAGTCGCTTTCGAGATAAGGCCGGCCGTCGTTGTGCGTGTGGTGGATCAGCTCGTGCATGTTGCGGCCGATCACCTCGACCGGTTCGTAACCCAGCATGCGCGCGCCTGCCGCGTTGATGAAGATGCAGCGCCCGGCGAGATTGACGCCGAACATGCCCTCGCCGGTCGATTCCAGCAGCAAGGCCAGGCGGTCGCGCCACAGCGGATGGGCCAGGGACTGGCCTTCGTGCAGCGCAGGGGTTTCAAGCGGGGAGGACATGGCGGCGTGGGCAGGCCCTAATAGCAAGCAAGCAGCAAGCAAGCGCCATGCCGCTCGTTCACTCTTGCCCCCGCGCTGGACCGCCCGCAGCCGCTACTGGGCGACGCCGTAACGCTGGCGGTAGGCCAGCACGCGCGCGTGGTCCGCGCCGGAGGCCCCGCTGCCCTGGCGCTCCAAGTAACGCAACAGGTCTTCCAGGCGGGCAATCGTGGCCACCTGCATACCCAGGCGATCGCGCACGTACTGCACCGCGCTGTAGGGCACGTCGGCGCCGTTCTCGGTGGCCATCTCCTGGCGGTCCAGCGCGATCACCACCGCATGGGCCTGGGCGCCCGCGGCCTCGATCAAGGCGATCGATTCACGCACCGCCGTGCCTGCGGACATCACGTCGTCCACGATCAGCACCCGGCCCTTGAGCGGCGCGCCGACCAGGGAGCCGCCTTCGCCGTGGTCCTTGGCTTCCTTGCGGTTGTAGGCGAAAGGCTTGTTGTGGCCGCGCCGGGCCAGCTCCACCGCCACCGCCGCGCCCAGGGGGATGCCCTTGTACGCGGGGCCAAAGATCATGTCGAATTCCAGGCCGGAATCCCGCATCTCGGCCAGCAGCGCACCCGCATAGAATTCCGCCAGCCGGCCCAGCTTGGCCCCGTCGTCGAACAGGCCCGCGTTGAAGAAGTAGGGCGACAGCCGCCCCGCCTTGGTCTTGAATTCGCCAAAGCGCAGCACGCCGCATTCCACCGCGAAGGCCACGAATTCCTGGGCCAACGCTTCCTTCTTTTCTTCACCCGCCATGGCTACAAAGTCCTTGTTCAATCTGGTCAGTCTCAACCTCAACGGCATCCGTTCCGCCACCAGCAAAGGGCTGGAAGCCTGGCTTGAAACGACGCGCCCGGATTGTATTTGCGTGCAGGAAGTCAAGGCCCAGGCGCCCGACGTGGCGGGCAAGTTCGAACAACTCGCCGGTCTGCAAGGCCATTTCCATTTCGCCGAGAAGAAGGGCTACTCGGGTGTGGCGGTCTACACCCGGCACGTGCCCAGCGACGTGCGCATCGGCTACGGCTCGTCCGAGTTCGACGCCGAGGGCCGTTGGGTGGAGCTGCGCTACGACACGCCGCAGCGCAAGCTCTCGCTGATCAGCTGTTACTTCCCCAGTGGGTCCTCCGGGGAAGACCGCCAGCAAGCCAAGTACCGCTTCCTGGACGAAATGTGGGCGCACCTGCAGTCGCTGCGCGGCCAGCGCGAGTTCATCCTCTGCGGCGACGTGAACATCGCGCACAAGGAAATGGACCTGAAGAACTGGAAGGGCAACCTCAAGAACAGCGGCTTCCTGCCCGAGGAACGCGCTTGGATGACCAAGCTGCTGGACCCAGCCCAGGGCGGCCTGGTCGACGTCTACCGCACGCTGGAGCCCGAGGCCATCGACACCGCCTACACCTGGTGGAGCAACCGCGGGCAGGCTTATGCCAAGAACGTGGGCTGGCGCATCGACTACCACCTGGCCACGCCTGCGCTCGCGGCACTGGCGCGTCAGACAGGCGTCTACAAGGCGGAGAAGTTCAGCGACCACGCGCCGCTGCGGGTGGATTACGAATTCACTCTCTGAGTCGATCTGTCTACTCCGGGACTGTGCGCACTGAAGTCGGGGACTAGCATCTCCGCGAGACCATCCTGCGGAGAGCGCCCATGATCGAGACCTGGCAACAAGCCCTGCCCCACGGCATCCGCCTGAGTTGCCGAGCCTCAGGCTCCCCTGGTCGACCGGTGCTGCTCTTTCTGCACGGTTTTCCCGAAGCGGCCTTCGTCTGGGACGAACTGCTCGAACACTTCGCCCGGCCAGAAAACGGCGGCTACCGCTGCGTCGCCCCCAATCTGCGCGGCTACGAAATGTCGAGCGCGCCGCCCGATCCCTCGGCCTACCGCGCCAAGCATCTGGTGCAGGACATCGCGGCCCTGATCGCCATCGAATCGCCCAGGCAGCCGCTCGCCTGCCTGGTTGCCCACGACTGGGGTGGCGCCGTGGCCTGGAACCTGGCCAACCAGCAACCTGCGTTGATGCACCGCCTGGCCATCGTCAACTCACCACACCCGGGCACCTTTCTGCGCGAGCTGAAAACCAACCCGAAGCAGCAAGCCGCCAGCGCCTACATGAACTTCCTGATCCGGCCCGACGCCGAAACGTTGCTGGCTGAAGACGACTACCGCCGCCTCTGGGATTTTTTCCTGAACATGGGCGCGGGCGCGGATGGCCACGGCTGGCTGACCGATGACTTGAAAGAGCGCTACCGCGCTGTCTGGGACCAGGGGCTCACCGGGGGGCTCAATTACTACCGGGCCTCGCCCCTGCGACCGCCCAGGCCGGACGACGCGGCGGCCAGCCAGATCGAACTTCCACGCGAGATGTTGACCATCGCCGTGCCGACCTTGGTGCTCTGGGGCCTGGGTGACACGGCTCTGCCAGCGGAACTCATCGAAGGCCTGGAGGACTATATCCCCCAGCTCACGCTGGAACGGGTGCCCGAGGCCACGCATTGGATCGTGCACGAACAACCCCGTCGGGTCATTCAATCGTTGCAGCGCTTACTCGCGACTTAGGCCCTGTCGGTGATCGAACCTGGTCCCGGTGGCCGAACCCCAGCGCCTGCTGGCAGGCATGCAGACTATGCACCGCCCGCCTTCAACTTCTGGTGGATACGTCGCGTGACGCGCCACACGCCCCAGATCACCAGCGGGATCAGCGCACCCGTGGCGATTTCCACGTTCACCGGCAAGCCCGCTGCCTTGAGCGCCTTGACGCCGTAGACCCCCAAGCTGACCACGTAATAAGAAATGGCCGCGATGGACAGCCCCTCCACCGTGGTTTGCAGGCGCAGCTGCAGTTCCTGACCGCGGGTGAGTTTCTCCAGCAGTTGCTGGTTCTGCGCTTCGGTCGCGATGTCCACCCGCGTGCGCAACAAAGCGCTGGCGCGAGCCACCCGCGCGGACAAGGACGACAGCCGCTGCGCGGTGGCCGTCACGGTCGCCATCGCTGGGGACAAGCGACGCTGCAAGAATTCGCCCACGGTCTGGGTGCCGGGCACGGGCTGCTCGCGCAGTTCTTCGAGGCGCTGGTCGACGATGGCCGAGTAGGCCCGCGTGGCCGCGAAGCGGTAGTCGTGTTCGGCCATGGCGCGTTCGATGCGCGCGGCCAAGCCGATCAGGGTGTCGAGCAGTTCTTGCTCCGAGGCGGATTTGTTTTCCAGCCGGGCGGTGATGCCCGCCAGCGCGGCCTCGGCCTCGCCCAGCATGGCGCCCAGGTCCTTGGCCACGGGCAGACCCCGCAAAGCCATCAGGCGGTAGGTTTCCAGTTCCAGCAGCCGTTGCGAAATCCGTCCGGCGCGGGTTTCGCTCGTGGCCGGCGGCGCGATCACCAGGAAGCGCTCGAAGCCCGTCTCGCGCAGATGGAAATCGGTCACGGCCCAGGAGTGTCCCTGGTTACCCATGACCGAAGCCACCACCACTCGCTCACCCATCCAACGGCGCGCTTGCGCCATGGTGGTTTCGGGAGTGCTCAGATCCCCGTGCACCATGGCCAACTCGATGGCGGCGAAGACGCGCCCGGGGATATCACGCAGCCAATTCGGCGGCAGCACCAGGCCGGAGGACAAATCGGGCTCGACCGCGCCCAGAGCGGCGTGCCCGGGCAAGGGCTGCACCAGGGAATACCGCGTGTACTCGGTGTGGCGTTCCCACTTGACGGTGTAGCCCTCGAAACGCAGGCGCAGGAAGTTGGCGTGCAAGGCTTCGAGCGCCAGCCCCTGCTGACCCGGCAGCAGACGCAGGTGCGCGCATTCCTGCTCGCGGCTCACGCCTGCGTTGAGGACGGCCACGTAGATGACCAGCGCGGGCAAGCGAATGCGTGCGGACGGTCGTGCATGCACCTCGTTGTGCAGCGCGGCACGCAGGTCATCGTCCGATGGCAGGAGCCGGGAGTAGGCGGCGCTCATGCGCGCCATTGTGCCCCTTCCACTCGACGGCTTCGAACAAATTCGGGCCGTGGGGCGTCAGCACGGGCATGGGGAGCCGCCGAACGCGGGGCTGCGCTGACCGGGCCAGCCCTGAGTTCGGCGCGGGGCGGTTTTGGATAGCATCGCGCTACCAACGCCGTGCCTGAGGGCCCCGGCTGCCTCAACCCCAGTGCCTCACCATGCTCCAGTACTTGACCGTCCCCGTGACCGCCTTTCAGCAGAACTGCTCCATCGTTTGGTGCGACGAGACGATGGAAGGCGCCGTCATCGACCCCGGCGGTGACTTGCCGCGCATCACCGCCGCCGCCAGCGCAGCGGGTGTCACGCTCAAGGCCATCTGGATCACGCACGCCCACCTGGACCATGCGGGCGCGGCGGCGGAGCTGGCCCGGGCGCTGAGCCTGCCCATCATCGGACCGCACCCGGACGACCAGTTCTGGATCGACGGCCTGGCCGAACAAGGCCGCCGCTTCGGCATGCCCGCTGGCGAGCCCTTCGTGCCCACGCGCTGGTTGCACGATGGCGACACGGTGCAGATTGGCCACTGCACACTGAACGTGCGCCACTGCCCCGGTCACACGCCGGGCCACGTGGTCTTTCATTCGCCCCAGGCTCAGCGCGCGTTCGTCGGCGACGTGCTGTTCGCGGGCTCCATCGGCCGCACGGACTTCCCGCGTGGCAACCATGGCGACCTGATCCGCAGCATCACCGAACGGCTCTGGCCCCTGGGTGATGACACCGTGTTCATCCCCGGCCATGGACCGGAAAGCACCTTCGGCCAGGAACGTGAGACCAACCCCTTCGTGGGTGGGACGTGACTTTGTTTGCTTGAAGGGACCCAAACCAGGGCACTCGCGGAGCTGGCAAAGCCTTAGCCGCTGAGTGCGTCCCCCCTGCCACCGCAGGTTGGCGTTCAGGGGGGAAGGCGCGTAGCGCCTCAGGGGGGCTTACTTTTTCGCCTGCTCGTACAGGGGTTCGACGCGGGGGAGGTTTTTCTCGATCTCCTTGATGCGCGTCTTGCCCGAGGGGTGGGTGGAGAGCCACTGCGGCGGCGCGCCCTTGCTGGCCGCGCTCATCTTGCGCCACAGCGTCACGCCGGCACTCGGGTTGTAACCCGCGCGGGCGGCCAATTCCATGCCGACCAGATCCGCCTCGCTCTCGTCGTCCCGACTGAAGCTCAGGGTCAGCAGGTTGGCGCCACCGCGCGCGACGGACTCCGTCAGGTTGGGGTCGATCCCCCACAAGGCGGATGCCACCGCGCCGCCGACCCGGGCGATGCCATTGGTGACTTGGCTCTTGCCCATGCGTTCTCGGGCGTGCTCGCGCAAGGCGTGCGCGATCTCGTGGCCCATGACCATGGCGACCTCGTCGTCGGTGAGCTTGAGCTGCTCGAGGATGCCGGTGTAGAAGGCGATCTTGCCGCCCGGCATGCAATAGGCGTTGACCTGCTTGCTGACGATCAAGTTGATTTCCCACTTCCAGTTCTTGGCGCGCGGGTTCCAGCTCAGGGCATGGGGAATGATCTGATCAGCGATGGCTCGCAAACGACGCAGCTGCGGGTCATCGTCGGGAGCCAGGGCGTTTTTCTTGCGCGCCTCGTCGAGTTGCTGCTGGTACTGGGTCAGCGCCATCTTCTCAACGTCCTCGGCGGGCGCCAGTTTGGTGAACGCAGACGTCTTGCCCACGTCCACGCCCAGCTTTTGCTCTTCGGCATGGCCCAGGCTCGCGGAAAACGCTGCGGCGCACAGCAACACGCAGGTCAGGGTGGAATGGCTTCGTTTCATGGTGCGCCAATGATGCCGCAAGGCCGAGGGCCACGAAAAAACCCCAAGCCTCGGTGCGCCGTCACGGTGTCCGCTCACGCCTCAGCCCCCACGTATCATTCCTCTCATGCCCACGCCCATTTCCGAGCCCTCCACATCCAGCGAGCCCACCACCTCCGACAAACCCAGCTGGTTGGCGGCCTGGCGGATCTACCTGGAGCCGGCCACGTTGCGCATGCTGGCCCTGGGTTTCGCGGCCGGCCTGCCTTTGCTGCTGGTGCTGGGCACCCTGAGTTTCCGCTTGCGCGAAGCCGGCATCGACCGCGCCACCATCGGTTACCTGAGCTGGATCGGCCTGGCCTACGGCTTCAAATGGGTATGGTCGCCGCTGGTGGACCGCCTGCCCTTGCCGGGCCTGACGCGTTTGCTGGGCCAGCGCCGCGGCTGGCTCTTGCTGGCGCAATTGGGCGTGGCGGGCGGCCTGATCGGCATGGCCCTGGCCGATCCGCGCCAGGGCCTGCACGCGGTCGCGGGATTCGCGGTGCTGGTGGCCTTCGCCTCGGCCACGCAGGACATCGCCTTGGACGCCTACCGCATCGAGTCCGCCAGCACCGAACGCCAGGCTGCGCTGGCGGCCGCCTACCAGGCCGGCTATCGGCTGGCCATGATCTGGGCCGGGGCTGGTGTGCTCTGGCTGGCGGCGCGGGCGGAAATGGTCACCGCGCCTGGCGCGAATCCGGTCTATCAAAACGCGGCCTGGACCACGGCCTATCTGGTGATGGCAGCGAGCATGCTGCCCGGCATGCTGACCGTGCTGCTGTCGCCCGCCGTCTCGCGTGCCTCGGCGACGGCCCCCACCGCCCCCGGCCCGCTGGCCTGGCTGCGCGATGCCATCGTCGAGCCCTTCCTGGATTTCCTGCGCCGTTACCGCTGGCAGGCCGTGCTCATCCTGGCGCTGATCGCCATCTACCGCGTCAGTGACGTGGTGATGGGCATCATGGCCAATCCCTTCTACGTGGACATGGGCTACAGCAAAGACGAAGTCGCCGCCGTCACCAAGGTCTACGGCTTGCTGATGACCCTGGCCGGCTCCTTCCTCGGCGGCGCTTTGGCCTTGCGCCTGGGCGTGATGCGCGTGCTGATGCTGGGCGCCGTGCTCAGCGCGGCGACCAACTTGCTCTTCGCGTGGCTGAGCACGCGTGGGCATGATGTGACGGCGCTGATCTACGTCATCTCGGCGGACAACCTGGCCTCGGGCCTGGCCTCGGCCGCCTTCATCGCCTACCTGTCCGGACTGACCAACGTCACCTACTCAGCCACCCAGTACGCATTGTTCAGCTCCATGTACGCGCTCGCGCCCAAATTCGTCGCAGGCTTCTCCGGCGAATTCGTGGACGCCTGGGGTTACGGTACCTTCTTCACCAGCACGGCCATGCTGGGGGTGCCGGTGCTGGTGCTGGTGGCGTTGGCGTCCCGAGTGACGCGCAAGGGCTGACGCTTTACCTTTCTTTACGGCCAGGACAACCCTGACTCATGGCTGGCCCGCACCATGGCGGGGATGGATACACTCGCCGCCATGAGCCCCACGCCCCTGCTGATGATCGAGGACGACGCCCGGCTGGCGGCGATGGTGCGGGACTACCTGGCGCCCTCGGGCTTCGCGGTGCAGCACGCGGGCACGGGCGCCGCGGGGCTGGCCAAGCTGGGCGCCTCTCCGCAGAGCCCGGAGACCGCGCCGCAACTCATCGTCCTGGACTTGATGCTGCCCGACATGGACGGACTGGACATCTGCCGACGCATCCGCAGTCTGCCTGGCACCACGGCGCACACGCCGATCCTGATGCTCACGGCCAAGGGCGATCCCATGGACCGGGTGATCGGTCTGGAAATCGGGGCCGACGACTACCTGGCCAAACCCTTCGAGCCGCGCGAGCTGCTGGCGCGCGTGCGCGCCCTGCTGCGCCGACATGCCCAATCCACGACCTCCTTGAACACGGACGAAGGAACCAGCAGCGGCCACCCGCCCCTGCATTTTGGCTCGCTCACGATCGACCGCGACGCCCGCACGGTGACCGTGCAAGGGCGTCCGTGCGAACTCACGTCCTATCAATTCGACCTGCTGGTGACGCTGGCCGAACGCGCCGGTCGGGTGCTGACGCGCGAACAGATCATGGAAGCCGTGCGCGGGCGTGAGCTGGAAGCCTTCGACCGCTCGATCGACGTGCACATGGGCCGCATCCGCGCGGCCATCGAGGCCGACCCCAAGACGCCCAAGCGCATCCTCACGGTGCGCGGCGTGGGCTACGTCTTCGCGCGCCAGCAAGATTGAGGGCGCTTGCGCGCGCCTGGGCATGCCTTCTCCGTCGGCCATGAAGATCGCGCCATTCCATCGCCTCTACCTGCGCCTCTGGTTGGCCGTGGTGGGCGCCATTGGCGTGCTGACCCTGATCTTCGCTTGGATCACGCACATCGAACGTGTGCAAGCCGAGCGCGCGCGCGAAAGCGACCGCGCACAGCGCCCTGGCCGAGAAATCGTGCTGCGCAACGCCGAGGGCGAAGTGCTGGGCCGGGCCCTGACCCTGCGTCCTTCACGCACGCCGCCACGACCGCTGCACGGCGCCAACTTGGGCCCTGGGTTGAACTTCGAGGTGCCGATGCGCGACGGTCAGATCCTGCACATCTGGCTACCGGCGCCTCCGCGTGGAGACATGCGCAGCCCACCGCCGCCCGCCTGGTGGGAGCCTCCGTACAGCCTGCCCGGCCTCTTCGTGCTGCTGGTGCTGATCGCCGCGGCCGTGGCACTGGGCGCCTGGCCGGTCGTGCGCCAACTCACGCAGCGCATTGAAACCCTGCAACAAGGCGTGGAACGCTGGGGCGAGGGTGACTTGGCGCGGCGCTTGCCGGAAGACGGCGAGGACGAGGTGGCTTTCCTGGCCCAGCGCTTCAACGTGGCGGCGTCGCGCGTGCAGGCCTTACTGGTGGCACACAAGACCTTGCTGGCCAATGCCTCGCACGAGTTGCGTTCGCCGCTGGCGCGCATCCGCATGAGCCTGGAATTGCTGCAAAAACCCGCCAGCGCCACCTCACAGGCGCAACCCAATCCAGCCGCTTACGACGAGATCACGCGCAACATCCGCGAGTTGGACCAGTTGATCGACGAAATCCTGCTGGCCAGCCGCCTGGATGCCAGCCCCGATGCCTTGGGACCGCTGGAGCCTATCGATCTGCTGGGCTTGGCTGCGGAAGAGTGCGCGCGCACGGACGCCGAGTTGGAACCGCCGTCCGATGCGCGCAGCCTGCGCTTGCTGGACGACGTGGTGGGCCAGCCCCGCTTGCTGCGGCGCGCCGTGCGCAATCTGCTGGAGAACGCACGCCGCCACGGCGCGGGCGGGGTCACCCTGACGCTGAAGATCGTGGACATGGAAGCTGGAGCGGGAACGGAAGCCGACCCTGCTGGCGCGGGTGCGCACGGGTCGCCAGGCCGCACGCTGATGGTTGAACTGCGCGTCTGCGATCAGGGTCCCGGCGTACCGCAGGCCTTGCGCGAAAGAATCTTCGAGCCCTTCTTCCGGCTACCGGGCGCGTCTGAGCGCGAAGGCGGCGTGGGCCTGGGGCTGGCCCTGGTGCGCACCATCGCCCAACGCCACGGCGGCACCGTGCACTGCGAGGACGCGCCCCTGTCCACGGGTGCCTTGGACGGCGAGAACGGCCATGGTTCAAACGCCGAGACCGGCGCCCCCGACACAGGGCCCGGCGCATGCTTTGTGTTGCGCCTGCCTCTGAAACCAGGGGCCACGCCGCAGGCCCCCCCATCGACGACGTGACCGGGCCTGGGGCCATCGCACGGCGTTGGCCCACGAATGGCGTCACCGCACACCGCACACCGCACACTATGTGCACTTAATCAGCATACGGATTCATTCCGCGCGAGATGCCGACATATCGTGCGATTCGAGACCCGGATCGGCGCCGTTTCCCCCATCGGGGGGATAGTTCATCCGTGCCAAGACTTGGACAATGGACGCTCCCAACGACGTCCTTCCGAGGACTTTACAAGCCGCTCGTGAGAGCGGCTTTTTTTCGCCCCTACACAAGATGCGGGGCCTTCGAAGCCAAGGCGGCGCTGCGCGCGCCTCAGTGATGGGTTGCGACGTGCTCGCCCGCCTTCAGGCGGTAGACGGTGCCGCAATACGGGCACTTGGCCTCGCCAGTGTGGGCCACGTCCAGGTAGACCTTGGGGTGGCTGTTCCACAACTTCATGTCGGCCTTGGGGCTGGGGCAGTACACGCCACCGTGGGCGTTCAGGTCCTTGGCCAGCAGTTCAACGATGGGCTTGCTCATGGTGTCTCACCTTGTGTCTAGTCCGTGATCTCAGCTTGGGGTGACGCGTCCAGGGTTTGGACGCGTCGCTCCGGTCATCAGACCTTGCTCAGCCAATGCGCGTACTTGGCGTTGCGGCCGTTCACGATGTCGAAGAACGCACTTTGGATTTTTTCAGTCACCGGGCCACGCGCGCCCGCGCCGATCTGCACGCGGTCCAGTTCGCGGATGGGCGTGACTTCCGCGGCCGTGCCGGTGAAGAAGGCCTCGTCGGCGATGTAGACCTCGTCGCGCGTGATGCGCTTTTGCACCACGTCCAGGCCCAGGTCCTTGGCGATGTGCAGCACGGTGTTGCGCGTGATGCCGTTGAGGGCGCCAGCCGACAGGTCGGGCGTGTAGATCACGCCGCCCTTGATGACGAAGATGTTTTCGCCCGCGCCTTCGGCCACGAAACCCGCGGTGTCGAGCAGCAGCGCTTCGTCATACCCATCCTCGGTGGCTTCCATGTTGGCGAGGATGGAGTTGCTGTAGTTGCTGACGGCCTTGGCCTGCGTCATGGTGATGTTGACGTGGTGACGCGCGTAGCTGCTGGTCTTGACGCGGATGCCGCGCTTGAGTCCTTCCTCGCCCAGGTAGGCGCCCCACTCCCAGGCGGCGACCATCAGGTGGATGGTGTTGCCCTTGGGGCTGACGCCCAGCTTCTTGTCGCCGATCCAGGTCAGCGGACGGATGTAGCAGCTCTGCAGCTTGTTGGCGCGCACGACTTCCTTCTGGGCTTCGTTGATCTGTTCGGCCGTGAAGGGGACATTCATGCGCAGGATCTTGGCGCTGTTGAGCAGGCGCTCGGTGTGTTCCTGCAAACGGAAGATGGCCGTGCCGTTGACCGTGTTGTAGGCGCGCACGCCTTCGAAGGCGCCGCAGCCATAGTGCAGGGTGTGGGTCAGGACGTGAACCTTGGCGTCGCGCCATTCCACCAGCTTGCCGTCGAACCAGATTTTTCCGTCGCGGTCGGCCATCGAGGTCGGTAGGGAACTCATGAGACTTTTTCCTCTGCTATGCACTGCATCAAGACGCCCTGCCCCGACACATTCAAGGCAAGCAAAAAAGGCGCGAGCCGATCATTTTACGAGGCGGCCGGCACGTCGGCTCGGGCCGAGGTTTCGCCACCGTCGTCCGGCTGGGGTCGCCACATCGTCCAGCGGGCCAGCAGGCCATCGGCAAACTCCGCCTCGACCCAGGAGCCGCCCGGGTCCGTCCAGCGGTAGACCTCGGGTTGCTGGCCCTGGGGCGAACGCAGCTCGCCCAGGGAGCGGGTGAGGGCCATGACGTGCAGCAGCGAGACCCGCGGCCGCAGCTTGACATTGAGCATGACGGCGCTGTCGACATAGCCCAGCGGGCGCTCGCTGGCGCGACGCATCACTGTCATGAAACGGTTGAAATGCAACAGCAGCCACATCACGATGCCGCCCGACACCAGGGCCACGCCGCCCCAGCCCCAAGCGCGATGCCCACCCACGAACAGCACGGCCAAGCCGAGCGCGACCAGAATCTTGCGCAGAGGAATCTTCATGGCGCGGGATTGTCTCAGAGCCCGTTCATGGGCTCAGAGCATCTCCAGCGGCGTGGCCCGCCGCGGCGGCGGGAAAAGCGCATCCAGCTCAGTGCGTTGTGCCGGGGTGAAGCGCAGCTCGCGCGCCGCTGCGTTTTCACGCAAGTGGGTGGCGTTGGCGCTCTTCGGGATCGCGATGACGCCGTCTTGCCCAAGCACCCAGGCCAGCGCGGCCTGGGCCACAGTGCAGCCGTGCTTGTCGGCGAAGGCGCGCAAACCGGCATGGCGCAGCAGGCGGGCCTGTTCGATGGGCGAGTACGCCATGACCGGCACGCCGTGCTCGCGCAGCCAAGGATGCAGGTCCCACTCGATGCCACGTCGCCCCAGGTTGTAGAGCAGCTGGTTGGCGGCGCAGCCGGTGCCGCCCGACACACGCCACAGGGCCTTCATGTCTGCGAGGTCCAGGTTGCTCACCCCCCAGTGCCGGATCTTGCCGGCAGCTTGCAGGGCCTCGAAACCCGCCACGGTCTCGGCCAGGGGATGTTCACCGCGCCAGTGCAGCAGGTAGAGATCAATGCGGTCGGTGCGCAAGCGTTTGAGGCTGCGCTCGCAGGCCGCGACCACGCCCTCGCGCGAGGCGTTGTGCGGGTAGACCTTGCTGACGAGAAAAGCCTGCGCACGCCGACCGGCCAAGGCCTCGCCCACCACCTCCTCGGCCCCACCCTCGGCGTACATCTCGGCGGTGTCGATCAGGCTCAGGCCCAGGTCCAGCCCCGCCTGCAGGGCAGCGATCTCCACCTTGCGGGCGTGAGGGTCCTCGCCCATGTACCACGTGCCCTGGCCCAGGGCCGCGACCTGCTCGCCGGAGGGCAGGCGCACGGTGCTCATGAACGGCGGCGCAGGATGTGGATGGGCTGGGAAGCGGCTCCCCGCTGCGCAGCGGTGGCAGGTCGATCACATCCATCGCAACCGCAGCCGGCCTGGGGCGCATTTGCCGCACGCTGCAGCCGACGCGCCAGAGGCGCTGGCCAACGCGGCCATAGGGCCAGCCAGCGCGCCAGCGCGCGGCGCAAGGCGGCTGGCAGCAGCGCCTGCGCGGCGTAGACCGAGCAGGCGATCACGATCAGGGCCACCACGACGGTCTGCATGTCCATTCCTCTTGCTCAAGCGCCCAGCCACAGGGCGACGCGGTAAGTCACGAAGGCCGCGAAGTAGGCCAGCGCGAACAGGTAAGCGGCCATGATCAGCGGATAGCGCCAGGCATTGGTCTCGCGCCGCACCACGGCCAGCGTCGACATGCATTGCGGCGCGAACACGAACCAAGCCAGCAGGGCGTAGGCCGTGGCCATGGACCAGGTCTGGGCGATCACGGGCGCCAAGGCATCGGCCACTTCCCCGGTGGAGGACAAGGCGTACACCGTGCCCAGAGCACCGACGGCAACCTCGCGCGCGGCCAGGCCCGGCACGAGAGCGATCGAAATCTGCCAATTGAAGCCGATGGGCGCGAACACGACCTCCAGCGCCCGCCCCAAAGACCCCGCCAGGCTGTACTGGATGGCCGGACCCGTCGCGCCTTCGGGCGCAGCGGGGAAGGTGGACAGGAACCACAGCAGCACGGTGAGAGCGAAGATGATGGTGCCCACGCGGCGCAGGAAGATACGTGCGCGTTCCCACAAACCGAGCGCCAGGTTGCGCAGGTTCGGCAGGCGGTAGGGCGGCAGCTCCAGCATCAGCGGCTGGTAGCTGCTCTTCATCCAGACGCGCTTGAGCAACCAGGCCACGGCCATGGCCGACAGCACGCCCGCCAGGTAGAGCACGAACAGCGTCAGCCCCTGCAGGTTGACGCCGCCCACCGTGCGCTGCGGCACGAAGGCGCCGATCAGCAAGGCATACACCGGCAGCCGCGCGGAGCAGGTCATCAGCGGCGCGACCATGATGGTGGCCAGCCGGTCACGCCAGTTCGGGATGGTGCGCGTGGCCATGATGCCGGGGATGGCGCAGGCGAAACTCGACAGCAAGGGAATGAAGGCCCGACCCGACAAGCCGACCTTGCCCATCAGGTTGTCCAGCAAGAAGGCGGCGCGCGGCAGGTAGCCCGAATCCTCCAGCACGAGGATGAACAGGAACAAGATCAGGATCTGCGGCAGGAAGACCAGCACCCCACCGACGCCAGCGATGACGCCATCGACCAGCAGGCTGCGCAAGGGACCGTCGGCCATGTGGGCGCTCAGGGTCTCGCCAGCCCAATCCATGGCCTCATTGATGGCATCCATGGGCACGCTGGCCCAGGAGAACACTGCCTGGAACATCAGAAACAGCAGCAGGGCCAACAAAACCAGCCCCCCCACCGGATGCATGACGATGGCGTCGAGCCGGTGGTTGAAGCGCTTGAACTGGGCGGCACCGGGGGCTGCCACGGCCAGGATTCGGCGCACCTCGCGCTGCGTCTCGGACAGGCTGAGCGCGTCCTCGTTCGCCTGGGACTGCGGCGGCACGGACGGCACAGGCTGCGCAGACGGCACGGACCAATGGGCCTGACGCTCCAGTTCGGCGAGCAGGGCCGCGTGGCCCCGGCTCTGCACGGCCACGGTCTCGACCACCGGCACACCCAACTCGGCGGACAGGCGCGCGATGTCGATGGTCAGGCCGCGGGCTCGAGCCACATCGACCATGTTGACGGACACCATCATCGGCCGGCCAAGGCGGCGCAGCTCCAACACCAGGCGCAGGTTCATCACCAGGTTGGTGGCATCAACCACGGCGACGATCACGTCAGGTGCAGGCTCGTCCGCGCGCAAGCCCATCACCATGTCGCGCGTGACCGCCTCATCCGGCGTCGATGGCGTGAGGCTGTAGGCGCCGGGCAAGTCGATGACGGAGACGGTGCGGCCATCGGCCAGAGTGGCGCTGCCGACCTTGCGCTCCACGGTCACGCCCGCGTAATTCGCGACCTTCTGGCGCGCGCCGGTGAGCAGGTTGAACAGGGCCGTCTTGCCGCAGTTGGGATTGCCCACCAGGGCAATGCGCAAGGCTGCGGCGCTCATGCGGACCGCCTCGGCATGCCCGCCTCAGGGCTGACCTCGACGCATTGCGCCTCGACCTGGCGCAGCGCGAAAAAGGTTTCACCCACCTGCACCGCGAGCGGCTCGCGACCTCCAGGGCCGCGGCGCATCAGCTGCACCGGTTCGCCGGGGAGGAAGCCCAGCTCACCGAGACGGCGCAGCAGTTGGGGGTCCGGTACCCCGGTAGGGTTCAGGCCGATGACGGTGCCGCGAGCGCCTGGCGGCAGATCGGACAGTCGGATGGAAGCAGGATGTGGAGCGAGCGACATGGCAGGGCCTGAAGGTGTTCAGGCAAGCGATAGGCAAAAGGCGAAGAGCGATGTGCAACAGGCAACCGACAGCGATTGCTTCGATGCAAATGATAATGGCTCTCGCCTGAGCTGTTCGCGCTCGGAACGGCTCTTTACACGCGGTTTGCGCTGGATCAATCCAGCCCGCGCAAAGCCTGGATCGCTTCCTCGACTCGCTCAACCGGGTGGATGGTCAGGCCCTCGATGGCCTTCTTGGGCGCGTTGGCCTTGGGCACCACCGCCACGCTGAAGCCCAGCTTGGCCGCTTCCTTGAGACGCTCCTGCCCGCGCGGTGCGGGCCGCACCTCGCCCGCCAGGCCGACTTCGCCGAAGGCAATGAAGCCCTTGGGCAGGGGCTTGCCGCGCAGGCTCGACGTGATGGACAGCAGCACCGCCAAATCGGCGGCGGGCTCACTGATGCGCACACCGCCCACGGCGTTGACGAACACGTCCTGGTCCATGCAGGCCACACCTGCGTGGCGGTGCAACACGGCCAGCAGCATGGCCAAGCGATCGCGGTCCAGGCCCACGGACAGGCGGCGCGGGCTCGGGCCCCCGCTGTCGACCAGCGCCTGGATTTCGACCAGCAAGGGCCGCGTGCCTTCGAGTGTGACCATCACGCAACTGCCGGGGACGGGCTCCGCGTGTTGCGACAGAAAAATCGCGCTCGGGTTGCTCACGCCCTTCAGGCCTTTTTCCGTCATCGCGAACACGCCGATCTCATTCACCGCGCCAAAGCGGTTCTTGATGGCGCGGATCAGGCGAAAGCTGCTGTGCGTGTCGCCCTCGAAATACAGCACCGTGTCCACCATGTGCTCCAGCACGCGCGGGCCGGCCAGCGCCCCTTCTTTCGTGACATGGCCCACGAGCACGATGCTGGTGCCGCTGGCCTTGGCGGCACGCGTGAGATGGGCCGCGCATTCGCGCACCTGGGCCACGGAGCCGGGCGCGGACGTGAGTTGGTCGGAATAAACCGTCTGGATGGAATCGATGACGGCCACCGTGGGCTGCTGCGCTTCCAGCGTGGCCAGGATTTTTTCAAGCTGTATTTCCGCCAGCACCTGCACCCGGGAACCTTCCAAGCCCAGGCGCCGAGCCCGCAGGGCGACTTGGGCGCCACTTTCCTCGCCGGTGACGTACAGAACGCCTGCGCGTTGAGCGCCTAGCGCCGCGCGTGACGCTGGGCCACCACGCTCAGAGTGACCTGGAACCTGGCTGGGAGCCAAGCCCTCGCTGTCTTGCGCAGACTCGGTTGCACTCGACACACCCAGTTCAGCACGCTGCAGATGGTCCAGCGCCTGAAGCAGCAGGGTCGACTTGCCGATGCCTGGGTCACCCCCGATCAACACCACGCCACCTTCCACGATGCCGCCGCCCAGCACGCGGTCCAGTTCATCCAAACCGGTCGGGGTGCGCGCGACGTCGGCGGCCTCGATGTCGGCGAGGGCCTGCACCTCGGCCGTCCGGGCCAACGCGGCGAAACGGTTTTTCGCGGGCGAACTGGTCTCGGCCACGCTTTCGACCAAGGTGTTCCAAGCTTTGCAGTGCGGGCATTGGCCCAACCATTTGCTGCTGGTGCCGCCACATTCGCCGCAGGTGTAAACCGTCTTTTCTTTTGCCATTTGTCCATCTTAGCCGATGGCTGTATGAAATCACAGTTCTATGATGGTTCTATGGAATACCGCAACGTCTGTATTTACGGGGCCGGCGCCATCGGGGGCTGGATCGGGGTGGGCCTGGCCGCCGCAGGCTGTGAACTCAGCGTGGTCGCGCGCGGCGCGACGCTGGAGGCCTTGCGCCTGAAGGGCTTGCGCCTGAGCCACCAGGAGGTCACGACCGCCCATGCCGTGCGCGCCGAAAGCGAACCAGACCAGTTGGGTGTGCAAGACCTGGTGGTGATCGCCGTGAAAGCCCCGGGCCTGCCTGACGTGGCGCGGCGCATCGCGCCCCTGCTCGGCCCCCACACCGTGGTGCTGACCGCGATGAACGGCGTGCCCTGGTGGTTCTTCCATGGCTTTGGGCAACGCTGGCAAGGCACGCAGCTGCACAGCATCGACCCCGATGGCGCCATCGCCCAGGCGATTCCAGCCTCGCGGGTCATCGGCAGCGTGGTGCACGCCAGTTGCACGCTGGACGGTCCGGGTCACGTGCGGCGGCACGCGGGCAACAAGCTCATCCTCGGCGAACCCGCGGGCGGAACCACCGCACGCTTGCGCGCTTTGGCCGACCTGCTCACCCACGCCGGCTTCGAGGCCCCTGTGTCACCGCAGATCCAGAAGGACGTCTGGTACAAGCTCTGGGGCAACATGACGGTCAACCCCATCAGCGCGCTCACCGGAGCGACCACGGATCGCATCCTGGACGACGAGCTGGTGCGCGACTTCGTCACCGCCGTGATGCTGGAAGCCAAGGAGATCGGCCATCGCCTCGGTATTCCCATCGCGGAAAGCCCGCAAGACCGGCACGCCGTCACGCGCAAGCTCGGCGCCTTCAAGACCTCGATGCTGCAGGACGTGGAGGCGAACCGGCCGGTGGAGCTGGACGCGCTCGTGGCTGCGGTGCGGGAACTGGGGCAGCTCACCGGCGTCGCCACGCCCTCGACCGATGCACTGCTGGGCTTGGCGCGCTTGCACGCGCGCACCCACGGTCTTTACTAGGACCTGTGCGCAGTCAACCTTGAGTGAGACATTGGCGTGAGCAGGTCTTAGTCCGCGACCTCCACAGGCACGCGAGGCGCGACCGCGCACATCAGCTCATAGCTCAAGGTGCCCGCGGCGCGCGCGACTTCGTCGATGGCCAGCACGGCGCCGTTGCTGGCCCGGCCCCAAAGCGTGACTTCACTGCCCACGTCCGCGGTCAAGCCGGCCTGCCGCACAGGCTCCAAGTCCACGGTCAGCATGTCCATGCTCACGCGCCCCACCAGACGGGTGCGCACGCCGTCGACCAACACGGGCGTGCCCGTGGGTGCCACGCGCATGTAGCCATCGGCATAACCGCACGCGACCACGCCGATGCGCATGGCTTGCGGCGCCGTGAACGCTGAACCGTAGCCCACCGTGTCACCGACTTGCAACTGTTGCACGCCGATGAGGCGACTGCGCAACGTCATGGTCGGGCGCAGGTCCCAATGCGTCGCGTCGTGTTCGGGATAGTCTGGCGCGCTGCCGTACACGGCGATGCCGGGGCGCACCCAGTCGGAACGCAACCCCCCGGCGCCTGGGGCGGACTCGCCATGCGCGCCCATGTGCCTCAAGGTCGCGGCGCTGTTGGCCAGGCTGCGTTCACCGGGCAAGTCCTGCGTGGTGGCGTTGAAAAGCGCCAGCTGCGAGGCGATGCCGCGCGGGCCGTCGGCATC
Source organism: Hylemonella sp. W303a (assembly GCF_046452315.1). Lineage (NCBI taxonomy): Bacteria > Pseudomonadati > Pseudomonadota > Betaproteobacteria > Burkholderiales > Comamonadaceae > Hylemonella > Hylemonella sp. W303a. Next base: position 372,672 of record NZ_JBKFDG010000004.1, on the reverse strand, counting down.
GCTGAAATGGGTGATCAACGTGATTTCTTCCACCTGCGGCAAGGCATCGAGCCGCGCCCAGGCTGCACGGTAGGCCTCGGGAGTGAACCCCAGGCGATTCATGCCGCTGTTCATCTTGAGGAAGACCCGGTGAGGCGCATGGGTCTTGTGCATGGCCAACCAATCGATTTGCCGAGTCTCATGCACGACATGCCATAACCCCAAGCGCGAGCACAGCTCCAGGTCGCGCGGATCGAACACGCCTTCCAGCAGCAGGATGGGACCGCGCCAGCCCAGGGCGCGCACCCGCTCCGCCTCGGCCAAGTCCAGCAAGGCAAAGCCATCGGCGCCGCGCAAGCTTTCGAATACGCGCTCAATGCCATGCCCGTAGGCGTTGGCCTTGACCACGGCCCAGACCTTGGCATCAGGCGCGGCGGCGCGCGCGCGCGCCAGGTTGTGACGCAGGGCGTCGGTGTGAATCAGGGCTTGTATGGGGCGAGGCATAAACGCAACAGACGCGCGGGTGGCCGGGTCATTTCAATCACGTGCGTGGAATTGTGACAGCATGCACCATGCTATAACCCCGGCGGCGCAGGGCGTCCCACCCCCTCATTCCTTCTTGTCCAGCCTCTCTTTCCCAGCGCGCATCCCTTCCCCGGTTTACCGGCTGCTTCGCCTCACCCTGCCTGTGCCCCCTCGCCCATGAAACGCGGCTTCTACACCATCATGTCAGCGCAGTTTTTCAGCTCGCTGGCTGATAACGCGCTGTTCGTCGCTGCGGTGGAGTTGCTGCGCAGCCAGCGGGCGCCCGAGTGGCAACAAGCGGCCCTCGTGCCCTTGTTCGCGCTCTTCTACGTGGTGCTGGCGCCTTTCGTGGGCGCGTTCGCGGATTCGCTCCCCAAGGGGCGGGTCATGCTCATCAGCAACTCGATCAAGATCATCGGCTGCCTGATGATGCTGTTTGGCACCCATCCCCTGGTGGCGTACTCCATCGTCGGCCTGGGTGCGGCGGCCTATTCGCCGGCCAAGTACGGCATCTTGACCGAGCTGTTGCCCGCCTCGCAGCTGGTCAAGGCCAACGGTTGGATCGAAGGCCTGACGATCTCTTCCATCATCTTGGGAGTGCTTCTGGGTGGGCAATTGGTGGGGCCGACCATCTCAGGTCTGCTGCTGACTCTGAATCTGCCTTCCATCGACACGGCGGCCGAGTCGGCCATCTCCACTTTGATCCTGGTCTACCTGCTCGCGGCCTGGTTCAACACGCGCATCCCCCTGACTGGCGTTGAACTGCGTCCCATGCCGCGCAACTGGCTCACGCTGCTGCCCGACTTCTGGACATGCAACACCCGGCTGTGGAAGGACAAACTGGGTCAGATTTCGCTGTCCACCACGACCTTGTTCTGGGGCGTCAGTGGCAATCTGCGCTACATCGTGCTGGCTTGGGCTGCGGCCGCGCTGGGCTACAGCGTCACGCAGGCGTCGACACTGGTCGGCGTGGTGGCCATCGGCACGGCGGCGGGCGCCATCGTCGCTTCGCTGCGCACCCGCCTGGAAGACGCGCCGCGCCTGCCTCCCCTTGGCGTCGCCATGGGCCTGCTGGTCATCTTGCTCAACTTCATCGACAACGTCTGGGTGGCAGCGCCTTTCCTCGTGCTGCTGGGTGGCCTGGGCGGTTACCTCGTCGTGCCCATGAACGCGCTGCTGCAGCACCGTGGCCACAACCTGATGGGCGCGGGCCGGTCCATCGCCGTGCAGAACTTCAATGAACAGGCCTGCATCCTGGGGCTCGGGTTCCTCTACAGCTTCAGCACGGGCATGGGCGTGTCGGCCTTCACCGCCATCGCCTGCTTCGGACTGCTGGTCGCCAGCGTGATGGCCCTGATTCAATACTGGCATCGCCGCAATGTGCGCGTGCACGCACAGGAAGTTCAGCGCTTGCTGGACATCGCGCGCAACGACAACCTCCACGGCTGACCGTGTCGATGTCAATTGCCCGGTCCCGTCAGCGGGCCGCCTTGGCGTTGTTGCTCAATGCCTTCGTCTGGGGCTGTTCCTGGTATCCCTTCCGCCACCTTGAGGAACAGGGCCTGCACCCGCTCTGGGCCACGTGCTTGATCTACGTGCTGTGCCTGGGGCTGCTGCTGACCTGGCGCCCTGGCGCCTGGCGGCCGCTGTTGTCATCCCCCTGGCTCTGGTTGCTCATGGCGGCGTCGGGGCTGACCAGTGTGAGCTTCAACTGGGCCGTCACCATCGGGGATGTGGTGCGCGTGGTGCTGCTGTTCTATCTGATGCCCGCTTGGTCCGTGCTGCTGGCTTGGCTGCTGCTGCGCGAACGGCCAACGCAGGCCGCGTTGCTGCGCCTGGGTCTGGCACTGGCGGGCGTGGTCATCGTGCTCAAGAGTCCCCAATCCGATTGGCCGCTGCCGGTCGGCCTGCCCGACTGGCTGGCGCTTGCGGGCGGCTTCAGCTTCGCGCTCACCAATGTGCTGCTGCGCCGCTTGCGTGCGCTGCCCGAAACGTCGCGCATGACTGCGATTTTCGGGGGCGGCGCCTCGCTCGCGGCGGTGGTCGCACTGCTCGGACAGTCGCATGGCCTGGCTGCACCGCCCTGCGCCCCTGCGCTGGGCTGGCTGGTGGTGGCGTTGCTGACGGGGTTGGCGTTTCTGGCGGCCAGCGCGGGCCTGCAGTACGGCGCGGCCCATTTGCCCGCCGCGGCGGCGTCGCTGATCTTGCTGACCGAAGTGATGTTTGCCAGTGTCTCCTCCGTGTTGCTGGGCGCTGCCGAGTTGCAAGAGCGCACGCTCGTGGGCGGCGGGCTGATTCTGCTGGCGGCGGCTTGGGCCGCTTGGCCCGAACGCGGAACCGGCACGCGAGACTCAGGCACCGGTCACTGAGGCATCGGCACAACCGCGGCACACTCCGCCGCGGCCCAAGCCTACCTGGTATTCAAAGGCTCATTGCAAGGTCCCATGGGGACGCAGAACCAAGGCGTACAGCTCGTTGCGGAAGTGGATGCCCAGGCGATCGAACGCCCGATTGCGGTAGGTCTTCACACTGGGCACGCTCAAACCCAAGTCGCTGGCGATGCCGTCGTAGGTCATGCCGCGCAGCATGCGCACGCAGACGTCCAGTTCACGCGGCGTGAGCGCGGGCGCCAGGGCGCGCAGACGCTGCGCCGCCAGCGCGGCGGGCTCCTCGACGAAGGCACACGGACTGGCCAAGTCCACGTGCTTGCAGGCCAGCGCCATCAAAGCCGGTGCCAGCGTCTCGAAGTCGGCGAGCTGCGCATCGCTGAACGGCCGTTGATGCTGATGGCGGTAGAAGTTGACGGCGAACAAGCCGTCCTCGCGCGCCTGCACCACCGAGACCCGTTCGGCCACACCATGCGCTTCATAGACCAGCGTCCGGTGCTCGGCCGGCACTTCGCGCGCCGTCAGATGGCAGAGCAGGGATTGCTCCGCGTCCAAGGATTCCTCCATCGACTCGTCGACCAGGGTGCGGTCTCGCAGATGAGGGCCCGACAGATAGGCTCGCCAGCAGTCTTGCGTGGTGTCGGGCACGCCAAGGCTGCCGGACAAGTACAGCTGCGGCACGCTGTGGTGACCCGTGCGGTACACCGAGAATGAGGCGGCGGGCACGAGCGGTTGCAGAGATTCGAGCAAGAGGGAGCGAAAACGGGGCTGGCCCAGTTGCTGGATGAGCCCAGCGAGCAACTGGGCATGGCGCGGCGTACCGCCAGCGCTCTCGCTGCAGGTCCATTTGCGCATGCGTCTCCTCGCTTGCTTGTGTTGTGCTGTCATCTTAAGGGATGACAGCAGGCACCCACACGCCGCCCTAAGCTCGCGGAATGTCACTTGCCACGCCTTCCCTGGATTTCTTCGCCGACTTGTCGGTGCGCGTGGGCGCGCCGCAGGAGGTTGGTGCCACCTTGCATGGCCAGCGCCGTCTCATCCCCATCCTGGGCGGTGAAGCGCGTGGCGTGGGGTGGACAGCGCAGGTGCTGCCCGGCGGGGCCGACTTCCAGTTGACCGTCAGCCCGCGGCTGACTGAACTGGATGCGCGCTACGTGCTCGAAACCGACGGCGGCGACCGGATTTACGTGCACAACCGGGCGCTGCGCGCCGCCGCGCCCGAGGTCACCGCGCAGCTGCTGCGCGGCGAACCCGTGGACCCGGCGCAGGTCTATTTCCGCTGCACCCCGAGTTTCGAGACCGCCTCGGCCTCGCTGGCCTGGATCACCGAACGTCTGTTCGTGGGCACGGGCGTGCGCCGACCCGAACAGGTGGAAGTGCGCTTTTTCACCGTGAACTGAAGACCGCCCGCTGTCCGAGCAGGCATCACCACATCAACAAGACAGGAGACACACCATGCCCATCCCATCCACGCTGCGCAGGGCCTTGCTGGCCAGCGCGACCCTGCTCGCCTTGCTGGGCGCCACTCAGACCCAGGCCCAAAGCAACTATCCCAACCGCCCCGTGCGCATCATCGTGGGCTTCGCAGCCGGCACGGGCCCGGACATCGTGGCGCGGCTGCTGGCGCAAAAGCTCTCCGAGGGCTGGGGCGGCCAGGGCGTGATCGTGGACAACAAACCCGGCGCTGCAGGCCTCATCGCCGCCAGCGAGGCCGCGCGCGCCACGCCCGACGGCTACACGTTGATGCTGGGCGAGACCGGCCAGTTGAGCATCGCGCCCAGCAGCTACAACAAGCTGCCCTACGACCCGGCCAAGGACTTCGCGCCCGTGAGCCAAGTGGTCAGCGCCGACTTCGCGCTGCTCGTGAATCCGCAGAAGGTGCCCGCGAAGAACGTCAAGGAATTCGTGAGCTGGGTGCAAGGGCAGAAAGGGCTGTTCATGGCCACCTTCGGCGCGGGCACGCCAGGCCATTTCGGAGCCTTCATGTTCGGAGAAGCGGTCAAGCTCAAACCCGAAGCCGTGCACTACAAGAGCACGGCCGACGCGCTGGGCGGGCTCTTCAACGGCGACGTGCACGGTGTGTTTGCCAGCGTGGGCCTGGCCGCGCCGAATGTCAAAGCCGGCAAACTGCTGGCCCTGGGCACCACGGGCCCGAGCCGTGCCGCGGCGCTGCCCGACGTGCCCACGCTGAAGGAACAAGGTTACCCATCCCTGGAATTCAGCTCCTGGTTCGGCATCGTGGCGCCGGCGCAGACCCCGCCTGCCGTTCTGGCCAAGCTCAGCGCCGACGTGCGCAAGGCGGTCACCGCGCCCGAGGCCCGTGCCAAGCTCGAAGAAAGCGGCTTTCGCGTGACGGGCACCGACGCCACCACGTTCGGCAAGATCATCGCGGCCGACACCGTGACATGGGGCAAGGCCGTGGCCGCCACGGGATTCAAGGCGGACTGAGTTCCATGAAAGCACGAAGCCCCCGTGTTGGGGGCGGGGGTGCGCGACGGACATCAACTCCGGCGTAGCACGGGGCGCAGGCGCCACGCGGTCCAAGGCCTGGAGCGCTTGGACACTGCTGGAGCCCGGCTCCCCTGCATCGCGCCACCCCTGCGCATCAGAGACCACGCCGCTTGCAACAGCGGCCAGGAGACCTCGTGAACCAGTCTGACGGTGCCCGATGGAAAGCCGGAGACCAAGGCCAGTCCGTTGCTGCCAATCCGCACACGCTCACCCGGAGACAAAAAGATGTCCTCCGGCTGCCCGGGCACGGTGAGCCAGAGCCGCCCCTGTGTGCATTCGATCCAGCAGCCCCGGGCGTGCCGGAACGCCACCGGCATGTCCCCGTCCAATTGCAAGCGACCCTGCCCCAGCGATAACCACATGCCTGACCTCCGCCGTGTCGTTGATGAAGAACGGCCAGTCTAGGGAGGGACGCCCGTGCCATACAGTCTCAATACAGCAAAATTGTGGTCGGCACAGTCGTGAATGCAGGCGACTGTGCTGGTGGCGTCGCCGCCCAACTGTGTCTGTCCAAGGCCGGGGCCTGCGCCGACAATACCCACCCACCGTCGTTTCACTCCCATCCAGGACAGCCGCATGGCTATGGCTACCTCCAAGGTCGGCGCGAAGAATCCCATGGAGTTGCGTTACCAGCGTCTGGCCCAGGAACTGTCCACCATGATCGCCACGCGCATCCTGCGCCCGGGCGATCGTTTGCCCTCGGTGCGACGCCTGGCCAGCGAGAAGCGCTTGTCGGTGTCGACCGTGGTGCAAGCGCTGCGCCAGCTCGAGGACGACGGACAGATCGAGGCACGCCCACAGTCCGGCTTCTTCGTTCGCCTGCCCGCGCTCGAACAACTGTCGCCCCCGGCGCCGCCTTCGCGCCGCGCCATCCAGCCCGTCACCGTCGATATCAGCAACCGGATGATCGGCATCCGCGCGCTGAACTATCAACCCGACATGGTTCCACTCGGCGCCGCCTTGCCCGCGAACGAGCTGCTGCCCATTTCACAGTTGCAAAAGTTCTACCGCACCGTCAGCCGCGACGCACCCAGCTTGCTGCAGGTGTCCGCGCACACCTCCTTGAATCAGCAAGAGCTGGTGAGGCAGCTGGTACGGCACTCGCTCAACTGGGGCCCTCCGCTGGCACCGGAGGAACTGGTGGTCACCAACTCCTGCACCGAGGCCTTGGCCTTGTGCCTGCGCGCGGTCACCCAGCCTGGCGACACGGTGGCGGTGGAATCGCCTTCGTATTACCTGGTGCTGCAGCTGCTGGAGAACATGGGCTTGAAAGCCCTGGAGATTCCGACCCATCCACGCACCGGCCTGTCGGTCGACGCGCTTGAACTCGCCACCCGCGCGCGACGAGTCGCGGCCTGCCTGCTGGTCGCCAATTTCAGCAACCCGCTGGGTTGCTTGATGCCCGACAGCGAGAAGAAACGTCTGGCGGATTTGATGGCGGCCCGGCAGATTCCGATCATCGAAGACGATGTGTTCGGAGGCCTGCATTTCGGCGCACAACGACCCTGGCCGATCAAATCGTTCGACACCCATGGCAATGTGCTGTTGTGCGCCTCCACGTCCAAGACCCTGAGCCCCTCCTTGCGACTGGGCTACGTCGCCGCAGGCCATTTCCACGCGAGGGTGGTGGTGCAAAAGGCCCTCAACTCCGGCGCCACCAATCCCGTCACGCAGGTCGTGTTGGCGCGCTACCTGGCGTCGACGGCTTACGAGCGTCACCTGCGCAATCTACGGCACAGCATGGAGCGGCAGGTGCTGCGCATGTCCGATCTGGTTCAACAGACCTTTCCGCCCGGCACTCGGCTGTCGCAGCCGCAGGGCGGGTTCGTGCTCTGGGTCGAACTGCCGGACGGCCGTGACGGCAACCGGCTGCACGAGTTGGCAACCTCGGCAGGCATCGCGTTCGTGCCCGGCGACATGTTCTCCGCCAGCGGCCTGTACCGCAACTGCCTGCGCCTCAACTGCGGCAACCCCTGGACCCCGCGCATCGACGAAGCGGTGCGCACGCTGGGCCGCTTGGCCGCAAGCCTGCCCACCGACGCGTAGGGCTAGAAGCCGACAGCGATCCTGGTGCGCGCCCCGCGAGCAAGGCAAAGCGCACGGAACCCAGGACCGGCGCGCCGCACGCTTTTTACGTCAATGCCGCGAAACGCTGCGCGCGGGTTGACGCATGGTCCGTGACGTCTTCAGCGAGCGGGTGCGGAGGTGATCGCCGCGTCCAGCACCTCCACCCAATGCCGCACGGGCATCTCGGTGCCACTTTGCAAATGGGTGATACAGCCGATGTTGGCCGAGGCAATCTGCTCGGGCTTCATCTCGCCCAGGTTCTTGAGCTTGCGGTCGCGCAGCTCATAGGCGATCTCGGGGTTGAGCACCGAATAGGTACCGGCGGAGCCGCAGCACAGGTGCGGTTCGACACGGCAGGTGCTGATCTTGAAACCCAACTCGCCCATCGATTGCTCCACAGCACCCCGAAGCTTCTGTCCGTGCTGCAAGGTGCAGGGTGGATGAAAAGCGATCTGGCCCGCTTGGGCGGCCACTTTGTCGCGCAGCGGACCCACCAACTGCGGCAGCAGTTCGCTCAGGTCCTGGGTCAGCTCGCTGATGCGCTGGGCCTTGACGGCATAGGCGGGATCGTCATGCAGCAGGTGCCCGTACTCTTTGACGGTGACGCCACAACCGGAGGCGTTCATGACGATGGCCTCCACGCCCTGTCCTTCGCCCGGTTCGACAAAAGGCCACCAGGCATCGATGTTGGCGCGCATCTCGGCCTTGCCCCCCTGCTGGTCGTTCAAATGGAATTTCACCGCGCCACAACAGCCGGCCTTGGCGGCCACGACAGTCTGGATACCGGCGGCGTCAAGCACACGGGCGGTGGCGCTGTTGATGTTGGGCATCATGGCCGGTTGCACACAGCCGGCCAGCATGAGCACCTTGCGCGCATGCTCACGGGTGGGCCAAGCTCCCTCATCCTGTTTGGCCGGAACCTTGGCCTTGAGGGACGCGGGCAGCAGGCCGCGCACGAGCTGGCCCATTCTCATGGCCGGGCCAAACAGGGGCGAAGGCAAACCTTCTTTCAGTGCCCAGCGCGTCAGCCGTTCTGCGCTGGGACGCTGCACTTTCTCCTCGACGATCTTGCGGCCGATGTCGACCAGCTGGCCGTACTGCACACCGCTGGGACAGGTGCTTTCGCAGTTGCGGCAGGTCAGGCAGCGGTCGAGGTGCAGCTGGGTGCTGCGCGTGGGCGTCTCGCCCTCCAGCACCTGCTTGATGAGGTAGATGCGGCCGCGCGGGCCGTCCAGTTCGTCACCCAGCAGTTGGTAGGTCGGGCAGGTCGCGGTGCAGAAACCGCAATGCACGCACTTGCGCAGGATGGCTTCGGCGGCCTGGCCATCGGCCGTGCCTGCGAATTCAGGGGCGAGATGGGTTTGCATGGAATGGCTCAGAAGTCCGGGTACATCCGACCCCGGTTGAAGATGCCCGCGGGATCAAACTGCTGCTTCAATGCCCGGTGGATGCGGCCCAAGGGAGAGGTCAATGGCGTGAACACGCCCCGCGACTTGTCTTGCTCTCGCGTGACGCGAAACAGCGTGGCATGCCCTTCGATGTCGTTCAGACGGTCTGCGTCCCCGTGCAAAGGCAGCTTGAGCCAGCGCTGCGCGCCGTGCCATTCGATCAACGTGGGGCCCAGCTTCAGGGGAGGTGCGGTGTCGGGCACGCTCAGCCGCAACAAGGCCTCGCCGTCTTGCAAGCGGAAGAACGGCGCGGTTTGATCGCGCAAGGCCTGCCACAGGCGCGTTGCTTGCACCTCGTCCAGCCGCTGGCCTCCCAGATTCTTGCAAGCGGACTCGACCGCAGCCCGCGCACCACGCAAGCGCAACATCAAGGCACCGTCGTGCCAACACGAGGCATTGAGCGGCAGGGCTTGCCCCGCCCAGGTGTTGAGTCGGGTCAGCGCCTGGGCTTCATGCAGTTCAAAGGTCAGCGTGGCCTCGGCCAACGCGCAGGGCAGCACCTTGAGGCTGACCTGTGTGATCACGCCCAAGGTGCCGAGCGAGCCCGCCAACAGGCGCGAGACGTCGTAGCCTGCGACGTTCTTCATGACCTGACCGCCGAAGGTGAGCAGCTCGGCCTTGCCGTTGAGCAGTTGCGCGCCTAGCACGTAGTCACGCACCGCCCCCACGCTGGCGCGCGCCGGGCCATTGAGCCCACTCGCGACCATGCCGCCCACGGTCGCGACGCTCGGCTCTTGACCCGCCGATTCCTGCGCGAAGTGGGGTGGTTCAAACGGCAAGTACTGCTGGTGCTCAGCCAGAGCGGCCTCCAGCTCGACCAGAGGCGTGCCCGCGCGCACGGTGACCACCAACTCACTCGGTTCGTGACTCACGATGCCGGCATGGCCACGCGTGTCCAGGATCTCACCTTGCAGCGCTTGCCCGTAAAAGTCCTTGCTGCCTCCGCCTCGGATGCGCAAAGGAGTCTCGTCGTCGAGGGCAGCGCGCACGCGTGCCACGAGGTCTTGCAGGGCCGGTTCTACTTGCATCGCGCGATGTTAATGCACGCATCACGCCGCCTGGCAGGCTGCCGCCAAGCGGCGAGGACCCAGGCGGACCCCCATAAAAAAAGCCCGCCAGAGCCGTAGCTCTTGCGGGCTGAACCAGAGGAGACTCTCGCTTGCTCCGGCTGGCAGCCCGCTTGCGCGCGGCTACCGGCCTTTGCTCTTTGCAGTCCCTCGGCGTATCAGCGGTTGTAAGCGCTTTCGCCGTGGGCCGTGATGTCAAGACCTTGGCGCTCGTCTTCTTCACTCACGCGCAGGCCGATGGTCAGGTCAACAATCTTGTAGGCGATGTAGGAGACCACAGCCGACAGGATGACCGTGGTGATGACGCCCTGGAACTGAATCCAGACTTGGCCACCGATCGAGTAGCCGTCGGCCACCTTGTTGGCGACGTAGTCGTACACGCCCGTGCCGCCCAGGGAGGGCGCGGCGAACACGCCGGTCAGCAGGGCGCCCAGGATGCCGCCCACGCCGTGCACGCCGAACACGTCCAGCGCGTCATCGGCACCCAGCAGCTTCTTGAGGCCCGTGACGCCCCACAGGCAGACCAGACCGGCCAGCAGGCCGATGATCAGCGCGCCCATGACGCCCACGAAACCGCAAGCCGGGGTGATGGCCACGAGGCCAGCAACAGCGCCGGACGCAGCGCCCAGCATCGAAGCCTTGCCCTTGAACAGCGCTTCAGCGGTGATCCAGGACAGCGTGGCCGCAGCGGTAGCGACCAGCGTGTTGATGAAAGCCAGAGCAGTCAGGCCGTTGGCTTCGAGGTTGGAACCGGCGTTGAAACCGAACCAGCCCACCCACAGCATGGCGGCACCGACCATGGTCAGCGTCAGGCTGTGCGGGGCCATGGCTTCCTTGCCAAAACCCAGACGCTTGCCCAGCACATAGGCACCCACCAGACCCGCCACACCAGCGTTGATGTGCACCACGGTACCGCCCGCGAAGTCCAGCGCGCCCTTGGCCCACAGCAAGCCAGCGCCAGCAACCACCTTGTCCAGCGAAGCCGCATCGGTGATCGCGTCCGGACCGGCCCAATACCAGACCATGTGCGCCGTCGGCAGGTAGCTGAAGGTGAACCAGATCACGCAGAACAGCAGCACGGCGGAGAACTTGATGCGCTCGGCGAAGGCGCCGACGATCAGCGCGCAGGTGATGGCCGCGAACGTGGCCTGGAAGGCAACGAACGTCAGTTCAGGGATGTAGACGCCCTTGCTGAAGGTGGCCGCGAGCGACTCGGTCGTCACGCCCTTGAGGAAGAGTTTGTCAAACGTTCCGTAGAAGGCACCATCGCCACCGAAGGCCAAGGTGTATCCGTAGATCACCCACAGCACATAAATCAGGCAGGTCACGACGAAGACTTGCATCAGCACGGACAGCATGTTCTTGCTGCGCACCAGGCCGCCGTAGAACAGGGCCAGGCCGGGGATCGTCATGAAGATCACGAGCGCGGTGGCCACCGTCATCCAGGCGGTGTCGCCCTTGTTGGCGGACGGTGCCGGTGCAGCGGCGGCGGGTGCTGCAGCAGCAGGCGCGGCGGCAGCGGCGGCAGGCGCAGCCTCGGCGGCCGGGGCGGCAGTCTGCGCCCAGCTCACGGAGCCAGCCAGCAGGCCCAGCCCCACGACGAGTGAGAGGAGTAGTTTTTTCATGGGAGTTTCTCTTGGTCTCTTAAGTGGATGGATCTCAGAGCGCTTCCTTACCGGTTTCACCAGTACGGATACGGACAACCTGCTCCAGGTCATACACGAAGATCTTGCCGTCGCCGATCTTGCCGGTGCGGGCAGACCCTTCGATGGCTTCGATCACGCGCTCGACCAGCTCGTCGGCGACGGCGGCCTCGATCTTGACCTTGGGAAGAAAGTCCACGACGTACTCCGCGCCGCGGTACAGCTCGGTATGGCCCTTCTGACGGCCGAAGCCCTTGACCTCGGTCACGGTGATGCCTTGCACCCCGATCGCCGAGAGGCCCTCACGCACCTCGTCGAGCTTGAAGGGTTTGATGATGGCGGTAACGAGTTTCATGCGTTCTCCTGGTTTGAAATCAAGCCCGGCTGCGCGCGGCAAACGCCAGACGGTAGTGTGGATTTGCAAGGAACGTGCCACCTTGCCGCGGTGTCGTTTCCCTGGTCAGCTCTCGTCCGGGACTGTGGTTTTTCCCCACATGCATGACCGGGTCCCGGTTTCGATCACCGGGCTTGATCATTTCCCTTCCATTCGTCCTGTCAATCCGACTCCTCACCTTCGCACGCTCCATGCCCGGTGTTACCCAACAAATTGCACCAATAGTGTGCGAATATTCACAGCACATCCCAGCCCCGGGCTATTTCGCCGGGGATTACGCACCGGCTTTTGCCCTACCGCCCCAGGCCTGCACCGTTTTAAGGAGTTTGGGATGAGCCTCTCTTTGGTGCGCAGTCGGGCGCTGCGGGGGCTGGAGGCGGCGGCGGTGAGCGTGGAAGTGCATCTGGCGCCCGGTTTGCCGAGCTTCACGCTGGTCGGATTGGCAGAAACCGAGGTCAAGGAAGCGCGCGAACGGGTGCGTGCCGCCCTGCTGCACAGCGGCCTGGTGTTCCCCCATGACCGCCGCATCACGGTCAACCTCGCCCCCGCCGATCTGCCCAAGGATTCCGGGCGCTTCGACCTGCCCATCGCCCTGGGCCTGCTGGCCGCCAGCGGGCAAATCGACGGCGTGGCCTTGGCCGCTTACGAGTTTGCTGGAGAGCTCTCGCTGTCGGGCGAGCTGCGCCCGGTGCGCGGCGCGCTGGCCATGGCCCTGGCCTTGCGCGGGCAAACCACCCGTCTGGTGCTGCCACCGGGCAGCGCGGAGGAAGCCGCGCTCGCACCCGACACCGAAATCTACCGCGCTGTGCATGTGCTGGACGTGGTGCGGCAGTTCCTGCCCGCGGACGGCGTGCCCCCGCAGCAAGCCGACGATGCGGGCTGGAGTCGCCAGGCACGCCCCGCGCTGCCGCAGGCCCTGGTGGCCGGGCCCGATCTGGCCGAGGTCAAGGGCCAGGCGGGGCCCAAGCGCGCGCTGGAAATCGCCGCGGCCGGTGGCCACAGCCTGCTGCTGAGTGGCCCGCCCGGCACGGGCAAGTCCATGCTGGCCGAACGTCTGGCGGGCCTCTTGCCACCGATGAACACGGACGAAGCGCTGGAAAGCGCGGCCCTGCTCAGTCTGGCCGGACGCTTCACCTTGGAGCGCTGGGGCCAGCGGCCCACGCTGCGCCCGCACCACACGGCCAGCGCAGTGGCCCTGGTCGGGGGCGGCGTGCCCCCGAAACCCGGGGAAATCTCGCTCGCGCACCACGGCGTGTTGTTTCTCGATGAGCTACCCGAGACCTCGCGCAGCGCATTGGAAGCACTGCGCGAACCTTTGGAGACCGGGCGCATCCGCATTGCCCGCGCCGCGCGGCAGGCGGAGTTTCCCGCGCGCTTCCAGCTTGTCGCGGCCATGAACCCGTGCCCTTGCGGCCACCTGGGCAGCGGCACGCGGTCTTGCCGGTGCACGCCCGACCAGATCACGCGTTACCAAGCGCGCTTGTCCGGGCCGCTGCTGGACCGCATCGATTTGCATGTGGGCGTGACCGCCCTGCCTCCCGGCGAACTGCTGGGCGGGGGTGCCACCGAATCTTCCGCCACCGTGCGTGCGCGCTGCGTCGCCGCGCGCGCACTGGCCCAGGCTCGCCAAGGCCGGATCAACCAAGATCTGGGGCCGCAGGAGTTGGAGCGCCATGCACAGGCTGACGACAACGCTCTGGGCTTCCTGCGCCAAGCAGCTGAACGGCTGGGTTGGAGCGGGCGCGGCCTGCACCGCAGCCTGCGGGTGGCGCGCACCATCGCGGACCTGGCCGGTGCCGAACGCATCGGCACCGACCACGTGGCCGAGGCCCTGCAATACCGCCCTGCCCTGGCCCAACCCTGAGTCGCGCACGGGGCGCACGGGGCGCACCGCGGATCAGACCATTTCCAACCTGCGCAGCGGGGCGCTCAAACCGCTTCGGCGGGCAGATGTCGGCGGCGCAGCAAGACCGCGAAGCCCCAACCCAAGGCACACAGAATGACGCCGGCCCCGGCGATGGTCAGGGCCGAGCCCAGGCGTGCCGCGAGCGCAGCGGCGAGCAGCACGCCGATGGACTGGCCGATGAACAGAAACGCCGCGAACAGGGACACCGCCGTGCCGCGCGCGGCGGGCGCCATCTGCGTCGCGTTGGTCTGCATGGTGTTGTGCAGCATGAAAAAACCGAAGCCCGCCGCCAGGCAGGCCGGGGCCGCGGGCCACGCCACAGGCGAGTAGGCGACGACGACGGCACCCAGCCCCAGCAGAGACACGCCCAAGCGGACCAGACCGGCCTCGCCCAGGCGCGGAATCAGCCAGCGCGCCGTGACCATGTAGAGCACGCCACCCAGCCCAAACAACGCCACCACCACGCCGGCCGCGCTCAGGCTCAGGCCCAGGGCCTCGTGCAGGTGGGTGGCCCAGATGGCCAGCGCGCCAAACCCCGTGGCGCCCTCAATCAAGGCCACGATGAGGACCACGCGCGACCATCGCCCGGTCACGATGGCCCAGGCCTGCCGCACGAAACCCAGTCTTGGCGCCTCGGCCGATGCCGCGTGCACGCCGCCCGCTTGCTGACGTGCCATGCGCCGACCCTCACGCCAGAGCAGCACACCCGCAACGCCAAACAGCAGCGTCATCAGCACAAAGGCCCAGCGCCAACCCAGGGTGTCGGTGAACAAGCCGCCGAACACCTGCCCGCTGGTCAGGCCCAGGGTCGTGCCAAGCGCCAGCTTGGCCAGGGTTTCCTGGCGCTGCGCATAGGGCACGTTGTCGCCGATCCAGGCCATGGACAGCGGAATGATGGCGGCCGCGCCCAGCGCGGTGAGCATGCGCGCGGCCACCAGCATGTCCAGGCCCAGCGCAAACACGGCCAGCACGCAACCCACGCTGCAACCCAGCGTGGCCCAGGTGACCACGCGGAACTTGCCCAGCCGGTCGCCCAGCGGCCCGTAGAACAACTGGCACAGACCGTAGACCACGGCGAAAAAAGAAATGGTGCGCGCTGCTTCGGCCAGACCGACATTGAATTCACGCGACAGCTCGGGCAGCATGGCATCGCACAGCCGCTGCACGGCCATGCTGGAAAACGTGGCGCAGGACAAGAGCAGAACGCTGCGACGCGTGGAGGCGCTGAGTGAGGACATGGGGGAGGTGTGAGAAAAAAGCGGCGTAGGCGAGCGGGCCTGGCGTCGCGCGCGAGTCATGCGCGCACGGCTGTTCGGCAGCGGCGCTCATCATAATGAGCCCCATGCCCACGCGCAGCGCACCGCCGCAAAACCCCCCTGCCTCAGGCGCACCTCTTTCCTCCGCCTCCCCGCAACCGCCAACGCCTCCATCCACCGGCCGTTTCATTGGCTGGCTGTCCTTGGCCCAATTGATCAGCTGGGGGAGCGTGTTTTACCTGTTCGGCCTGTTGCTGGAACCGGTGGAACTAGAGCTGGGCCTGACACGGGCCCAAACCTCGCTGGGCTTCAGCCTGGCGCTGCTCGCCGAGGGCCTGTTGGCCTGGCCCGTGGGCCGATGGATCGACCGAGGGCATGAGCGCGCCGTGATGGTCGGCGGCTCGCTGCTGCTGGCCCTGGGCTTGCTCTTGCACAGCCAGATCGACGGCCTCGCGGCCTTTTACGCGGTCTGGCTGCTGCTGGGCGTGGGCTTGGCCGGGGCGCTGTACCCGCCGGTCTTCGCGGTGATCATCCGCCGCTACCCGCAAGACTTCCGCCGCGCCATCATCATCGTCACCTTCCTGGGCGGGTTGGCCAGCACGGTCTTCATCCCCTTGAGCGCCGGGCTCATCCACGTGCTAGGTTGGCGCCACGCGCTCTGGCCGCTGGCCGCTCTGCACCTGCTGGTCTGCGTGCCCATCCACTGGCATGTGCTGCGCAATGCGGCCCGGCCGGAACCCAGCCATGCCCAGGCGCAATCCACCAAGGCGCGAACCACTGCAGGCAAAGACTTCGAGAAAAAAGAAGTCACCGCGTCCCAAGCCAGCACCCCACCACCCACGCTGCGGCAGCACCTGCTGAGCGCGCCCTACCTGCTCGTGGGCTTGTTCATCGTGCTCTTCATGGGCGTGTCCTCGGCGATCCCGCCGCACCTGGTCAGCCTGCTGCGCGGCTACGGCTTGCCCGAGACCTGGGCCATCCTGGCGCCCGCCCTGATCGGCGTGGTCCAGGTCGCGGGGCGTGCCCTGCTCTTTTTCTTCGAGGCGCGCTGGAGCCTGCACACCGTCAACCGCCTCATCCCCGGCCTTGTGCCGCTGGCCTTGCTGACACTGCTGCTCGCGCCGCTGCTGGCCGCGCCCTTCGCGGGCCATGCGCTGTCCGTGCAGATCGGGCTGGTGCTGTTGTTCGTGGCCATCTACGGTCTGGGCAACGGCATGCTCACCATCGTCAAAGGCACGGCCGTGGCCGAGTACGTGGACCGCCAACACGCCGCCAGCCTGAACGGCGCACTCGGCCTGCCCCAGGCCTTGAGCCGAGCGGCCATGCCCTGGCTGCTGGGCGTGATGTGGACCCCGGCCGCCGCCTACCGCAATGGCTTGTGGTTGATGCTGGGCCTGTGCGTGGTGGGATTGGTGGCGCTGGTGTGGGCGCAACACCATGCGAGTCGACAGGCCAATGAATTACACAAGCCGGCTTGATTCCGCAGGCGCGGCAATTAAGATCACGCGAACTCAACCCCACAGGAGCCCAACATGCCCAAAGGCGTACAGCGCAACGACAAGATGGCGAAGAAACCCAAGAAAGACAAGAGCCCGCCGCAGGAATCCTCGTCCGTGTCCACCCGACCCGTCGCGCCGACCACGGCGGTGATGCCTAAGGGGAAGATGAAGAACAAGTGAGTGGGGGCTGCGGATACCCAAAACACCACTCCACAAAAACAAGGCCGCGACCTCGGGCGGCCCAGAATCCAACTCGCGATGGAAATGCTTTTCGATCCACTGCTGAGAGCTCTCGAGACGGGGAATTGGGGCATCGTCTTCCTCGTGGTCGCAGTGGCCCTCATCTTCAATCTTCGCGCGATTCTTGACTTCTTCGAACACCGCAGGCAACGGCGAGAGGAGTTCGTCAAAGAGGCACTCAAGATTGATGCGCTGACTGACGCTTCTCGATCAATTTTTGAGGAAGAACTCAACTATCTTCTGTTCAAAAAAATCACTGGTATATCGGCGAACCGAGCACTTCGAGAAAAGCTCAAGGACATAGTTGATCGATCGGCCGGTGAAGTACAACTCTCCCATCTTTGTCGGGTAAAAAATCTCCTTAGGATGAAGAGCGGAAAACTGAGTGTTGTCGTCAGTCGATCAGCACGCTTCGAATGGGGACTCAACTGGCTACTGGCTATCGCGATGGCGCTTTTCGCGCTTACCTTCTTCATGCTCCCCAGTGCACTCAAAGGAGTAACGCTACAGCAACTAGGATCGCTCATGACTCTAGGTATGCTTTTCTTCGTGTTCGCGCTTTTCTTGGTCTCACAAACAGTACCCGTCTCTACCGCCAAGTGGTTAGGGCCACTTGTCACAAGGCTCGAATCGGCAAGTACCGAGAATGACAATTAACCCGTCGTATATGGACTCCTCTCAACGACAAGCGGCTAATCGATTGAGAGCCGACGGGTAAATCGCGATCAACCGTGTCGGCACACGAACTTTTTTGCTGAAATTCGATACAGGACCGGGCTACCTGGTTTACTACACGGAAAGGAATGGCGAATTGATCGTCCTTCTCGCGGGTGGAGACAAGTCCAGGCAACAACAAGACATCCAGGCTGCGATTGCGCTCGCCCGAAACTTGTAGGAATACCGAAATGGCGAGAACCAAGACACCCCAGAAGACGAGGACGCTTAGCTACGACGTGGCGGAACAACTGCGCACGCCTGAAGAGATGGCTGCATACTTGGATGCATGGTTTGTTGAGGCGCCTGATGACGCCGCCGGCATTGCCAGAGCACTCGGCGATATTGCACGCGCCAAAGGGATGACCCAGGTCGCAAGGGATGCAGGTTTGAGCCGCGAAAGCCTTTACAAGGCATTGAGCGAAAACGGCAACCCGAGCTTCGCGACCGTCCTGAAAGTAGCTCGCGCACTCGGCGTTCGTCTGCACGCAGAGGTTGCTTGAGGTCGGCACACGCCATGCTGTGATCCGACACAGTACGGACCCAGCCGCTGGCGCGGCACCCATGACACCTCACTAGAATGCACAAGCCGATCCTCGTGATCGGCAGCGTTCTCAGGGCGGGGTGCAATTCCCCACCGGCGGTAATTGCAGGCAACTGCAAAAGCCCGCGAGCGCCCGGCCTCCGCCCTTGTGGAAGCCGGGGTCAGCAGATCTGGTGCGATGCCAGAGCCGACGGTGACAGTCCGGATGAAAGAGATCGCGTGCTCAGGCCGGGAACGCCGCATGGCGCACCCGGCCGTTGCGCGTGCGCCCTGATTCTGGCCTTCACTCTTTGCGAGTTCATCCATGAATCAGATCCTCACCAAAACCCCCACTCTCGATGTGCCGGAGCAGGCAGACCTGCATGCGCCGCGCATCGCCATCCTCAGCGCGAGCTGGCATGAAGATATCGTCGCCAACGCGGTCACGGCGGCTCGCGACGAGCTATCGCGAAGTTCAACCTCACCGCCGCAGGTCGAACTCTTTCAGGTGCCCGGCGCTTTTGAGATTCCACTGCACGCGCTCCAGCTCGCCGCGTCAGGGGACTACGACGCCATCATCGCCTGCGGCCTGGTGGTCAACGGCGGCATCTACCGCCATGATTTCGTCGCCGCCGCGGTGATCAACGGTTTGATGCAGGTCCAGCTGCAGACGGCCGTGCCCGTTTTCTCGGCCGTGCTCACGCCCCGAGACTTTCACGAGCACGAAGAGCACCAGCGCTTCTTCCGTGAGCACTTCGTCAAGAAGGGCAACGAAGTGGCACGCGCATGCATGGAGACGTTGAACAGCCTTGCCAAGCTCCGTCACTCCGCCTCAGCACGACATCGCGCGCAGAGGCTTTGAACTCAAGGCTGCGGCGTCACCGCCGCTCGACGTAATCCAACACCGCCTCCAACATCTGCCTGACGTAAGGCTGGATACCCACGGCCTTCGCGGGCAGGTAGTCGAAGGGTTGTTGCTCCAGCATGTAGCTGGCCTGCGTCATCTCCAGCTGGATGGCGTGCACGCCCTGCGCGGGCTGGCCGTGCTGGCGGGTGATGTGGCCGCCCTTGAAGCGGCCGTTGAGCACGGCGCTGTAGCCGCCTTGCGCGGCCTCGCGGCCGATGGCGAGCAGTTGTTCGGCCAGGGCCGGGGCGCAGCTGGCGCCGTCGGCGGTGCCGAGGTTGAGGTCGGGCAGGCGGCCCTCGAAAAAGCGCGGCACGACCGAGCGGATAGAGTGCGCGTCCCACAGGGCGGCCACGCCATGCGCGGCCTTGAGCCGCGCGAGTTCGGCGCTCAGCTGCGCGTGGTAGGGGTGCCAGATGGCGTCACGACGCGCGGCGATCTCGGCCTCGTCGGGTTGCTCGGCCGGATCGCGGTACAGGGGCGTATCGTCGAAAGTGTCCACCGGGCACAGACCGGTCACGCTGCGGCCGGGGTAGAGGCTGCTGCCGTCCGGTGGACGGTTGAGGTCGATGACGTAGCGCGAATGCGTGGCCACGAGCACCGAGGCGCCGAGTTCGTCGGCGAAGTCGTAAAGCCGCTCAAGGTGCCAGTCGGTGTCGGGCACGCCACGCGCTTCCTCGGTCAGGCGCTGCGCCAGCGCGGGCGGCACATGGGTGCCCACGTGCGGCATGGAGATCAGCAAGGGACGCGTGCCCTGGCAAAAGCGGAAGGGCGGCTCGTTCGTGGTGAAGTTCATGGGCGGGTGTTCTCCAGAAGTTGACGGCGTGCCGCGATGAAAGCCGCGCGGGCGCTGGCGCTTTGCGCATGCTGTCCGTCTTGCACGCGCAGTTGACCACCGGCCCAGACCCGGGCGATGGCCGATTGGCGGTGGCTGGCGAAGACATGGGCGGAGAGCATGTCTTCGGGCGTGTTCAATCCCTGCAGCAGCGGATGCGCGGCGTCCAGCTCCACCAGGTCGGCGCGCTGGCCCACGGTCAGACCGGCCGTGCTCGTCAAGGCGCCGTCGTTCAGGTGACCGCTGGCTTGGGCACCCCCCGCCACAGCGGCCAAGGTCATGGCCGTGGCCACGTGGGGCTGCGCCGCCGTGGCCAGCACATTGCGTTGGCGAGTGGCGAGACGCTGGCTGTATTCGAGCATCAGCAGTTCCTCGGCAGCATTCACCGTGGCGTGGCTGTCCGAGCCCACACCCCAGCGGCCGCCAGCGGCCAGCCACTGCGGTAGATCGAAGATGCCATCACCCAGATTGGCCTCGGTCGTCGGGCACAGGCCTGCGACCGCGCCGGTGGCGGCCGCGCGACGGTATTCGTCCGCGTCCATGTGGGTCGCGTGCACCAGGCACCAGTGCGCGTCCACCGGCGCGTGGTTCAGCAGCCACTGCACCGGGCGCTGGCCGCTCCAGGCCAGGCAGGCTTCGACCTCGCCGGTCTGCTCGGCGATGTGGATGTGGATGGGGGCGGTCGGGTCTTGGGCACGCAGTCCTTCAAGCGCCGCCCGCAAGGCATCGGGCGGCACGGCACGCAGCGAGTGCGGCGCCAGGCCCAGGCGCGCGCCCTGCGCCGCGCACAACGGGCGCAGGCGGTCCAGCAGCGTGAGCATGTTGTCGGTGGATCGAATGAAGCGGCGCTGACCTTGGCTCGGTGGCGTGCCGCCGAAGCCGCTGGTCTGGTAGAGCACGGGCAACAAGGTGAGACCGATGCCCGCCGTCTGCGCCGCGCGCAGCAGGCAGAGTGACAGCGTGGCGTCGTCGGCGTAAGCCTGACCATCCCGGTCGTGGTGCACGTAGTGGAACTCGCAAACGTGGGTGTAGCCCGCTTCCAGCATCTCCACGTAGAGGCCCGTGGCCACGGCCTCCAATTGCTCGGGCGTGAGCGCGCCTGCCAGTCGGTACATCAGCTCGCGCCAGCTCCAGAAACTGTCTTGTGCGGTGGCGCGGTATTCGGTCAGTCCGCCCATGGCACGCTGGAAGGCGTGCGAATGCAGATTGGGCAAGCCAGGCAACACGGGGCCGCTGGCCTGAGTGACGCCGTGTGGCCGATGGCTGCCGGGCAGCACGGTGGTCAAGACCCCAGCAGCGTCCCATTGCAGCAGCACGTCGCGCGCCCAGCCCCCGGGCAGGAGGGCGTCCGTGGCGAACAGCGCCCGTGCGGGTTGGATCGAAGAGGGCTGGGCTTCAGGCGGTTTGGGCATGGCCATGGGTGGGCTCCACAGTAGCGTCCAGGGCCTGCGTGACGACCTGCACCAGCGCCTGGACAAAACGCAGGTTGTCGTCTTCGCTGCCGATGGACACGCGCAGACAGTTTGTGAACCCCGGCTCCTTCCAGGGTTTGACGATCACGCCCCGGGCCAGCAAGGCCTCGGCCACCGGCGCGCTGGGGCGGCCCAAGTCCAGGAAGAGGAAGTTGGCCGCCGAGGGCGCGATGCGCAGGCCCGCGAACGGATGCCCAGGCTGGCCGGGCTGCGCGCGCGCACGCAGGCGCGCGGCCAGCGCCTCGCGCAGCTGCACGGTGCGGGCCACGCTGGCCTGCATGTGCACGGAGTCGTTCCAGGCCGCCAGCGCGGCACATTGCGCGACGTGATTGACATTGAAGGGCGAGCGCACTTTGTCGAGCAGGGCCACCAGCCCCGCGTCTCGAGCGACGCCATAGCCCACGCGCAGACCGGCCAGGCCCCAGGCCTTGGAGAAGGTGCGCAGCACGATCCACGGCCCGTGGCGCGCTTGCAGCAGTTCCAAGACCTCGGGATAGTTGGCCTGCAGGCGAGCGTACTCGTAGTAAGCCTCGTCCACGACCAACACGGTGTGGTCGGGCGTCGCGGCGAGCAAACGCGTCATCGCAGCGCGGTCGAAGGCGCAGCCCACGGGGTTCGAGGGGTTGGGCACGAAGGCCAGCTTGGGGCCGCGTGCCAAGGCCGCGCACCAGGCGTCGACATCGAAGGCCATGGCTTCGGTCAAGTCGAGCAGTTCAAGGTCCGCGCCCATCATGCGGGGATAGATTTCGTGCAAGCCGAAGGCGGGGCGTTGGGTCAGCACACGGTCACCCGGCTGCAAGAAGACCTCACACAGCAGCTTGAGCAGATCTTCCGAACCGTTGCCGAACACCAGGCGCTCGGGCGCGACATTCAGGCCTTGGGCGATGGCCGCGCGCAAGGCCGAGCAACGCGCGTCGGGGTAGCGGCTGATCTCACCGCTCAGGGCCAGCTCAGCCAGCACCCGGGCCACGGCGGGACTCGGGCCAAAAGGGTTTTCGTTGCTGGCCAGGCAGGCCAAGGGTTGCTCGGGCGGCAAGTGGTAACGCTGACGCACGACGGTGGGCGACAGGCCGGCGTTGTAGTCCGGCAGGCCGCGCGCCTGCGGTCGGGCCAGGGACAAGAGCCGGTCGGACGCAACTGTGGGCGTGGCAGTGGGGGAAGCGGTCATAGGCCGAAGATCTTTCCGGGGTTGAGCAGGTTCAGCGGGTCCAGCGCCTGCTTGACGGCGCGCATGGTCGCCAGTTCTTGGGGCGTGCGGCTGAGACCCAGATAAGGCTTCTTGTGCAAGCCAATGCCATGCTCGGCCGAAACACTGCCCTGGTAACGCGCGACGAGTTCGTACAGCAGTTCCTCCAGAAGCTCGGTCTGGTGACCGATGCTCGCGCCGTCGGTGGTGACATGCAGGTTGCTGTCGCCGATGTGGCCGAAGAAGAGCGTGTGGTGACCGGGCCAGCGTGCGTCGAGGGCCGCGCGGCAGACTTCGGCAAAACGGCCGATGTCGGCCTGGGGCAGGCTGACGTCGAAATTGATCGGTGGGTGCAGCCGGGTCGAGAACTCGGCCGGGGCCTCGCGCAGCTTCCACAAGGAACGCGCTTGCGCGGCTGACTGGGCCAGCACGGCATCGACCGCCTCGCCCGCTTGCAGGGCTTCGTCCAACACGGCCTCCACCGCTGCGCGCAAGCTGTCGTCGTCGCGTCCGTCGAGGTCAACCAGGGCCAGCAAGGGATGGGGCTGCGCAAAAGGCGGCTGCAACTGCTGCCACGCCAGCGAGGTCTGCACGAAGTCGTTCCACATCAACTCAAACGCCGCGACGCCGTTGCCGAAGCGCGCCTGCAGACGGGCCAACGCATCCAGCGCAGCGTCGAAATGCGGCAAGGCCAGCAGGGCCGTGGTGCGCGCGCCGGGCCGGGGCCGCAAGCGCAGCAGCACGCGCGTGACGATACCCAGCGTGCCTTCGGCGCCGATGAAAAACTGCTTGAGGTCGTAGCCCGTGTTGTTCTTGATCATCGGACGCAGCATGGGCAGCACCGTGCCATCGGCCAGCACCACTTCCAGCCCCAGCACCTGCTCGCGCAGCATGCCGAACTGCAGCACGCCATTGCCCCCGGCATTGGTGGCGACGTTGCCGCCGATCTGGCAACTGCCGCGCGCGCCCAGGTCCACGCCAAACTGCAGGCCCACGGATAGCGCCGCGTCCTGCACGGCCTGCAAGGTCGCACCGGCTTGGGCCTGGAGGACAGCGGTGCGGGCATCGATCTGCTCGATGGCCTGCATGCGTTCGAGCGACAGCACGACGCAGCCGGGCACGGGCACGGCCCCGCCCGCCAGGCCGGTGCGTCCACCTTGCGGCACCACGGGCATGCGGTGCGCGCTGCACAGGCGCATCAACGCGCTGACCTGCTGTGTGTCGCGGGGTCGTACCAATGCCAGCGGGCACACGGGCGGCGCGCCGCTCCAGTCCGTGTGGTAACTCTCGGGCACCTCGGGGCCGGGCAGCACGAGGTCCGCGCCGAGGGTGGCCGTCAGTTCTTCAAGCAAGCGACTTGAGGACATCGTTGGGCTCTTACTGTCGAGGGTCAGGGCCTCAGGCTTGCCGAGTCGTGCGACGTCGCACGGACCCGACGCCCCTGACGCACGATCACGCAGCGCGGCTTGTGGCCCAGCCAGTAGGCCAGCTCGGCCGCGTCCTGCACGGGCCAGAGCACGAAGTTGGCCGACCGCCCCACGGCCAGTGTGCCGTGGCTGTGCTGCAAGCCCAGGGCCTGGGCCGCGTGGCGGGTTACCCCGGCCAGCACCTCGGGCACGGTCAGGCGGAACAGGGTGCAGGCCATGTTCATCATCAAGAGCAGGCTGAGCGTGGGCGACGTGCCAGGGTTGTGGTCGGTGGACACGGCCATGGGCACGCCCGCCTCGCGGAGTGCTGCGACGGGCGGCAGGTGCGTGTCACGCAAAAAGTAGTACGCGCCGGGCAACAGCACGGCCACGGTGCCTGCTTGCCGCATGGCCGCGATGCCTTCGGCGCTCAGGTGTTCGATGTGATCACAAGACAGAGCGCCGTAGCGCGCGGCCAGCGCCGCGCCGCCCATGTCCGACAACTGCTCGGCATGCAGCTTGACGGGTAGGCCCAGGGCCTGGGCAGCGCGGAACACCTGCTCGGTCTCGGCCAGCGTGAAGGCGATGCGCTCGCAGAACACATCCACCGCGTCGATCAGGCCCTCGGCGGCCAGGGCCGGCATCATCTCCTGGCAGACGAGATCGATGTAGGCCTGGCTGCGGCCCGCGTATTCGGGCGGCAGGGCGTGAGCGCCGAGGAAGGTGGTGCGTACCGTGACGCCGAACTGTTCGCCCAAGCGACGCGCGACGCGCAGCTGGGTGCGTTCGTGTTCGAGGCTCAAGCCGTAGCCCGACTTGATCTCGATGGCGCAGACGCCTTCGTCCAGCAGCGCCTGCAGGCGCGGCGCGGTCTGCGTTAGCAACTCGTCATCGCTTGCGGCCCGCGTGGCGCGCACGCTGGAGACGATGCCCCCTCCAGCGCGGGCCACGTCTTCATAGCTCGCACCGGCCAGTCGCATGGCGAATTCATTGGCGCGCTGGCCGCCATAGACCAGGTGGGTGTGGCAGTCCACCAAGCCCGGCGTGGCCAAGGCGCCCTGTGCGTCGTGGCGCGGCAGGGTTGCGTACTCGGCGGGCAGATCGGCACGCGCGCCCAGCCAACGGATATGGCCCTCGCCGACGACCAAGGCCGCATCGGGCAGCGCGGCCGAGCCCGGCCCGCAGGCTTCGGGCGCCAGGGTGAGATCGGTCCAGACACCGTCGGCACTGGGCAATTCCTGGATGTTCATGCGTGCTCCCATTCGATGGACACGGCCAGCAAGGCCGCCAGGCCATGTTGCACTGCGGGCCGCAGGTGCACGGGCCCACCGCCATCGTGCCACCACAGGCCGTGGTGGGTGGCGAGCGTCCAAGTGACCCCCGTGTTGGCATCCGTGTCGGCACCTTGGTCGGCTCGCCGCCCCTCGGGGACGTGGGCACTCGGCGCCGTGGCGTCGCGCGGCGCGTTCGAAGCGCCTGCCAACTGCCAGTGTCCCGCCAACACCATCAACAGCCCTGCGTCCGTGGGCGGCAGCGACACGGCTTCGCGGACCACCACCACCTGCGCGCGGCAACGACCGCGTCGGGTCATGACGTTGAAGTCATGGCAGTCGCCCGCGATCAGATCGCCTTGCACTGGCGCTTCGCCGGGAAAGGCGAACGGCTCCCAGGGCCGGTCCAGCCGGTGGTCCACGGCGCCGTCATGGCTGTGCAAGCGCACGCCCGCGCCTTCGAGCAAGGTGATCACGCGGTCCACCTGCTCGAACCGCGAGAACGGTCCATCGCTGGCGATGTGGGCGATGCTGACGCGCCAGTCGAACGCGTCCATGCCCGCGCCCGGCGGTTGGCACACGATTTCGCGCGTGACACCGCCACCGTTTTTCCACGGCGTGGCGGGCAATTGCTGGCGGTCGAAGAGATGGACAGGCATGGCGCGAATCAGGTCGGGGCGGTACGAATCAAGGCGCTGAGTTCAAGGCACCCACATGCGGCGTTTGGAAGCGGCATTTGGATGCGGCGCTTCAGCGCAACATCGGCAGCTTCAGGCCAAACTTCTTGGCGGTCTCGATCGCCAGTTCGTAGCCCGCGTCGGCATGGCGCATCACGCCCGAGCCGCAGTCGTTGACCAGCACGCGCGCCAGGCGCTCGGCTGCCGCATCGCTGCCGTCGGCCACGATCACCATGCCCGCGTGCTGCGAGTAGCCCATGCCCACGCCGCCGCCGTGGTGCAGGCTGACCCAGCTGGCGCCGCCCGCAGTGTTGAGCAAGGCGTTGAGCAGCGGCCAGTCGCTCACGGCGTCGGTGCCGTCCTTCATGCCCTCGGTCTCGCGGTTGGGGCTGGCGACCGAGCCGGTGTCCAGGTGGTCCCGGCCGATCACGATGGGGGCCTTGAGTTCACCCTTCTTCACCATCTCGTTGAAGGCCAGACCCGCGATGTGGCGCTCGCCCAAGCCCAGCCAGCAGATGCGCGCGGGCAGGCCCTGGAAGGCAATGCGCTCGCGCGCCATGTCCAGCCAGCGCACCATGTGCTTGTTGTGCGGGAACAGTTCCTTGAGCTTGGCGTCGGTCTTGTAGATGTCCTCGGGGTCGCCCGAAAGCGCAACCCAGCGGAACGGCCCCTTGCCCTCGCAGAACAGCGGGCGGATGTAGGCCGGCACGAAACCGGGGAAATCGAAGGCGTTCTTCAAGCCCTCGTCGAAGGCGACCTGGCGGATGTTGTTGCCGTAGTCCACCGTCGGAATGCCCATGGCCTGGAAGTCCAACATGGCTTGCACATGCACCGCGCAGCCTTTGGCGGCGGCGGCCTTGAGCGTGGCATGCTGGGCCGGGTCGCGCTGCGCGGTCTTCCACTGCGCGACGGTCCAGCCCGGCGGCAGGTAACCGTTGATCAGGTCGTGGGCCGAGGTCTGGTCGGTCACGATGTCGGGCTTGATCGCATTCGGGCCGCCCGCCTTGGCGCGACGCACCAGCTCGGGCAGCACCTCGGCGGCGTTGCCCAGCAGCGCGATGGAGACCGCTTCCTTCTTGGCCGTGTGGTGCTCGATCAGCGCGAGCGCGTCGTCGATGTCCTTGGCCTGCTTGTCCACGTAGCGGGTGCGCAGGCGGAAGTCGATGCTGCTTTGCTGGCATTCGATGGCCAGCACGCAGGCACCGGCCAGCACACCGGCCAAGGTTTGCGCGCCGCCCATGCCGCCCAGGCCGGCCGTCAAGATCCACTTGCCCGAGAGGTCGTTGTTGTAGTGCTGGCGCCCGGCCTCGACGAAGGTCTCGAAGGTGCCTTGCACGATGCCCTGGCCACCGATGTAGATCCAGCTGCCCGCCGTCATCTGGCCGTACATGAACAGGCCCTTGCGGTCCAGCTCATTGAAGTGCTCCCAGTGGGCCCACTTGGGCACGAGGTTGGAATTGGCGATCAGCACGCGCGGCGCGTGGGCGTGGGTCTTGAAGACACCCACCGGCTTGCCCGACTGAACAAGCAGTGATTCGTCGTCGTTCAGGTCCTTGAGCGAGGCCAGGATCTGGTCAAAGCATTCCCAGTTGCGCGCGGCGCGGCCGATGCCGCCGTAGACCACCAGGGCCTGCGGGTTCTCGGCCACGTCGGGGTCCAGGTTGTTTTGGATCATGCGGTAGGCCGCCTCGGTGATCCAGTTCTTGCAATGCAAGGTGTTGCCGCGCGGGGCGCGGATCACGCGGGTCGGGTCCAGGCGAGGGTCGGTGGAGGTGGTCATGGGAAGCTCCTGGGACAGAAGATCTTGGAAGGGGTGGAAACGAAGGAACGGTCTCGATGGGCGCGCGCTCAAGCCACCGAGGGCAAGACCGGGACCGCAACCGCCTGGACCAAGGAACCGCTGCGCACCAGGGCGATGGCGGCCTGCAAGTCCGGCGTGATGTGGCGGTCATCGTCGAGGTGCGGCACCTGCTGGCGCAGCAACTGGCGCACCGCGGTCAAGGGCGCGCTGGTCTGCAGCGGCGCGTGGAAGTCGCAGCCCTGCGCCGCGCACAACCACTCGATGGCGATCACGGCCATGGCGTTCTCGACCATGGGCAAGAGGCGACGCGCGCCATGCGCGGCCATCGACACATGGTCTTCCTGGTTGGCCGAGGTGGGGATGGAGTCGACACTGGCCGGGTAGGCGCGTTGCTTGTTCTCTGACACCAAGGCCGCGGCCGTGACCTGCGGAATCATGAACCCCGAATTCAGGCCCGGCTTGGGCGTGAGGAAGGCGGGCAGGCCCGAGAGCGCCGGGTCCACCAGCATGGCGATGCGACGCTCGGCCAGCGAGCCGATTTCACAAATCGCCATGGCGATCATGTCGGCCGCGAAGGCCACGGGCTCGGCGTGGAAGTTGCCGCCCGACAGCGCCTCGCCACCCTGGTCATTGCTGAAGATCAGCGGGTTGTCGGACACGCCGTTGGCCTCGGTCTCCAGCAAGGAAGCCGCGTGGTGCAGCAGGTCCAGGCAGGCGCCCATGACCTGCGGCTGGCAGCGCAGGCAGTACGGGTCTTGCACGCGCTCGTCGCCTTGCAGGTGCGAGGCGCGGATGGCACTGCCCGCCAGCAACTGGCGCAGCGCCTCGGCGGTGGCGATCTGGCCCCGGTGCTTGCGCAGCGCATGAATGCGCGGGTCGAAGGGCGCGTCGGAACCCTTGGCGGCATCGGTGGCCAAAGCCCCGGTCAACAAGGCCGACTGAAACAGGCGCTCGGCCTCGAACAATCCGGCCAACGCATTGGCCGTGGAGAACTGCGTGCCATTGAGCAAGGCCAGTCCTTCCTTGGGCCCGAGCGTGACGGGGGCCAGCTCCACGCTGGCGAGGGCCTGAGCGGCAGGCAATCGGCCACTCGGTGTGTCGGCCTCGCCCACGCCGATCATCACGGCCGTCATGTGCGACAGCGGCGCGAGGTCACCCGACGCACCGACCGAACCCTGGGCTGGCACCACCGGGATCACACCGCGCGCCAGCATGGCTTCGAGCAAGGCCAGGGTCGCGGGGCGGATGCCCGAGGCCCCCTGGGCCAGGCTGACCAGCTTGAGCGCCATCATCAGCCGCGTGATCGGCAGCGGCGTGGCCTCACCCACGCCGGCCGCGTGCGAGAGCACGATGTTGCGCTGCAGGGTTTCCAAATCCTCGGCGGGAATGCGCACGCTGGCCAGCTTGCCAAAGCCGGTGTTGATGCCATAGACCGGTTCACCGCGCGCGACGATGCGCGCCACGGTGTCGGCGCTGGCGGCCACGGCAGCGGCGCAGGCGGCGTCCAGGCGCGGTACCGCCCCCCGGTAGATGGCGCGCCAGTGGGCAAGCGGCACGTCGCCGGGCGTGAGCGTGAGGATGGACGGCGTTGGTTGGGTGGTCATGGCATTCCTGTCTAGACAAGTACGGGCGTGAATACGGACGCAAATGAGCGAAGCACGGCTCTGCCGCTTCAGGTGTACACGGGGTTGCCGTCGGCGTGGTAACGGCTGCCCAGCCGGTAGCGGTTGGCCGGATGCAGGCAGCGCACCAGGGTCACGGGCGTGCTGCGGGTCCAGGTTCGGCGGGTCAACAGCAGGCAGGGCTGGGTGGCGGGCATCTGAAGGTGCTGGGCTTGCTCGGCCGTGGGCAGCACCGCGTCGACCACATGCTCAATTTCGTCGAAGGGCACGTTGCGCACCAGGTATTCCGAAGGCTGCTGCTGGCGGAAATCCTGTTGGCCGTAGTCGGGCACCACGCGCGCGTTGACGTAGCGGTCTTCGAGCTGGATGGGCAGGCCGTCCTCGAAGTGCACGCAGACCGAATGGAACACCGATTCACCGGTGCGCACGTCCAGTGCGGCCGCGATGTCCAGCGCCGCCGCGACGCGCTCCACCACCAGCATGTCGCAACGGTAGTCATGACCGCGCGCGCGGATCTCGCTGCCCAGGTTGGCGATCTGCAGCAAGGTGGACTGCGGCTTGGCTTCGGCGACGAAGCTGCCCACGCCCGCCACGCGCACGATGCGGCCCTGCTCGGTCAGCTCACGCAGGGCACGGTTGACCGTCATGCGCGCGATGCCGAAATGCGCCACCAGTTCGTGCTCCGAGGGCAGGCGGTCGCCAGGACGCAGGCTGCCGTCCTGGATCTTGCGGGCGATGTAGTCCTTGACCTGTTGGTAGAGCGCGACCGAGCTGGCGGCGGCGGGAGCGCGTGGACGAGAGGGGGCGGCGGAACGTGACATGCGGTTCAAAGAGTTCAGTGCTCGGCGGCGGCCATGGATTCGGCGCGAATTTCCTCGGTGAGGCGCGCCTTGATGGCCATGAACTCGGGCGAGGTCTTGACCGTGTAGTGGCGTGGGTGCGGAAAGTCCACCGCGATCTCGGTCTTGATGCGGCCGGGGCGCGCGCTGAACACGGCCACTCGGTTGGCCATGAAGATGGCTTCGTCGATGTCGTGGGTCACGAAGAGCACGGTCTTCTGCGCCGACTCCCAGATTCCGAGCAGCAGCTCCTGCATCAGCACGCGGGTCTGGTTGTCCAGCGCGCCGAAAGGTTCGTCCAGCAGCAGGATATTGGGGTCATTGGCCAGCGCGCGCGCGATGGCGGTGCGCTGCTGCATGCCGCCGGAGAGCTGCTTGGGGAAGTGCTGCTCGAAACCGCGCAGGCCCACCTTGGCGATGAAGTAGTCGGAACGTTCCTTCTGCTGCGCCTCGGGCAGGCCGCGCTCGCGCAGGCCGAAACGGATGTTTTGCTCGATGGTGAGCCAGGGAAACAGGGTGTAGCTCTGGAACACCATGCCGCGGTCGGCGCCCGGCCCTTCGACCGGCTGGCCGTCCAGCAGCACCTGGCCGGTGCTGGGCTGGTCCAGGCCCGCGACGATGCGCAGCAGCGTGGATTTGCCGCAGCCCGAGGGGCCGAGGATGGTGACGAAATCGTTCTCGCGCACCTCGAAGTCGATGGGCGTGAGCGCCTGGGTCTGAGTGCCCTGGGGGCTGGTAAAGACGCGCGAGACGCCCTGGATGGACAGCTTCACGGACGAGGTGTTGGATGAATGGGCCGAGGCACTCACAGCGAACTCCAGGCGAACAGGCGGCGGTTGAGGGCCTTGAAGGCGAAATCGGAAATGAGGCCGATCAGCCCGATCACGATGATGCCGAAGATGATCTGGCCCGTGTTGAGCAAGGCCTGGCTGTCGGTGATCATGTGGCCGATGCCCGAGGACGAGCCAATCAGCTCGGCCACGATGACGTAGGTCCAGGCCCAGCCCAGCACCAGACGCAGGGTCTCGGCAATGTCGGGCGCCGCGCCGGGGATCAGCACCCGCTGGACGATGCCTTTGTGACTGGCGCCCAGGGTGTAGGCCGCCTCGACCAGGTCCTTGCGGGCCGCGCCCACGGTGACCGCGACCATGAGCACGATCTGGAACACCGAGCCGATGAAGATGACCAGCACCTTCTGCAGCTCGCCGATGCCCGCCCAAAGGATGAGCAGCGGAATGAAAGCCGAGGCCGGCAGGTAACGGCAGAACGACACAAAGGGTTCGAGAAAGGCTTCGACGCCCTTGTGCGCGCCCATCGCGATGCCCAGGGGCACCGCGATCACGGCCGCCAACAGGAAGCCACCGAAGACCCGCCACACCGTCATGCCGATGTCGTGGATGAAGTTGAACTCGGTGAACAGCAGCCAGCCTTCCCGAGCCATGGTCAGCGGACTGGCCAGGAAGGTGGATGAGACATAACCGCCGAGCGTGAAGAAGGCCCAGACACCGAAGAACACGACGAAGAAGCCCAGGCCCAGCATCCAGCGCGCGCGCGCGCTGACAGGCTGCAGGGGCGCCAGGCCGCGGCGGTGACGCCTGGGCATGGCCGGCATGACGGGAGGCAGGGTCATGGCTTTACTTGATGAAGCGGGTGTCGTACATGGCGTCGTAGTTGTCCGGCAGCTTGCGGATCACGCCGGCTTCCAGCAGGATGGCCGCGGCGTCTTTCATGAAGGCCTGCAGATCACCCGCGAAGAACTTCTGGTTCGCCGCCTTGTCCCGCCAGCGCAGGAACTTGGAGGAGTTGGCGAAGGCCTCGCCGGTCTGCTTGACGGCCGAGCCCATGATCTCGTTGGCCTTGGTTGGGTCCGCCTTGATCATCTCCAGCGCCTCGAAGTAAGAGTTGGCCAGGGCCTGAGCGGCCTTGGGGTTGGCCTTGAGCCAATCGGGGGCGCAGCCGACCGTGTCCATCACCATGGGGTAGTCGAGCGTGGTCGCGAGGATCTTGCCCGCGGCCGGGTTGGCGCGCACGGTCGAGAGGTAGGGCTCGTAAGTCATCGCGGCGTCGTTCTGGCCGGTGACGAAGGCCTGGGCCGAAGCCTGGGGCGACAGCGTGACGGTCTTGACGTCCTTCATGGACAGGCCGTTCTTGCTCAGCATCCAGGCCAGGCCGAAATAGGGGGCGGTGCCGGGTGCGTCCACGCCCACGGTCTTGCCTTTGAGTTCGGCGATGCTCTTGATGTCGTTGCGCACGGCCAGGCCGTCGGCGCCATAGGACTTGTCCAATTGGAAGATCTGCACGATGGGCACGCCATTGGTGTTCCAGGCGACGTGGGTCTCCACCGTCGTGGCGGCGCACTGGATGGCTTGGGCGGCCAGGGCCAGGTGGCGGTCCTTCTGCGGAATCATCTTGATTTCCACGTCCAGGCCGTTCTTCTTGAAGATGCCGGCTTTGTCGGCCAGGGTCAGCGGGGCAAAACCCGTCCAGCCCGACATGCCGAGGGCGATCTTGGTGTCCTGCGCTTGAGCGGCGCTGGCAAGCAGCAGGGCCGAGGCCCAGAGGGCTGCGGATTTCACGAGGGACTTGCGCATACAAATTTCCTTTGCCTGAGAAATGAAGGACCGCTCGCGCGGCACGAAACCCGGCCCAGAGGTCACGCCGACCCAACCTGTCTATACAAGATGGGGCGTACTGAAACGTTCACCCCATCGTCCCCAGACGCTTTCGCGCCAAGACTTAGCACCGGTCCGGTGTATGTTGCCCCAGCCTGGGGCGGTTTCCATGCGGACCTGCACCATCTTGCTGTATAGACAAGCCTGTGCTAGGAAAGGTGCGATCCATTCAGCACAAGGCGTGCCAACCTCAGCCATTCAGGCTCGGGGTCGAGTTCGAATCCGTCCACCTTGCATGCCCGCGCAAGCGGACACGCCTGCAGCTTAGAGATTGGGAGCCAGCAGCCGTTGCAAGGTCTGCTCACTCAGGCCGCGGCGCCGGGCCTGGTCTTGCAACTGGTCCTCGCCGATGCGTCCGACGTTGAAGTACTGGGCCTCGGGGTGCGCGAGGTAAAAGCCCGACACACTGGCGGCGGGCGTCATGGCCAGGCTCTCGGTCAGGCCCATGCCGATCTCCTCGCAGTGCAGCAGCTCGAACATCTCTCGCTTGACGCTGTGGTCCGGGCAGGCCGGGTAACCCGGCGCGGGGCGGATGCCCTGGTACTTCTCGGCGATCATGTCCTCGTTGCTCAAGGCTTCCTGCACGGCATAGCCCCAGAGGTCGGTGCGCACGCGCTGGTGCAGGCATTCGGCGAAGGCCTCGGCCAGTCGGTCGGCCAGGGCCTTGAGCATGATGGCGCTGTAGTCGTCGTGGGCGGCCATAAAGGCCTGTTCCTTCTTCTCGATGTTCAGGCCCGCCGTGACGGCGAACAGGCCCACGTAGTCGGCCACGCCGCTGTCGCGCGGCGCGACGAAGTCGGCCAGGGCGCGGCTGGGACGCATCACCCCGTCGACTTCCTGTTTCTCGGTCTGCTGACGCAGGCCGTACCAGACCAGCGCCTCGTGCGTCCGGCTTTCGTCGGTGTAGAGCGCGATGTCGTCTTCATTGATGCTCTGCGCGGGGTACAGGCCCAGCACGGCGCTGGCCGTCAGCCAGTGGCCCGTGATGATCTTCTGCAGCATGGCCTGCCCATCGGCGTAGACCTTGCGGGCTTGTTCACCCACGACCTCGTCATCCAGGATGGCCGGATAGGCGCCGGCCAAGTCCCAGGTCTGGAAGAAGGGGCCCCAGTCGATGTAACGGGCCAGCTCGGCCAGGTCGAAGTTCTTGAAGACGCGGCGGCCGATGAACTTGGGCTTCACCGGCGTGTAGCCACTCCAGGCGATGGGGGTCTTGTTGGCACGGGCCTGTTCCAGCGGCCACAGCGGCGTCTGCTTCTTGCCCGCGTGCAAGCGCCGCACCTGCTCATAGTCGGCTTGCACCTCGGCGATGTAGTTTTGGGCTTGCTCACCCAGCAGCCCCTGAGCCACGCTCACGCTGCGCGAGGCGTCGGGCACGTACACCACGGGGCCTTCGTAATGCGGCGCGATCTTGACGGCGGTGTGCACCCGGCTGGTGGTGGCGCCGCCGATCAGCAGGGGCGTCTTGCGACTGCGGAAGTGCTCGTCCTTCTGCATCTCGGCCGCGACGTACTGCATTTCTTCCAAGCTGGGCGTGATCAGGCCCGACAGGCCAATGATGTCGGCCGACTCGGCCTTGGCCTTGGCCAGGATTTCATGGGCGGGCACCATCACGCCCATGTTGACCACGTCGTAGTTGTTGCACTGGAGCACGACGGTGACGATGTTCTTGCCGATGTCGTGCACGTCGCCCTTGACGGTGGCGATGACGATCTTGCCGCGCGCGCTCACGTCCTGGCCCGCGGCTTCCTGCTGGCGCTTTTCTTCCTCGATGTAGGGCACGAGGTGGGCCACGGCCTGCTTCATCACCCGCGCGCTCTTGACCACTTGGGGCAGGAACATCTTGCCCGCGCCGAACAGGTCGCCCACGATGTTCATGCCGTCCATCAGCGGGCCTTCGATCACGTGCAGCGGCCGACCGCCCTTGGCCAGAATCTCGCGGTAGACCTCCTCGGTGTCCTCGGTGATGTGCTCGGTGATGCCATGCACCAAGGCGTGACTCAGGCGTTGGGCCACGGGCAGGGCTCGCCATTCGTTCTTCTTGCCTTCGTCCTTGGCTGCGCCCTTGGCGCTCTCGGCGATCTCGACCAGGCGCTCACCGGCGTCCTCTCGGCGGTTGAGCACCACGTCCTCGACACGCTCGCGCAGCACCGGGTCCAGATCGTCATACACGCCCACCATGCCGGCGTTGACGATGCCCATGTCCATGCCGGCCTTGATGGCGTGGTAGAGGAACACCGTGTGAATGGCCTCGCGCACCGGCTCGTTGCCGCGGAAGCTGAACGACACGTTGGAGACGCCGCCGCTGACCTTCGCGCCAGGCAGGTGGTGCTTGATCCAGCGCGTGGCCTCGATGAAGTCGACCGCGTAGTTGTTGTGTTCCTCGATGCCGGTGGCAATGGCGAAGATGTTGGGATCGAAGATGATGTCCTCGGCCGGAAAGTCCACCTCGTCCACCAGGATGCGGTAGGCCCGCTCGCAGATCTCGACCTTGCGCGCATAGGTGTCGGCCTGGCCCTTTTCGTCGAAGGCCATGACCACCGTGGCGGCGCCATAACGCTTGATCAGCCGCGCCTGGCGTTTGAACTCGTCCACGCCCTCCTTCATGGAGATGGAGTTGACGATGCCCTTGCCCTGAATGCAGCGCAGGCCCGCCTCGATCACGCTCCATTTGGAGCTGTCGATCATCACCGGAACACGAGCGATGTCGGGTTCGCTGGCGATCAGGTTCAGGAAACGCACCATGGCGGCCTGGCTGTCGAGCATGGCCTCGTCCATGTTGACGTCGATCACCTGGGCGCCGTTCTCGACCTGCTGACGCGCGACAGCCAGGGCTTCCTCGAACTGGCCGTTCAGGATCATGCGGGCAAAGGCCTTGGAGCCCGTGACGTTGGTGCGCTCGCCAATGTTGACGAAGAGCGAGCCCGGTCCGATGGCCAGGGGCTCCAGGCCGGACAACTTCAAAGGAGGAAGAGAGACTTCAGACACGGCTCACCTGCGAAAAGACGGGGTCAGGTGAGCGTCGTTGCGGAAAGTAGGCTCCAAGCCTGACGCACATGGCGTGCGCTGCAACGCTCCTTGGAGGATGCGCGATTTTAAGGGGCGGCAGTGGCCGGCAGGCCGAACACTTTGTCGAAGGCCCAGGTGAAGGCGAAGGTGTAGCCCAGAAAGAACAGCACCAGCCCCAAATCCATCACCAAGGCGTGCCACAGGCCGACGTCCAACCACCAGGCGATCAAGGGCACCAGCATCAGCACCAAGCCGCCCTCGAACATGAGCGCATGTACCACGCGCCGCGCAAGGCCCCGACCGCGCACCGACTGGCGGGACTCCCAACGCTCAAAGGCATGGTTGAACACAAGGTTCCAGAGCACCGCCGTGACCGAGCAGGCCACGGACAGCGCGCTGGCGCGCCCGACACCTTGGCCCGAGGCCAGGGCGAAACCCACGGTGCATATAGCGATGGCGATGGCCTCGTAGAGACCGACATAGACGATCTTGCGTCGAATACCTTGCATGGGAACTTTCTGTAGGGGTTCAGGCGGCCTCGACCGGAATCACGCGGCGTGTTGGGCGGGGCTCTGCTTGAACGGCACGCGCGCGCAATTGACCACAGCCACCGTCCACGTCCTGCCCGGCCGACTGGCGCAGCTTGGTCAGGATGCCGCGCTGGTGCAGTCGGCGCGCCATGGCCACCGCGGCTTCCCGCGCGGGACGCCGGTAAGGCAGGTCGTCCACCGCGTTGTAGGGAATGAGATTGAGTATGGCGTACTTGCCCTGCAGCAGGCGCACCAGCCCCTCGATTTCCTCGTCGCCGTCATTGATACCTTCGAGCAGCGTCCATTGGTACTGGATGGGGTAGTCGGTGAGCCGCGCGTAACGCTCACCCGCGTCCACCAGCTCCTCGGGCGTGAGGCGCGGCGCACGCGGCAGCAGCTGCGCGCGCAAGTCGGCCCGCGTGGTGTGAAGTGACAGGGCCAGGGCGGGGCGCACCTGGTCGGCGCACCGGCTTTGCAAGGCCTCGAACACCCGCGGATCACCCACCGTGGAGAACACCAGGTTCTTGTGCCCGATGTCCCCCGCTGTGCCCAGCAGATCGATGGCCTCGAGCACGTTGTCCAGGTTGTGCGCCGGTTCGCCCATGCCCATGAAGACGACGCGGCGCACGGTGGCACGGGCGCGGGCCAGGGCCACCTGGGCGACGATCTCGGCGCTACCGAGCTGACGGATCAAGCCCGTGCGACCGGTCATGCAAAAGACGCAGCCCACGGCACAGCCCACTTGGGTGGAAACGCACAGCGTGGGGGTGCGCTGTCGAGAGTCCGCCGTGGGCATGAGCACGCTCTCCACCAACTGACCATCGGCCAGCGCCACGACCTGGCGCCGCGACCCGTCCTCACCGGGATGTTCGGCGTGCAGCGTCGCCAGCGCGGCCAGATCGCGTGTGATTTCCGGCAAAGCGGCGCGCAGTGATGCCGGCAGGAAGTTCTCGATCGGCCGCGGGCCATCGTCTTGCGGCTTGGCCTGAGACCAAAGCCGCAGGACGCGGTATTCGTGACGGGGATTGGCACCCAGCGCCCGCAGACGCCGGCGCAGGGTTTCGATCTGCATGGGCGGGAAGCGGAGCCCCGAGAGTGGGGCTCCGAACCCTTTAGCTTACCTGTTTGGCGCTCGACCGGCTGGACGAGGTGCGCACGCTCCAGAACATGGTCACGGCCAGAATGCCCACCACCACCGCCAGGGAAACGGCGACCGGGATCTTGTAGATGTCGATCAGCATCATCTTCGTGCCGATGAAGACCAAGACCACGGCCAGGCCATAGTTCAGCAGATGGAAGCGGCTGGCCACGGCCTGCAGCAGGAAGAACATCGCACGCAGGCCCAGGATGGCGAACACATTGCTGGTGAGCACGATGAACGGGTCCTGCGTGATCGCGAAGATGGCGGGAATCGAATCCACCGCGAAGATCACGTCGGTCAGGCCGACCAAGGCCACCACCATGAGCAGGGGCGTGGCAATGCGCTTGCCGTTCTCGATGGTCCAAAACTTCTCACCATCAAAACCCTGGCTCACCGGCATGATGCGACGCAGCAGGCGCAACGCGGGGTTGTCGTCCAGGCTGCCCTCCTTGCCTGCGGCCCACCACATCTTGATGCCGGTCAGCACCAGGAAGCCGCCAAAGACATACAAGATCCAGTGGAACTGCGCCAGCAACCAACTGCCCGCGAGGATCATCACCGTGCGCAGCACGATGGCACCAATGATGCCGATCATCAGCACCCGCTTCTGGTACATGGGCGGCACCGCGAAATAGGTGAAGATCATCAGGAAGACAAAAATGTTGTCGACCGCCAGGCTCTTTTCGATGAGGTAGCCCGTTAGGAACTCCAGCGACTTCTCATGGGCCAGGGCGCTTGAACCCGAGGTGTCGAACACCGCCCACCAGAGCAAGCCGTTGAAGATGAAGCTCAGGGCGATCCAGATCAAGGACCAATTCAGGGCTTCCTTGACGCCCACCTCGTGGGCCCCCTGTTTTCTGAGAACGACGAAGTCGACGAAGAGGGCCGCCAAAACGAAGGCGACAAAAACGATCCACAGCCAGAGTGGCGCAATGCTTTGCATGAGTAAGACCTCGGTTGCAGTGTTGAACAACACCCGCAAGGTCTTGCCTGACCCGGGCGTGGTGCCCGGGCCGAAATCCCGGCCGCGTTGAAGCGGCGTACTGACGGGACCCCGTCGACCTGTTCCAGCGTTGCGCCGGACCGGTCGCTTGACTACTCCCCTTGATGGGAGTCGCGATTGTGCCGTCGCGCCGAAACCCCCAAACGGTGTGGGGTCAGGCAGCTTCTCGGTAGAACGGCCCGGAGGCGTTCAGAGCGCGAGCCGCCATGGGCACCATGGCCTGTCGGATCGCGCCGATGTGCTCGGGCGTCGTTCCGCAGCAGCCGCCGACGATGTTCACCAGCCCCTCGGCCGCGAACTCGTGCAACAAGCGGCTGGTGACATCGGGTGTCTCATCGAAACCGGTGTCACTCATGGGATTGGGCAGGCCGGCGTTGGGGTAGCAACTGATGAAGGTGTCCGGCGCTGCCTTGGCCAATTCCTGGATGTAGGGACGCATCAGCGTCGCGCCCAGCGCGCAATTCAGTCCTATCGCCAGGGGTCGGGCGTGCCGCACGCTGTGCCAAAAGGCCGTGACGGTCTGGCCGCTGAGGATGCGGCCTGAGGCATCGGTCACCGTGCCGCTGATGAGGATGGGCAAGCACTCCCCGGTGGCTTCGAAGGCCTCGTCGATGGCGAACAGCGCGGCCTTGGCGTTCAGCGTGTCAAAAATGGTCTCGACCAGCAGCACATCCGAACCGCCCTCGATCAGAGCGACGGTCTGCTCGAAGTACGAGGCACGCAACTCTTCGAAGTCAACATTGCGAGCACCCGGGTCGTTCACGTCGGGGCTGATGCTGGCCGTGCGCGGGGTCGGGCCCAGGGCGCCCGCGACATAACGCGGCTGCTGGGGCGTGCTGAACTTGTCACACGCGGCACGGGCCAGGCGCGCCGACGCCAGGTTCATCTCGCGCGCCAAACCTGCCATGTCGTAGTCGGACTGGGCAATGCGGGTGGCGCCGAACGTGTTGGTTTCGATCAGATCGGCGCCCGCTGCAAGGTATTTCTCGTGAATGGCGGAGATCACATCCGGCCGGGTGAGCGAGAGCAGCTCGTTGTTGCCCTTGAGGTCACGCGGAAAGTCGCCAAAGCGGGCCAGCGCCTCGGCGGGACCGCCCTCGCCACGGTACTGCATCTCGCTCAGCTTGAAACGCTGGATCATGGTGCCCATCGCGCCGTCGAGGATGGCGATGCGTTGTTTGAGCGTGCCAGGCAGTTCACGGGCGCGGGTGTAGACGATCGGTTTCATGGGTCGCATTGTAGGGAGGCGACAATCGGGCGATAGCCCGGACCCCCTCTTGAACGCGCCGCACCCTCCCCTGAACGACACACCGACCGCGCGCATCCTGCGCGACGTGTTTGGCTACGCGGCTTTTCGTGGACCGCAACAAGCCATCGTGGAGCACGTCACCGCCGGAGGCGACGCGCTGGTACTCATGCCCACGGGTGGCGGCAAGTCGCTCTGCTACCAGATTCCAGCCATCGCGCGTCAGCAGGCTGGGATGGGCGTGACCATCGTGGTCTCGCCTCTGATCGCGCTCATGCACGATCAGGTTGGAGCGCTGCACGAGGCGGGGGTGGAGGCGGCTTTCCTGAATTCCAGCCTGGGCGGGGAAGAAGCCGCGCAGGTGGAGAAACAGCTGCTGCGCGGCGAGTTCACCCTGCTCTACGCCGCGCCCGAGCGTCTGACCACGCCGCGCTTCCTGGCCCTGCTGGATGCGTTGCGTGAACGCGGGCAACTGGCCCTGTTCGCGATTGACGAAGCCCATTGCGTGAGCCAGTGGGGCCACGACTTCCGGCCCGAGTACCGCGCCCTGAGCGTGCTGCACGAACGGTTTGCCGGCGTGCCGCGCATCGCCCTGACCGCCACGGCCGACGCGCTGACGCGCGCGGACATCGTGGAGCGGCTCCAGCTGCAGGAGGCTCGGCAATTCGTCAGCAGCTTCGACCGCCCCAACATCCGCTACACCATCGTCGAGAAAAAAGACGGCCTGACACAATTGCTGCGCTTCATTGAACGCGAGCACGAAGGCGAGGCGGGCATCGTCTACTGCCAGTCGCGCAAGCGGGTCGAGGAAGTAGCGCGGCAACTGGTGGACGCGGGCATCCACGCTCTGCCCTACCACGCGGGCCTGGATGCCTCGGTGCGCCAGCGTCACCAAGACCGCTTCCTGCGCGAGGAAGGTCTGGTGATGGTGGCGACCATCGCCTTCGGCATGGGCATCGACAAGCCCGACGTGCGCTTCGTCGCCCATCTGGACATGCCCAAGAACATTGAGGGCTATTACCAGGAGACCGGTCGCGCCGGCCGCGACGGTGAACGGGCCGACGCCTGGATGGTTTACGGCTTGCAGGACGTGGTCAACCAGCGCCGCATGATCGACGAGAGTCCAGCGGCCGAGGAATTCAAACAAGTGCTGCGCGGCAAGCTCGACGCCCTGTTGGCGCTGGCCGAGGCCACCGACTGCCGCCGCGTGCGCTTGCTGCATTACTTCGACGAAAGCTCAGCGCCCTGCGGAAACTGCGACAACTGCCTGAACCCACCTGCGATTCGGGACGGCACCGAGCTGGCGCGCAAGCTGCTCTCCTGCATCTACCGCGTGCAGCAAGCCAACGGCCTCAGTTTCGGCGCGGGCCATCTGATGGACATCCTGCGCGGCAAGGACACCGACAAAGTGCGGCAATATGGTCATGAGCGCCTGAGCACCTTTGGGATCGCAAGGGATGCCAGCGAAAGCGAGTTGCGCGCCGTGCTGCGCCAACTGATTGCCATCGGCGCGGTGGCCGTGGACGCCCAGGCCTTCAATACTTTGCGGCTGACCGAGGCGTCGCGCGCGGTGCTCAAAGGCGAAGTGCCGGTGCGGCTGCGCGAATCGGTGGCGGACTCAACGCCCACCCGCA
The DNA here is from genome assembly GCF_046452315.1 of Hylemonella sp. W303a. Classification (NCBI taxonomy): domain Bacteria; kingdom Pseudomonadati; phylum Pseudomonadota; class Betaproteobacteria; order Burkholderiales; family Comamonadaceae; genus Hylemonella; species Hylemonella sp. W303a. The sequence continues at coordinate 331,265 of NZ_JBKFDG010000004.1, read as the reverse complement.
ACCGCAGACGAGCGACGGTGAGCGCCCCAGCAGCGCAAGACTTGGACGTGGATGCCCAAGCACGGTTCATCAACCTCAAGGCCTGGCGTTCCGAAGTGGCCCGCGCGCACAACCTACCGGCTTATGTGATCTTCCACGACGCCACCTTGGCGGAAATCGCCCGTCGCCAGCCCCGCAGCCTGGACGCCCTGCAGGAAATCGGCGGCATTGGCGCACGCAAGCTGGACGCTTACGGAGAAGATGTGCTGCGTGTCTGCGCAGACCACTGAAAAGCAGAAATGGGTAAATTTTTCCCAGAAACCAAGAAATAAAGAAACCGATACCAATCTGACAAGCAAACTCGGAAAGATTGCAAGCCAGTTCCCAGACCTTGCGCTTAAGCTGCGGCCCATGAAATCCCTGCACCGCTTTTTCACGGAGCATCCCGCCAGCGTGGGCGAAAGTTATCTGCAGCACCTGTGCGCCGCGCTTTCCTTCGCCGGCCCCTTGCTGATCGCTGCTGTCTGCGCGACCTTGCACGCCATGCTGCCGGGTCTTTTCCCTCGGACGGCAAGCCAGATCGTCGCGCGCTTGCATGTCCGCATGGTCACGCACCGGACACGGATGAGCACGAACGCGAGCACGCCCCGAGATTGAAAGAGTTTCGAACAGAGGCCCAAACCTAAGCCCTTTTGGGGTGGCCATGGGGGTTACGCGGTGCAGGCAATGGATTGAACCCGAGGCCCCACCTGAACTTGCAGGGTTCGTGCGGACTCGCCGCCCTTTTGGGCTCGGTTAGAATGTTTCGCGTCCCTACGAGTCGATCACGAGGAAACCCATGTCCGAGCATCAGTCCCCCGCCACCCACGATCCGATTGAACAGATCGCGCACACCGCTCCGGTGGTCATTCCCGTTCTGGGCGGCTTGTTGATTTTCCTGCTGGCCTTCATCGCCGTGTTCATGGCCTGAAGCTAACGCCGCAGGATCAAAAAGGGGACCTTGAAGGTCCCCTTTTCATTTGGGCTTGCAGGTCAGGTGTGTGAGCACCCGACCGAGTGGCAGCACCGAAGATCAGCGTGCCAACTCCATCCCTCGACTGGCGCGAACACCCGCAGTTTCATGCAAGCTCAGCACCACGGCCTGTGGCTGCAGACCGGCCGGCAGAATCAGCTTGCCATCCATTTTGATGTAGCGCGCCACGCGCAGGCGGTAGTTGGGATCGGAAGCACTCTCGGAAGTAATGACCTGCTGCTCGGGCCGCCCGTCCTTGAGCCCCAGCACGAGGAATTCAAAGCGACCCTCGAAAAGGCGCCCATTGTTGACCAGCTCAAAGGAGTAGTTGAGCTGCCCTGGAACAGCGCCATTGCGCGCGACTTGCAGGGTCTGGACTTGCAACCCTTCCAATGAATGCGATGCCAGCACGTCGGCCAGAGGTTGCGTGCCATCGGCCTCGCGAGGCTGCGGTGCTGGGGAGGCCGCAGAGACAGCCGGCTTGTCGGGGATGGCGACGGCTTGTGGCACGCCGTCCACCTCCAACTGCGTGGAATAAGCAAGGTCACCACTGCCGGACAGGCCAGGCTGGTAATAACGCCCCGCGTAGAAGCTGATGGTGCACAACACCACGACGAGGCACAGCTTGAAAAAAGACCGCGCCCAGGCTTTCCAGAGTGGGATGGGGTCTGTGATGACGATGCTAGGCGTCATCTCGGAAAATATGGTGCGCTTGGACGAAGAAGACACGCTGTTGAGACTTTCGATGGCTAGGCTCACCCGCCGGATTCGTAGATTTGCTATTTTGGCGCCGGGGGGCAAGCCCTTGACAAATCGACCCCTGATCCAACGACGTCGTTATTCTCACGCAGAGAGGGCCGCGCGGTCTAGTAAACAAGCGTAAAAAACAAAAGCCACCGGCTTGCGGTGGCTTATCGAAGGGGTTGGCAGGTGCCCAGATCGCCCGCCCCTTTTCGGCACATGCCCCAGGGGCTTCGAAGCCAGGCCCGTGTAGCGCACGAACCGGCCGAAGTGATCATTCGTTCCAGATGCGGCGGCTCAGGCGGGACAGACGCGCCGCGACTTCAGGACGCAGGCCACGGGCCGCAGCCAGAGCCGAGACGAACTCTGCGGCATTGATGTCCAGGGCGGAGTTGCTCTTGCCACCCTGACCCAGTTCGGGACCCTGGCCACCGCCAAACCCGGTCTCGCCCAGACTGCTCTTCAGGGCAACGGGGCTTTTGACCGCGTCCAAGGCGACTTCCTCGCGCAGCACAGCGGCGCGAATGTCAGCCATGACGCGCGGATCCTTGTGCGCCAGGGCCCACAGGCGCTCGTCGGCGCGGCGGTGCGCCACGGTGCGGGACCAGCTGTCCAGACCCCGGGTCAGGCGACCCGCAAGGCTGCGCGCCGTGGGCGCCAGCAGAGCGACAGCCGAAAAGCCAACCACCCAGGTCAACACCCATGCCGCCATCAAGTGGCCATCGGCCCAGGTGTCCACGAGCTGGTCCGTGACCACGAGCAGGGTGGCCACCATCGCCGCCAGCAGAACGACTGCCAGACCGCGCGAGGCACTCAGATTCTTGCGCAGGCGGGTCGCGAGGTGACCAGCGGCCTCGACCGTACGCTCAAGGCGCTCGGCACCCGGATGGCTGCGGGGATAGTCCAGATGAATGAAGCTGTTGGTTGTCATGGTGATTCCCTACGAAGTTGCTTTGATGTGGCGATTGGATTGGTCGCAATACTAGGGTTTTCTCTGATGCTGCTCAACTTTATATTGTTGATATTTGGTATTCATATTGGTGATGTACTGCGGAGCCAAACTTCCCATGCCCGAACAGCTCAACTTCCGCACGCTCGATCTCAACCTCCTGCGGGTTTTTAACGAAGTCATGACCGAGCGCAGCTTGACAAAGGCCGCGTCAAAGCTTGCGCTCACTCAGCCGGCTGTTAGCAATGCTTTGCGCCGCTTGCGTGATGCACTGGGTGACGAGCTGCTGCGCCGCAACGGCCAGGGCCTGGAGCCCACGCCTCGCGCCATGGCCCTGTGGCCGGCCGTGCAGCAAGCCTTGCGCCAGCTCCAGGAAACCCTGGCGCCAGGACACTTTGTCCCCGGCGAGGCCACAACGACTTTCGTGCTGGCGATGGCCGATGCCACCGCGGCCGAGCTGATCCCTGGACTGGTCCAAGTTCTAGATCAGGAAGCACCGGGCGTCTCCATCCGCGTGGTTCCGCTGACCACGCGCGATCCGCGCCGTCTGTTGGACGAAGAAGGCGCCGATTTGGCCGTCGGCTATTTCCCGGCGGTGATGGCCGGCTTGACGGCGCAAGCCCAGGCCGGAGAAACCGTGCCTTACGAGCACCAGCGTCTTTACTTGAGCCGATATGTCTGCGTCATGCGCCGCGGTCACCCGCTCGCCGAGCAGGAATTGACCCTCGATCGGTACTGCGCGGCACGTCACCTGCTGGTGACGTTCTCGGGAAGACCCTGGGGCTTCATCGATGAGGCACTGCAGGGATTGGGGCTACGGCGCAACATCGTGCTCACCGTCAATCAGTTCTTCACCGCAGGGCGCGTGGTGGCGGGCTCCAATCTGCTGACGGTCCTGCCCCAGCACTTCGTGAACGCCACGGGCATCGCCGACCATCTGGTGCTGCGCGAACTGCCCTTCGCCGTTCCCGCCATCCACGTGGACGCGCTCTGGCACCGGCGGCTGCGCCACCATCCGGCCCACACATGGCTGCGCGGAGTGATGACCCGCTTGCCGCCCCAAGGCGTCGCTGCGCCCTCACCCGCACTTTCTTGACCCAGCGCAAAAAAGCCTCGCGAAACCTGCTCATCATCCAAAGCCTGGCTGATACTCTCGGCTTGGAGACAATTGATCCGGCGACCCACGCCGGCCCACGCGCCAGGGGACCTTGGTCTTCATTGGCGACAACCTCACGAAAGGAAACCTTCCATGAAGATTCTCTTGGCCGTTGATGGCAGCGAGTACACCAAGAAGATGCTGGCTTACCTGGCAGCGCACGACACCCTGTTGGGTACCGAGCACCAGTACGTGCTGTTCACGGTGCAGCCGGCAATACCGCCGCGAGCGAGGGCCGCCCTGGGCAAGGAGATCGTGGAGAAGTACTACGCTGAAGAATCTGAAAAGGTGCTCAAGCCGGTCACGAAGTTCCTGGCGCAGCAGGGCATCACACCGAAAGCTGATTGGAAGGTTGGCGGCGCCGGCGAGTTGATCGCCAAGCTAGCCACCAGTGGCAAGTTCGACCTGCTGGTCATGGGATCACATGGTCACGGCACGCTGGGGAACTTGATCCTGGGGTCGGTAGCGACCAAAGTTCTGGCCAATTGCGACGTCCCCGTGCTGATCGTGCGCTGATCCCGGGAACCTGGCTCGGCCACCAGCTCGCCGAGCCAGCGCCTCAGCGGCGCATGTGGGGCTGCACGGCCTCGCCCGCTTCCACCTGCGCCAAGGTGATGCCCATCCATTGGTGGAGGTCGTCCCACATGCGACGGATTTCCACGTTGCGTGGCGTCAGCGTCGCGCTGACCAGCTCCACGGTGACCACCGGCATGCCCTTGTGCACCCCTGCGTAATGCCCTAACGAGCCGGGGAACACACCGAGCTGATTCAGGCTCAAGCGGCCCAGCTTGCGCGGAGGCTCCTGCGGGCCATCGAAGTCCAGCACACCATACGGCGCGTGAATGCTCACGATCAAGTGCGGCCGGAAACGCTGCATCTCCTCGAACAGATACCGGGATTCAGGTTCGCTCAAGGGCTGGACCCCGGGGTAACGGCGCGGGTCCTTGCGGGTGCGCACCGTCCAGTAGTGGGTGGCGTCGTGCTCCCAATTCGGAGTGGGAAAGTTGCGGTTCAAATCCACGCCGTTGGCATTGACGCGGCGTGAGGGCCGATCAAACAAGCCATCCGGGTTCAGCGCCGGAATAAAGCGCCAGAGGATGCCTTGCTCTGGCTCCGCCTGGGCGAACTGAATCCAATGCAGCGGCACCGACGCCGAGGACAATTCGTCCCCGTGGATACCGCCGATGACCAGCACGCGCAAGCGCTGCTTCGCGGTGGGTTCCACGTCGCGCACATAGATCGGTCGACCACGCACGCTACGCCCCGCGCCGTGCTCCAGGCGGGCGGCTTCGCACAGCGCCCAAGTCACGTTGGGCAGGCGGGTCCAGAATTCGTCACAGACCTTGCCCTTGCGCTGTTCCAGCGGGGGAGGAAGATCGCGCTCCACCAAGGTGGCGTAGGGAGGTGCGATCGCCGGTGATGCCCCGGACGCTTGCATCCCCGTGGGTTGGGCCGTCACTTGCGGCGGGTCGGCGGACTGCGCACTGGCGCCGCCTGGGAACGAAGTCCAAGCGGCCAGCGTCACTGCAGTCCACACAAAAAATGCGGCCGAGTGGTCCGCAACAGTCCTGTTCCAAAAGCCCATTCAGGGATTCTAGAACCCGCCGCCACGCCAGTCCGCTCCGATATTCACCCAGTCGGGCGCAGGCCATCGATGTCGGGTCATTTCAGCGGCGTCAGGGGCGCGGCGCCCAAGCCCCCACCGTGGACGGCTCAACGACAGGGTGACAATCTGCTCTGCCATGACGGAACGCAAATCCCACCTCGATACCCCGGCCATCGCCCTGCTGATCGTCTGCTGCGCGTTCTGGGGACTCCAGCAGATCCTGATCAAATCCACCGTGGGCACGATCCCACCGCTGTGGCAAGCCACGCTGCGTTTCGCCGTTGCCACGGCCTTGCTGCTGCTGTGGTGCCGCTGGCGCGGCGTGCCCTTGTTCTCACGTGATCGCACCTTGGGTGCGGGCTTGCTCGCTGGCCTGTTGTTCGCGGCGGAATTCGTCTGCATCTACCTGGGCCTGCGCGACACGAACGCTTCGCGCCTGACGGTGTTCCTCTACAGCGCGCCCTTCGTGGTGGCCTTGCTGCTGCCGCGTTTCGTGCCCGCGGAGCGCCTGCGGGGCCTGCAATGGCTGGGGCTGGGCATCGCTTTCCTCGCCGTGGCGCTGGCTTTCAGCGAAGGCTTTCTGCACGACGGCGCGCAGCACCCCGCGCCGAACCATTTGCGCGGCGACGCGCTGGCCCTGGCCGCCGGCCTGTTTTGGGGCCTGACCACCCTGGTCATCCGTGGCAGCCGCATGGCGACGATCAGTGCCGAGAAAACGCTGTTCTACCAACTGGCCGTCAGCGCTGTGGTGTCGCCCTTGATTTCGCTCGCGTTGGGCGAACCCTGGTCGTTCGATTACCCGACCTGGGCTTGGGGGTCGCTGGCCCTGCAAGCGGGTGTGGGCGCCTTCGCAAGCTACCTGGTCTGGATGTGGATGCTGCGGCACTACCCAGCCACTCAGCTCTCTTCCTTCACCTTCCTCACACCGCTGTGCGCGCTGCTGGCGGGCGTGCTGCTGCTCGGCGAAACGCTGACGCCGCAACTGGTCGTGGCGCTCGTGGGTGTGACACTGGGCATCGTGCTGGTGAACCGCAAGGCCTGAGGACGCGGCCGCTCGGAGCGAAGGGGGCACGACCTGGCCCTTGTTCGAACCTAGAGGCAGGCGTCAGCGACGACCTCAGACCACGCCCGCTTGCCGCAAGGCCGCGATGCGCGCGGCGTCCAGCCCCAACTCGGCCAACACCTGATAGGTGTGTTCGCCCAGCAGGGGCGGCGCATGGCGCAGCACTGGCGGCGTGGCCGCCAGACGCAGAGGGCTGGCCACGGTCTGCAAGGTGTCCACCTGCAGTTGCGCCTGGGCGGCCGGGCTGCAAGGCTGTCTCAAGCGCAGGCCGCGCGCTTGCACCTGGGGGTCCGCGAAGGCCGTGCCGATGTCGTTGATCGGCCCGCAGGGCACGGCTTGGTCGCCCAGCAGCGCCACCCAATCCGCGGTGCTGCGCGTGCGCGTCAACGCGCTGAGCAGCGGAATCAGCACCTCGCGGTGCCGCACGCGCAACGTGTTGCTGGCGTAGCGGGGATCTTGCGCCCATTGCGGCCGACCCGCCGCGACGCAGAAGCGCTGGAACTGCCCGTCGTTGCCGATGGCCAGCAGCATCGCGCCGTCCGCCGTCGGCAGGTCCTGATACGGCGCCAGGCTCGGGTGATTGTTGCCCTGGCGTTGCGGCACGTCGCCAGTGTTGAGGTAGGCCGTGGCCTGGTTGGCCAGCACGGCCATGCCCACGTCCAACAGCGCCATGTCGATGTGCTGGCCCTGGCCGGTGCCGGTCTTGGCGTTGTCGCGCACGTTCAAAGCGGCGAGGATGGCGTTCGCCGCGTACAGGCCAGTGAACAGGTCGGTGATGGCCACGCCCACGCGCAAGGGGCCGCCCCCGGCTTCATGGTCGGGGCGGCCCGTGATGCTCATCATGCCGCTCATGGCCTGGATCATCAGGTCATAACCCGCCCGTTGCGCGTAGGGGCCGTCCTGCCCGAAGCCGGTGATGGAGCAGTAGATCAAGCGTGGATTGAGGGTCTTCAGGCTCTCGTAATCCAGCCCGTACTTTTTCAGCCCCCCCACCTTGAAGTTCTCGACCAGCACGTCGCTCTGTGCCGCCATCTGGCGGACCAGGGCCTGGCCCTCAGGAGTGGCGATGTCGAGAGTCAGGGAGCGCTTGTTGCGGTTGCATGCCAGAAAGTACGTGGACTGCGTGGTGGGTTGGCCCTGCGCGTCGTGCACGAACGGCGGTCCCCAGTGGCGCGTGTCGTCGCCCTCACCGGGTTTCTCGACCTTGACCACGTCCGCGCCCAGGTCCGCCAGCATCTGCGTGCACCACGGGCCCGCGAGCACGCGGGACAGATCCAGGACCTTGAGTCCTTCGAGCGCGCCAGCCATGCTCAATTAAATGCGGAGATGCCGGTCTGCGCACGCCCCAGGATCAGCGCATGGATGTCGTGCGTGCCCTCGTAGGTGTTGACCACCTCCAAGTTGACGAGGTGTCGCGCCACGCCGAATTCGTCGCTGATGCCGTTGCCGCCCATCATGTCGCGGGCCAGCCGCGCCACGTCCAAGGCCTTGCCGCAGGAGTTGCGCTTGAGGATGCTGGTGATCTCCACCGCTGCCGTGCCTTCGTCCTTCATGCGGCCCAGGCGCAGGCAGCCCAGCAGGCCCAGCGAAATCTCGGTCTGCATGTCGGCCAGCTTCTTCTGGATCAGCTGGTTGGCCGCCAACGGACGGCCAAATTGCTTGCGGTCCAGCACGTACTGACGGGCACGAAACCAGCAGTCCTCCGCCGCGCCGAGTGCGCCCCAGGCGATGCCGTAGCGCGCGCTGTTGAGGCAGGTGAACGGTCCTTTCAGCCCTCGCACTTCGGGAAAGGCGTTCTCCTCGGGCACGAACACATCGTCCATCACGATCTCGCCGGTGATGGAGGCGCGCAGGCCCACTTTGCCGTGCACGGCCGGCGCGCTCAAGCCCTTCATGCCCTTGTCGAGCACGAAACCACGGATCGGTCCGGTCTGTCCGCCTTCGCTCACCTCACGCGCCCAGACCACGAACACGTCCGCGATGGGGCTGTTGGAGATCCACATCTTGTTGCCCTTGAGCCGGTAGCCGCCCGCGGTCTTGTGGGCACGCGTCGACATCGAGTCGGGGTCGGAGCCGTGGTCCGGCTCGGTCAGGCCGAAGCAGCCGATCCACTCGCCCCTGGCCAGCTTGGGCAGGTACTTCTGCTTCTGCGCCTCGGTGCCGAATTCGAAGATGGGCACCATCACCAAAGAGCTTTGCACGCTCATCATGGAGCGGTAGCCCGAGTCCACCCGCTCGACCTCGCGCGCGATCAGGCCGTAGGCCACGTAGTTCAGGCCCGGGCCGCCATAGGCTTCGGGAATGGTGGGGCCCAGCAAGCCCAACTCTCCCATTTCTCGGAAGATGGCCGTGTCGGTTTTTTCTTCGCGAAAGGCCTGCGGCATGCGCGCCGCCAGCTTGTCCTGACAGTAGGCCGCCGCTGCGTCGCGCACCATGCGCTCGTCCTCGGTCAGCTGCTGATCCAGCAGGAAGGGGTCGTCCCAGTGGAACGTCGCTTTGTCGGCCATGCGCGGTCTCCTTGAAAGATGGCACTCGGAATGTGGCGGCATGGTAGTGCGCGGGGTGGTTCGCGGCAAACGCGAAATTTTTGTGCAGTCATGCGGAAATAGAATATCTGCCAGACTGGACGTGCCTTATCTCTTTTGGAGCTTCAGGACTCCAAGTCACCCATCATCCTCATTACGCATACCTTCGATGCGCCGCAAGCTGCCCTCCACCCAAGCCTTGGCCTGCTTCGAAGCTGCGGCCCGACACCAGAGCTACACGCGCGCAGCGCAGGAGTTGGCTCTGACTCAAAGCGCCGTGTCGCGCCAGATACTGGCCTTGGAGGACTTCCTGGGTCTGACACTCTTCAACCGCAGTCGCCACGGCGTCGTGCTCACGGCGCAAGGCGCGGCTTACGCACGCCAGGTCGCGCAGCGACTGGCCGCGCTGGAACGCGACACCTTGGACGCCATGGCGCAGCAGGGCGATGGCGCGCACGGCGGCGTGATCGCCTTGGCCGCCGTGGCGACCTTCGCGACGCGATGGTTGATCCCGCGCCTGCCTCGGCTCACGCAGGCGCACCCGGACATGGTGGTCCACATCGAAACCCGTACCCGTCCGTTTCTGTTCGCGGACCAGGAGTTCGATGCGGCTCTCTACGCCGGCACGGCCGATCAGATGCAGCGCTGGGCCGGAACGCAGGCCACGCCTTTGCTGGAAGAGGAGGTCCTGCCGGTGTGCAGTCCCGCGTTGCTGCAGCGCGCGGCGGGCCACCGGTCCGCACCGACCCGCCCTGGCCTGACACCCGCCCAGATCGCCAGCCTGCCTTTGCTTCAACAAAGCACGCGCCCGACCGCCTGGCGGCAATGGTTTGAAGCTCAGGGCGTGGACACGCCACGTGCGATGGCAGGGCCACGCCACGAGCTGTTTTCCATGACCGCCATGGCAGCGGCGCATGGCCTGGGCGTGGCCCTGGTACCCACCATGTTGATCGAGGAGGAGCTGGCTCGCGGCGAACTCGTCATCGCCTGCCCCCGCCCCTTGAAAAGCGGCCGGACGTATTACTACGTCACGCCAGAACCGGACCAGGACCGGATGGAACGAACCGCCGTTGGTCAGCTGCGCGATTGGCTGCGGACACAGGCGCAGGCGCAAGTTACCGCGGAAATCTCGACCTCTGACTGAGCGAACTGCTCGCCCGTCGCTCCTGCGAATTGGCGGGCCAAGCCCAGGTCAGAACTCATCCCAATCGCCATCGTCCGCAGGCGGCTTGGGAGTCGCCGCTGCCGGCAATCGTTTGGACGGCGCCTTAGGAGGCGGCTCCACCTTGGGCGTGGCGGTTTCCGAGGGCGCGGATGGGGTGGCAGCGGGTCGGGGCTTGGGGGCTGGCGTTGCGTTTGCCGTCACCCGTTGCGTTGGGGAGACCCGAGGCACATGCGGTGGAGGCATCTGTGCAGGAAGGGTCACGGCGTCCCCCACATTGAACACCGCCACCGCACTGGCCAAGCGTTGCGCCTGGTCACGCATGGTGGCGGCCGCCGCGGAAGACTCTTCCACCAGGGCTGCGTTCTGCTGCGTCATCTGGTCCAGGTTGCCCACGGCTTGGTTGACCTGGTTGATGCCATCGCGCTGCTCGGCGGCGGCCGTGCTGATCTCGCCGATCAGGTCGGAAACACGTTTGACGCTGTTGACGATGTCGCCCATGCTCTGGCCTGCCTGGCTGACCTGGCGCGAGCCTTCGTCCACGGCCTGCACGGAATTGCTGATGAGCGTCTTGATCTCCTTGGCCGCTTCGGCGCTGCGGCCCGCCAGCGCGCGCACCTCGCCCGCCACCACGGCGAACCCACGGCCTTGCTCACCCGCCCGCGCGGCTTCCACCGCCGCGTTCAGGGCCAGGATGTTGGTCTGGAAGGCGATGCCGTCGATCACGCCAATGATGTCCGAGATCTTCTTGGACGACTCGGTGATCTGCCCCATGCTGACGATGGCTTGCTCAACAATGACGCCGCCATTCTGCGCCGCGCCCGCCGCGCTGCCTGCGAGTTGGTTGGCCTGCACGGCCGTATCGGCCGATTGCGTGATGGTGCTGGTGAGTTCTTCCATGCTGGCCGCGGTTTGCTCCAGATTGGCCGCGGTTTGCTCGGTCCGCGCCGATAGATCGGCGCTGCCCTTGGCGATCTCACCGGCCGCCGCGGTGACGGATTCCACCCCGATGCGCACCTCGGTCACCACGCGCCTCAAGTGGTCGGACATGGTGTCCAGCGCGCGCAGCAGCTGGCCGATTTCGTCCTTGGCGTTCGATTCAAGCCTGGCGGTCAGGTTACCCTCGGCGATGTGCTGGGTCAGGGTCACCGCGTCCTGGACAGGCCGCACGATGGACCGCGTGACCACAATGGCCAGCACCACACCCAACAGCACGGCCAGTGCCACACCCACACTCTGCCCAATCTGGCTGCGCTGGGCCATGACCTGGGCCTCACCCTGGGTCTTGAGCAGCAAGCCGCGCGCGTGATCGGCCACGTCGTCCAGTGATTTGAGGTAGGCCGTCGCCAAGGGCAGCAGGTCCTTGTCGACCACGCTCATGATGTCTTCGCCTGCCTGCTGGCGCTTGATGAGGGCTGCGCGCGCTTCGACGTAGACCTTGCGCTTGGCTGCCACTTCCTCCATCAAGGCCTTGCCCTTGTCGTCGGTGATCAGGGTCACCAGTTCCTTCTGATCCTCGCTGATGGACTTCGACGTGGCCGCCATGTCCTTGGCCAATTGCTCCTGGTAGGCGGTGTCCTTGGTCTTGAGCGCGGCGGAGGCGCGTATCCAGTTGATGGTGGTCTGCGCGCTCCAGCCCTGCGCCAGCAGGGCACGCTGCATCTCCACGGTGGCGATTTCCTCGCTGGTGTTTTTGAGCGTGTCCAGTCGCCAGATGCCGAGCAACGCCACCGCCAGAGTGATGAAAAGCAGGATACCGAAGGCCAGGGCCAAACGGGCGCCGATTTTCAGGTTGGAGAACAACATGAGTTCGCCTTTCCTTAATTTGGTTGAACGCGCAGACCAGGGCCGACGCGATCCTCATCGTTAGCCAATGCAGCTCATGCAAATGGACGCGATCTCATTTTCCGCGTCAACAGTGAAAACCAGGGTGTGCCTTGTCACGCCAGTGCAACCCTCTCGCATGCGCCCATGCGCTTCATCGACCCGCCCGCAATTGTCGGGTGCGTGCCCACGCGCCGCAAGCTGCCGCAAAATCAGCGTTTCACCGAATTCAGAAACTTCGAATGACACACGATCGCGCGCGCGAGACCGCCGAACCCACCAGCCCGGAAACGTCGCTGCGTTTGGATGAGCTAGAAATCAAGGCCAGTTATGCCGAGGATTTGCTAGAGCAACTCAATCTGACGGTGTATCGCCAACAGCAGCAGATCGAGTCGCTGCAAAGGCAAATCGAACATCTGCGCAAGCAATTGCCCGAGCGCGACCCCGCGCAGGGCGCGACTCAACGCGATGCACGCGAGGAGCGCCCACCGCATTACTGACCCAGGGCCTGCTCACACTCATTTCCCAAGTGCGAACAGGCCCTAGGCCCACAGACTCGCCTGAAAAGGTCTGCAGGGATTGCTTTTTTGCAATCGCGGCTTGGCGACGCAAGTCTGTGTTCGGATAATCCGGCGCATCCTCTTTTATCCCTCGCCACCATGACCCCCATCTGGAAGAAGCCCGTCAGCGTCGAGTCGGCCACCCACTACGCGCAAAACACCGCCATCACGCATCTGGGCATCGAGTTCCTGGACGTGGGACCGGACTACATCAAAGCGCGCGTGCCGGTGGACGCACGCACGGTGCAGCCCATGCGCCTGCTGCATGGTGGTGTGTCGGTCGTGCTGGCCGAGACCTTGGGTTCCATGGGCGCTTACTACGCCAGCCCTGAGGGCCATGAAGTGGTGGGCCTGGACATCAACGCCAACCACCTGCGCAGCGCGCGCGCCGGTTGGGTGACTGGGGTGGCGCGCCCCATCCACATCGGACGCAGCACGCATGTCTGGCAAATCGAACTGCGCAACGACGCCGACGAGATGGTCTGCATCTCGCGCATCACCATGGCGGTGTTGACCCCACGCTAACACCGCGTTCATGGCGCGCCCCGTGACCCGGCGGCGCGCTTCTTGGGCTCAGACCAGGCGCTTGATCTTGCGCTTGCGCCAAACCAGGCCGTAGTAGGCGGCCTGCATCAACAGCATGGCGCTGAAGGCGATTGGATAGGCCATCCACACGCCGTCTATGCCCGCATGCCGGCTCAAGAACCAAGCCGCCGGCACTTGGATGAAGGCAATGCTGACGATGGCAATGGCCGTGGGCACCAGCACCGAGCCGCTGGCGCGCATCACGCCGCCGAGCAGGGTGGCGAATCCAAAAACGAGGCAACTCCAAAGCATGATGTGCAGGAGGTTCTGCGCCATGCTCACCACGCGCTCATCGGTGATGAACATCTGCATCAGAGGCCGCGACGCCAGGTAGCCCAGCAGCACCAAGCCCCCCGTGATGAGCAGGTTGAGCAGCAGCCCCGTGCGCGTGATCGCGGCCAGGCGGTCGGAGTGACCGGCGCCGATAGCCTGAGCGCCCAGGATGGAGGCCGTGATCGCGATCGACAGCGCCGGGAACTGCACGTAGTTCACGACCTGATTGACCGCGCCATACGCGGCGGTGGCGTCCGAGCCAAATTCATTGACCAGGGACAAAACGGCGACCTCGGACAGGGCGATCACGATCATCTGAACCGAGGTGGGCAGGCCGATGCGCAGCACCAACTTGAGCCAGTGCCAGTCCGGCCGCAAAGCGCGCAGCAGGCGTGCGTCTGGCGCGAGGGGATGACCGCGCCAGCTCAGGTAAGCGACCAGGTACGCCAGCGCGATGACGAAGGAAAAGATCGCCGCCACGGCGGCCGAGGCCACGCCCAAGCGCGGCAAACCCAGCCAACCCAGAATGAACGCCGGTGTCAGAAGGCAGGAGACGGCCGTGGACAACAGCAAGGCATACAAGGGCGTGACCGTGTCGCCCACACCGCGCAGCAGCTGCGTGTAGAGAATGAATACCAGCAGGGCTGGCATGGCCAGCATCACCGGACGCGCGTAGCCCAAAGCCAAGGGCAGCACGTCCGCAGGCGTGCCCAGCGCCTGGAGCATCGGCTCGGTGTAGAGCCCGCCAAACAGGGCCACCCCCAGGCCGATCAGCAAGCTCAAGCACAGGGCCGCGCCCGCGATGGACTTCACTTTCCCGGGTTCGCGCGCGCCCCAGGCCTGGCCGATCAGCACGGAGGCGCCCGCGCCGATGCCGATGATGAGCGCAATGAAGAAGAACAGGATGGGGAACATGCCCGCCACGGCGGCCAAGGCCTGCGTACCGAGCAACTGACCCACGAAGATGTTGTTGACGGTGCCCGAGAGCGACTGCAACAGATTGGCCAGGATCATCGGCCCGAGGAACAGCAGGAAGATTTTCCACAGGGACCGCGCGACAGGGTCGCTGGCGTGGACAGACCGGGCGGAACTTGTCGCGTGTGTGATGGGCGATTCAGAGTTCATGAAGCAAAGTATGTTGTGGTTGGTTCTGAGGAGGATTCTGAGGCCAGCCCAGATTCGTCCGGACACGATTCCCCAAGATGCCAACAAGCTCCTCGCGAGCGCATTGAGAGGGCGCGCCTTGATTTGGCAACCTGCGCCGTCAAAGATCGGCGACGTTGAAGTCGTGCCGCCCACGCGTCAAGGTCGGCGGGGGACAACGGGACAGAAGAATGGAGTTCGGGAGCCGCCTGAAGCGCTCCCGGGTCTCAGGCTTGGAGGGTCATGGCGTGAATCTACCCGGATTGCCCGGATTCAGGCAATCGCACCCAGCGAGGTTCACCCATCAGGGCGCTCAGTCCGAGGCGCGCTCGCAACGGCCCTGGGCCTGCATGACGCCACGCCAATCGCTTTGCCAGCTCAGCTGGTCCGCGTCGAAGGCGATGCGCTCGTTGTCCAGCGCGGTCAGCACGCGGGCGCCGTATACATTGAAGCTGTAGACCGGCACGCCATCGATCCGCACTTCGGTGATCTTCTTGTCGTCGTGAACCAGCCCCACCGTGCGCACCCACACACTGCGCGCCGGCTGGTAGACGGGCTCGCAGCGGTAGCTGACCAGCTCCTCGGCCCAAGCCCCGGACTGAAAGCCCAGCAAGGGCAGCAACATCCAGGACGCCCGGGTGACGGCACGCGCGACACGCGCAAGGGCCACGATGCAGCGTGCGCGCGCAAACGATTGCTTCACGCTTCTTCCCCACGGCGCAGCCGCTCGCTGCGCCAGTACACGTCGTCACCACCATCCATGCGGTTCAGCACCCGGGCCAGCACGAAGAGCAGATCCGACAGGCGGTTGAGGTACTGCCGGGCTTCGGGGCGCACGGCTTCCCGCGCACCCAGCGCGACCAGCGCTCGCTCCGCCCGACGCGCCACGGTGCGGCACACATGGGCCTGCGCGGCCGCCCGCGTGCCAGCGGGGAGGATGAATTCCTTGAGCCGGGGCAAGGTCTCGTTGTGCTGGGCCAAGGCCTCGTCCAAGGCCAGCACGGCTTGGGACTTGAGCAACTCGAAGCCTGGAATGGACAACTCGCCGCCCAGGTTGAACAACTCGTGCTGCACCTCGACCAACAGCTCGCGGACCCCGTCCGGCAAAGGCTCGCACAGCAGCAGGCCCAGGTGCGAGTTCAACTCGTCCACGTCGCCCATGGCCTGCACGCGCAGGTCATCCTTGGGCACGCGGCTGTTGTCGCCCAGTCCGGTCGTGCCGTCGTCGCCGGTGCGGGTCGCGATCTGGGTGAGGCGGTTGCCCATCGTGGTGGCCTTGGAACAAAGTGAAGAGGGTCATGTCGCAGACCGGGCAAGACAAGGCCCGCATCGGCAAACTGGGCTCGGAGGTCGTCAGCGCGGCATTATCGCCCTCACCCCCCGCCCGCGCAGCCGCCCCTTAGACCCTTAGAGAAAGCATCGCAGGACCACGGCCACGGTGGCGCGGGCGGGGGCGGCGCCGAACTCGCTGTCGGCAGCGCCCCTGCTGCGCGTGTGCAGCAGGCCCAGGTCCCAGCGCTCGTCGACATGCCAGACGGCCTCTGCTTGCCAGAACACGCTGCCGTCGCTGGCGCTGCGGCGCGCGAAGGCGCTCAGGTCCAGGTTGGCCAGGCCCCAGGCCCGGTCCCAACCCAGGCGTGCAAAGGCGTAACGCCGTGTCAGCAGGTCTTGACGCTCCTGCACGTCTTGGCGCAAGGCGCCCAATCGGCCCGCGGCGCGTCCCGTGGCCGCGCGCCAGGCGTCCCACTCGGACTCCGACAGGGCGTCCCCCGCGTAATGTTGCTCCAGGCTCAAGACCGGCCCCCACGGCGTGGTCCATGAGGCACCTGCTGCGAGTCGGTTGAACCAGCGCTCGTTCGCAGCGGTCGTGTCTGCATTCAAGGCGGGCACGGGCCTGCGTTGGCCGCCGCTCCACTCCAGTTGGAGCAACAAGGCGTCGGTGGCGGTCCAAGAAAGGTTGCTGCCAATCTGGGGCGAGTCCTCGTCGCGTGCGTAAGCCGTGAGGTCAACCCCCAGACGCTCGCCGGTGCGTGGAGACAGTCGCAGCAACGCCGCGCGGCGTCGATTGGTGCGCTCCAGACCCAAGGCCCAGGTGTCGTCGTCAAAATGGTCCGTGTCACTGAGCTGAGGCAGCAACGCCAGCTGGACGGAGCCCTCGTCGTAAAGCCATTGCGCACGCACCATCACCGCACCCAGCCGGTTTTCACGCAAGGCGGCGGGGTTCTGCGAGCTGCGCATCACCACGGCGTTCTCGCGCAGGTAGTCGCTCGGGTTGTAGCCCAGACCGACACCCTGGCGCAGGTTGATGCGGCCCGCGTCGATGTACCACGCGGGGGCGGCCTGCGCGCTGAAGTACAGCTCGCGCAAGGCGTTTCGGCGCGTGCCGTCCATGGGGTCGGTGGCGCCCTGATATTCCACGGCCTCCAACCGGTCCGACATGACCCAGCGCCCGCCCTCGCCCACCGGCCACTCACGGCGGAAATCCAACACCGCGCGTCCCAAGCGTTCGGCTTGACCCGCTTCGCGACGCAGGTCCATGCCTTGGGCCCAAGCCTCCAGCTTCAAGCCCAGGCGTTCGTCAGGGGCGGAGGCCTCCACCCCCAAGGCCAGAGAGTCCTGGTCCGGGTCCTGGTCCGGCTCCGCGCCGAGCGCGACCAGCCCCCACGACATCAGGATCGCGGCCCAAAGGGCCGGGCCGGCCTTGAACACGCCCCTTGTTCGGCGTGGCGGGAAGAACTTGTGCATGCCGTCCTCCGCTCCTTCGTCACTGCGCGCGGAAGCGCGGTAAGTAGTCGCGTTGCAGCCAGGCTTCCGGCACTTCGCGCGTCGCGTACTCCGCGCTGCGCATGACCGTGACCCAACCCCCGTCCAGCCCGTCGATGATGACGGTCTCGGTCGGTCGCAAGCGGCCCAAGGTGGTCTCATAACGACGGAAGTAAGCGGTCTTGAGCAGGCGGTCCTCGGCCGAGAAATAACGTGCCATCACGGGGCGGTCATCGGCGGCGTCGACCCACAAGTCCACGCGCGCGTAGGAGACGTCCTCGCGCAGCGCGGTCAAGCGCAGGTGCAGGCTGTCGCGCTGCGCTCCTTCGCCGTCCTTGAGCGTCTCGCGCCCGACCTTCTCCGCGCGGTAGTCGCGCGCGAGCTGGGTGGTCATGACATCGCCGTTGGAGGCTTGTCCCAGCAAGCGCTGCTGCGGAGAGATGCGCACGCTGGCCCGGCTGGAGGGGTCGTAGAACCAGAGGTCCGCGCCGTTGCGCAGCATCAGCTTGCCCGCGTCGCGAGCGGGCGCGACGAACTGCACCAGGTTGCGGTACTGCCCGCTGTCTGGACTGGGACGTGCATAGACGATCAGCGCGGAATTGGCGCTTTGACGGCCCTGGCGGTATTCGGTGAGTTGCAAGCGCACCGAGAAGCTGCCAGGCGGGTTGCGGATGGCATCGGCGGCCTGCAAGATGTGCTCGGCGCTGCGCTCCTCGGCCAGGATGGGCGACGCCAAGGCCGACAACAGCAAGGTGGCGCAGCCACTCAGCCATGCGCGGCGCCTGGGCCTTGGGTGGATTGGATGCTCAGACATGACGCAAAGCCTCCACGATTTGCATGCGCGCGGCGCGATTGGCCGGCAACAACGACGACAGGGCCGCCAGACCGGCAAGCGCCAGCACCGTGCCTAACAAGAGGGTCGGATGGCCGAACACATCCACCCCCACAGGGACCGGCATCACGCGGCCGGGCGGTGTCCAAGACCAACCGGCGCGGTTGATGACGTACTCGCTGAACAGCACGCCAATCAGCACGCCGGCCACCGCCCCCAACAGTCCGATGAGCACCCCTTCGAGAATGAACATGCGGCGCACATGACCCCGCCGAAAACCCAGGGAACGCAGCGTACCGATTTCGCCCACCCGCTCGCCCACCGACATGCCCACGGCATTCGCGACCGAGAACAGCGTGACCGCTCCCATCAGGAAAGCAACGAAGCGGAACATCGCCTCGAACATGCCGACCACTTGCAGGTACTGGGGCTGCACCTCGGTGTAGGGGCGAACCTCGAGGTCATTGCCGCCGGGATGACTGGCCAGCAAGGCCAGCAAGCGGGCTCGTGCGAGTGGCAGTTGTGCCGTGTCGGCCAACTGAACGACGATGGCGGAAGCCCCATGCCCGCCCGGGCCAAACACCAAGCGCTCGGCCAGACCCAAAGGCATGGCCACGAACGAAACATCCAGCTCGCGCACGCCCTGGCGCTCCGTGCGCAAGATGTCCATGCGCACCACACTGGGTGCGCCACCGTGGGTCGACGACAGCAGCTCGATGCCGGGAACGTCTTCACGGGTCGCACCCGCCGTCGGCGCGCGGCCCGGTGCAGCGGTTGCGGCCTGTTGAACCAAGGCTCCGAGATCGGCGGCCATGGCTGCCCCCTCGGGCGCAGACTCCGCAGGCGGACGCAGGCAGTCGCGCAATTCCAGCGCCTCGCACAAGGCAAGCAGCTGGGCCAGCCCCAGACCGATGACCCCGCCCTGAGGCTGGTCAGCGCGCAGCAGATTCGCCCGGGGCGGCAGCGGCAAGCCCGCGCCAGCCCAGGCCAGCATCTCGTCACGGTCGGCGGCGAGCCAACCCGTGCCAGCGAAGGTGCTCGACGCGCCGGCCGCGAAATTGCCCGCCACCCCCTGCACCTGCAGCACGGGCGTGACGACGCGCAGCAGGGGTTGCAGCTCGGCGTCCGCCTGGATGCGGTTGATCCACGCCGCGTGATCGCGGATGGCGTAGCGCGCCGTGTTGCCGCGCCCGAAATCGAGAAAGCCCTTGCGCATGATCTGCAAGTGACCGGTCTCACGCACGGTTTCGGTCTGCAGGGCGCTGATGATGGTGGCGACATAGCCACCAAAGATGACCAGGGCCATCGCGCTCACCGCGAGGGCACCCAAGGTGAGCAGACTGCGACGGCGGTTGCGCAGCAGGTTGCGCCAGGCAAGGTCAAACAGATTCATGGCGGGTCTCCTCCTGGGCGATGGGCACGGTCGGTGCCGCGGGTGATTTGAGGGGCGGGACGATCTGGCCGTCGGCGATGCGCACGCGGACATCCGCAGCCTCGATGAGGGCGGGGTCGTGCGAGGAGAAGACGAAGCTCGCGCCGGTCTCGCGCTGGATGCGGCGCATCAGGGCGATGATGTCGGCGCCGGTCTGGCGGTCCAGGTTGGCCGTGGGCTCGTCGGCCAGCACCAAGGCCGGGGCATTGGCCAGGGCACGCGCGATGGCCACGCGCTGGCGCTGGCCACCGGACAGCTGGTTGGGTCGGCGAGTTTCCATGCCTTGCAGCCCCACCGCCGCCAGCAGCTCGCGTGCGCGCCGCCGACGGGCCTCGCCATCACGCGTCAGCAGGCGCATGGGGTACTCCACGTTTTCCAAGGCGTTGAGCACGGGGAGCAGATTGAAGTTCTGGAAGACAAAACCGATGCGGCGGGCGCGAAAGGCGCTCAGCTCGTCATCGTTCAGCGCTTGCGGCGTGATGCCTTCGATCTCGACTTGACCCGCGTCAGGGCGGTCGATGCACCCAAGGATGTGCAGCAAGGTGCTCTTGCCGCTGCCCGAAGGACCGGCGATCACCGTGAAGCCCCCGGCGGTGATGTCCAGGTCGACGCCGCGCAAAGCGGGCACTTGGACATCGCCCATGCGGTAGTTCTTGCGCAAGCCGCGCAAGCGCGCGATGTGCTGGTGCGCGTGGGTTGTGGAGGGTTCCATGCGACACCTCAACGCAGTTTGACGCGGATGCGGGCACCGTCGGCACCGAGGTCGAAACGCGCGTCACGGAACTCGGGCGGCCCGGCCGTGCCGCGCGCGTCACGGCTGAAGCCATAGGGTTCCTTGGGAATGCCAAACAGACCCCGGTCCAGTTGCAGATTGCCGTTTTCGTCCTGGTAGGCCGAGACCGCGTAGCGACCCGGCTGAAGATTGCGGAAGACCACTTCCACCACGGGCTTGTCCGCGGGCGTGCGCAGACCCGTGAGCACTTGCTGAGGAAAACTCTCCGCCGTGTCGAACAGACCGACCGAGACGACGCCTTGGGTCCCGCGCAAGCCCTCGACCTCGACCACCAGGTCGGCGGCGATCGTGGGCAAGGACGACAAGGCAAACAGGACGCACGCCATGAGGCGGCTGGTGGGCGAATGCATGGGATGACTCCGTGGGTGTTGAGGAGTCGCCATTGCAGCGGGCTGTTTTGTCAGCGATGTATCCCAGGCACCGGATTTTTGTATCGTCGCGCGTCAAGGCATCCGGTCGATACACTGGGATACAAAACCGCTGGCACGCTCGGCGGACAATGCCGCTGCCGCACTTCAAGCGGTAGACATCCAACACACTGGCATGGAACGCAACGACCGAATCCTGGTTGTCGATGACGACCCCGACATCCGAGGGCTGCTGGCCGAGTACCTGGGCGGACAAGGATTGCGCGCGGACTGCGCCGCCGAGGGTCGGCAGATGCGCGCCGCCTTGCGCGCGGGACCCGTGGACCTCGTCGTGCTGGACTTGATGCTGCCTGGCGAGGATGGCTTGAGCCTGCTGCGCTGGCTGCGCGACAGTGAATGGGCCCACTTGCCGGTGCTGATGCTGACAGCGCGCGGCGACAACGTGGACCGCATCATCGGCCTGGAAATGGGAGCGGACGATTACATCCCCAAACCTTTCGAGCCCCGCGAACTGGTGGCGCGCATCCGCGCCGTGCTGCGCCGCACCCGCGCGCTGCCCAGCAGCGCGGGGTCCAGCGAAGACGACGCCCCGTGCCTGACCTTTGGAAGCTGGCGCCTGGACACGGTGGCCCGGCACTTGGTGGACGCGCGCGGCGCCGTGACGCCGCTGTCGGGTGCCGAGTACGCCCTGCTGCGTTTCCTGCTGCGACACCCTCAGCGCATCGTCAGCCGCGACCAGTTGCTGGCCCAGCTGGCGGGACGCGATGCCGAGGTGTATGACCGCAGCATCGACCTGCGGGTGAGTCGCTTGCGGCGACGCCTGGGCGACGACGCGCGCGAACCGGCCTACATCAAGACGGTGCGCAACGAGGGCTATGTCTTTTGCATGGCGGTGACGCCCTGCGCGAAGGCGACACGGTGAAAAAACCCGCCTGGCCTCGCGTCATGCGCTCGCTCACCGCTCGCGTGATGCTGATCCTGGTGCTGGCCACCGTGGTCATCCAGGCGGCCAGCTTCATCACCGTTCTGGCCCTCAGCGCGAACGCCGGGCGCGCGCAGATGTATGCCTTCATGAGCGCCGACATCGCCTTCGTGCAGCGCTTCCTGCGCAGCTTGCCGCCGGATCAGCGCGCCACTTGGCTCCAGAGTCTGGACCGCGGCTATTACGGCTTCGAGCTGATCCAAGGCCAGTCCAGCGCTCCGGGCTGCACCCACCCGCACGCCGGGGAGCTCGCCGACAGCATGCGCGCCCGCTTGGGACCCGACTCGCGGGTCGTGGCCCTGTGCGCCATCCCCGACCAGCCTTTCTTGTCGATGCCCATGGACGAGCAACAGGCCCTGCTCGTGCATTTCGGCGAACGCCCCTTGTCCCTTCCGTCCTGGACCACCGGCTTTGTTTACCTTTGCGCCTTGAGCCTGGCGGTCATGCTGGTCGCCTGGCTCGCGGTGCGGCAGGCCACGCGCCCGCTGTCTCGGCTGGCCACGGCCGCCGATGACTTGGGCCGGGATTTGCACGCGCCGCCCCTGCCGGAGGACGGCCCCGTGGAGGTCGGTCGGGCCACCCAAGCCTTCAACGCCATGCAACGGGCCATCCAGCGTCACGTGGCCGAGCGCACGGAGATCTTGGCGGCCATCTCACACGACCTCAAGACACCACTGACGCGCCTGCGCCTGCGCGCCGAGAACCATGCACCGGCGGACCAACGCCAGCGCTTCGTGGCCGACATCGATGCGATGCGCGCCATGATCCAGGACGGTCTGGACTACGCCGAGAGCGCCAGCCTGCGCGAACCGCGTCAGTGGCTGAACCTCGGGCCACTGTGCGAAGCCATGGCCGAGGACATGCGCGACGCAGGGCAGGACTGCGTGTGCCAAGGCGAAGTCCAGCAGCCCGTCTTGGGCGCACCGCGCGCGCTGCGGCGCGCCTTGCAGAACCTGCTGGACAACGCGGTGCGCTACGGCCAGCGCGCGCGCCTGCGGCTGAACGAGGAGGCGGGGCAGATCGTCATTGGCATCGAGGACGACGGCCCGGGCATTCCGCCGGATCAACTGGAGCGGGTGTTCGACCCCTTTCTGCGCCTGGAGATGTCGCGCAACCGGGACACGGGCGGCTCCGGCTTGGGACTGAGCATCGCGCGCAACCTGCTGCGCGCGCATGGCGGTGACGTGCGCCTGAGCAATCTCGCCCAGGGTGGGCTGCGCGCGGAAGTGCGACTGCCGCTCGCGACGCAAGCCACAGACAAAGCAAGAGGGTCGGCCCAACACCGGGCTTAGTCGGCTGGCGTCACAATCGACGCATGCACAGCGGCTCGCATCGGGCTGTTCGCTTTCCGATCACGCAAACCGCCCGCCCAGACCGTGCCTCCAGGAGACCCGCCATGAACGCACCCCAGACATCCGCCCAACTCCAACCTCAGGCGCGTCAGCGCCCCGTGCCCGCTGCGCTGTTGGAGGCGCTCTCGGCACGCTTTGGCGCGCGCTGCGCCACCGCGCTGGCGGTGCGCGAGCAGCATGGGCGTGACGAATCCGCCTTCACCACCGTGCCGCCCCCTGCCGCCGTGGTCTACGCCGAAAGCACGGCCGACGTGGCCGAGGTGCTGCGCCTGGCCAATGAACATGGCACCCCGGTGATTCCCTACGGCGTGGGCTCTTCGCTTGAAGGTCACCTGCTGGCCATCGAGGGTGGCATCAGCCTGGACGTGAGTCGCATGAACCGGGTGCTGGCCATCCACCCGGAAGACCTGACGGTCACCGTGCAGCCCGGTGTGACGCGCAAACAGCTCAACGAGGAGCTGAAACACCTGGGCCTGTTTTTCTCCGTCGATCCGGGCGCGGACGCGAGCATCGGCGGCATGAGCGCCACCCGCGCGTCCGGCACGAACACCGTGCGTTACGGCGCCATGCGCGAGAACGTGCTGGCGCTGGAGGTCGTCACGCCGCACCCCGAGAACGGCAGCGAAGTCATCCGTACCGGCAGCCGCGCCAAGAAAAGCAGCGCCGGGTACGACCTGACGCGTCTTTTCGTTGGCAGCGAGGGCACGCTGGGCGTCATCACCGAAATCACGCTCAAGGTGTATCCGCTGCCCGAGGCCATCACCGCGGCGGTCTGCTCCTTCCCCGACATCGGCGCGGCCGTGCGCACCACCATCGAGATCATCCAGCTCGGCGTGCCCATCGCGCGCGTGGAGCTGCTGGACGCCAACACCGTGCGCGCGGTCAACAAGCACAGCAAACTCAGCCTGCGCGAAGAGCCGATGCTGCTGATGGAGTTCCACGGCTCGCCCGCCAGCGTGCGCGAGCAAGCGGAGACCGTGCAGGCCCTGGCGGCGGACCAGGGCGGCCAGGCTTTTGAATGGGCCGAGACACCCGAGGAACGCACGCGCCTGTGGACCGCCCGACATGCCGCTTACTTCGCAGGGCTGCAGACCCGCCCCGGCTGCCGGGCCATCACCACCGACGCCTGCGTTCCGATCTCACAACTCGCCACGGCCGTCGTCGAAAGCGTGGAGGAGGCCAACGCCGGCGGCATCCCCTACTTCTTGGTCGGCCACGTGGGCGACGGCAACTTCCACATGGGCTACCTGATTGATCCGGACAGCGCTGAGGAACGCGCGCGCGCCGAACAGCTGAACCACCAATTGGTGCAACGGGCGCTGCGCCTGGGTGGCACCTGCACCGGAGAACACGGCATCGGTCTGCACAAGATGGGGTTTCTGCCCGAGGAAACTGGTGAGGGTGCAGTGCAGGTCATGCGCACGATCAAGCGCGCGCTGGACCCTAAGAACATCATGAACCCCGGCAAGATCTTCGCGCTCTGAGCCCGCAGCGCCACGGTTCCTTAACCGCGGGACGCTGCGTTTTGTCCCGCCCGCGCATGCCGTCAGTTGACGGATCAGCCCATCGCGCGAGAGAAAGAAAAAGGGCGCCGGAAACCGGCGCCCTTGAGTTGTTGAGCCACGGCAGCGAATGCCGTCTCAGCGGAAGAAGCGGTTCTGGATGCCGTTGCCGTCCGTCCAGCTCACGCCCACGGGCGCAAGGTTGTGCGGATTGACCACGATGGCCGCGCGCTCGCTGTTCAGGTAATTGGCGTAATCGGCGCCGCCGAGCGCGGCCCGGGCCTCGTTCAGGACGTCGTCGCCGTTGTCGCCGATGTAGTGGTGCAGTGCGAATTCGATGTACATGCTTGCTCCTTGATGCGATGAAAAACCGCCTTCAGTGTCGAGCAAGCCCTGTCCCGCGTCCTTGTTTTACGAAAGTGTCGGATAATTAATTTTTCATTTCAAATCAATAGCTTACCAGGGTAATTTTTTGATATGGAACGCCATTTTTTTGTATGGTGGATTTATGCTGCTGCGCAGCATGCCATTTCCCATATCGCAAAACGATGATATTGGCCTGCGGGAACCCGCCCGGGGTTACATCGTCGCTCAGGCCTGCGCCTCTTCCCAAAGCGCAAGCACGTCTTGCGCGGGCGCGGGGCGGCCGTGCAAATAGCCTTGCTGCACGATCTGACCCCGCGCATGCAGGAAATCCGCCTGCGCGCGCGTTTCCACGCCTTCGGCCACAACCTTGAGCCGCAGGTGGCGGGCCACCGACAAAATGGCGTCGACCAAGGCAGCGTCGTTGGGGTCGGTGGGTGCGTCCTGCACAAAGCTGCGATCGATCTTGATCTCGTCAATCGGCAGCCGCTTCAAATACGCCAAGGATGAATACCCGGTGCCGAAATCGTCCAGCGAGAACTTGACGCCCAAGCTCGCGAGCTGCGACATCTTGCGTGTCACGTTCTCCACCTGTTCCATCAAGATGCTCTCGGTGATTTCGATGATCAGGTCGCCCGGGGCTGCGCCATGGACGCGCAAGGCCTCTTGCACCTCGTGCACAAAGCTGGGCTGGTGGAATTGCCGCGTGCTGACATTGACGGCAATCGGCAGGCGCAGGCCACGCGCGCGCAAGGCACCGAGGTGGGCACAGACGCCCTGCAGCACCCAACGGCCCACGTCCGTGATCAGCTCACTTTCCTCGGCGATGGGAATGAAAGCGCCGGGCGCCACCAAGCCCTGCTCCGGGTGCTGCCAGCGCACCAAGGCCTCGGCGCTGACCATCCGGCCTTCAGCATCCACCTGAGGCTGCAGAAAGACCCGCAGCTCACCGGCCGCCAAGCCTCGGCGCAGGTCACGCTCGATCAGGAAGCGGCGGCTGACGACTTGCTCCATCGAGGCATCGAAGAACGCCGTGTGCCCCGCGCTGCCTTCTCGGCCGCGGCTGTCTTTCGCGCGGTGCAAGGCCGTGTCCGCGCGGCGCAGCACGTTCTCGGGCGAGTCCTGTTCCAGCACGCCACCCGGCCCCTGGGCCAGCCCATCGACTTCGACGCGGTGCGGCAACAAGGTGATGCCGATGCAGCAGCTCACGGCCAAGCTTTCGCCATGTCCCAATTGCACCGGTGTCGTCAGCGTGTCATGCAGGCTTTGCGCCAGGCGCAGGGCCTGCGCGCCCACCGCCTCACGCGCCGCGGGTTCACCCTGCGCGCCGCCCGGGTCGCCCGGACGCACGGGCTGAAGCAAGACGGCGAATTCATCGGCGTTCAAGTGGGCCAGCTGGGCCTCCGGCGGCAAGGCCGCGGCGAAGCGCCAGCTGAGCTGGCGCAGCAACTGGTCGCCCGCCGCCGGGCCGAGCGCATCGTTGACGGTCTGAAAGCGGTCCAGGTCGAGCAGCAGCAAGGCGCATTGTTCGGCGAGGGGCCCGTCGTCGGGCGCGTTCCGCGCGGCCCGCGTCTCCAGGGTCTCCTTCAGATCCAGCAGCAAACGATGGCGGTTGGGCAGTCCGGTCAAAGGATGGAACCAGGCCAACTGACGCGCCTTCTCCTCGGCGTTGCGCTGCAGTGTCACGTCCAGTTGCACGGCGAGGTAATGCGCCACCTCGTCCTTGGCGTTGCGCACGGGGGCGATGGTCATGCTCACCACGTAATCACGCCCGTCCTTGGCGCGGTTGATCAGCTCTCCATGCCAAGCCTGTCCCGCCTCGATCGTGCGCCACAGGGTGTCGTACACCTCGGCCGGGGTGCGTCTTGAGTTCAACAGCCGAGGATTCGTGCCCAGCACCTCGGCCTGCGTGTAGCCGCTCATGGCTTCGAAGGCGGGATTGACGTACTCGATATTGCCGTCGAGGTTGGTGATGACCACGCTGGCCGGGCTTTGCTCGATGGCCTGAGACAGGCGGATGAGTTGGTCTTGGTCCCGCTTGCGCTGGGTGATGTCGCGTGTCACGCCGAGGACACGGGTCACGCGCCCCGTCTTTTCGTCGGTCAGCAGGGTGGTCACGACTTCGGTGGGCATGAGCACGCCATCGCCGCTGAGGACCGGTGTCTCACCCAGAGCGGTGCGCTGGCTTTCGTCCCCCTCTTGCAAGGCGGCGATGCGTTGGCGCAAGCGCTCAAGCGTCGCCTGCTCCACGGCAGCAGGCAGCACGTCCTTGAACGACATGCTGGTGGCTTGCGCGGGGTCGTAGCCGAACAGGCGCACGGCGGGGCTGGCGTAGAGGTAATGGTCCGCCTCCAGGTCGTAGAGCCAGACGACATCGCTGCTGTTGTCGGCCAACAGGCGATACAAGGCTTCGCTTTCTAGCAGGGCTTGTTTGGCGCGCTGCAACTCCTCGATGTCGCGCAGCGAGTGCAGGCGCCGCCGACGTTCGTGCCGAAGGTACAGCGCCACGGCCAGCGCCAGCAAGCCCAAAACGGCCGTCAAGGCCATCCAGGCCCCGCTGGCGGCGGCACCGTGCAGCATTTCCTCCCGGCTTTGCTGAACCAGCAGCCACCACTCCGTGTCACCGATGCGATGCATCACGGCCAGCGCCGGCACGCCATGGTGTTCCAGCCCCTCGACCGGCGCGGCGGCATCGCGAGGCCAGGGCATGCGGCTCAGCACCCGGCGCAACTCCGCCACCCTTTCAGCAGGCACCTCGCCCTTGAAGATGAGCGGCTCACCGTCGCGACGCAGCAGAACTGCTTCTGCCCCCTGTCGCAGCAGAGGCCATTCGCTGAGCGCCTGTTTCAGGTAGGCCTCGGCATCGGCATGCAACACGAGGGCCGCCTGCGCAGGTCGGCGCACACCCTCGCTCAAGCTCGTGGTAACCAGGGGTGCGACAAAGGCCAAGCGCCATTGGCCACGCGCGTCGCGCCAAGGCCCCACCGACCGAGCTTGGTTCTGGGTGATCGCCAAGCGCACCGCATCGGACAGTTCCAGGTCCACCTGGGCGTCACCTTGCGAAGCGCCCGCGGTATCGAGCCAACGTCGTCCTTGCGCGTCGACGATTTCGGCGCGCGCGAGCATGGCCACTTGACGGGATCGATCAAGAAAGCGCCGCATTTCGCGCAGACTCAGCGCGTCACCTTGCTCGCGCCAGGCGGTCCAGCGCGCGCGCAGTTCCGGCGTGTTCGCCAAGTCGCTGGCGTCAGTGACCCGCTGCTGCTGCCAAGCGAAGAGCTCCTGGGACTTGGACTGGACCACGGCGCGCAGCTGGGCCTGCGCCTGTTCGCGCTCCTCGCGCATGGCTTGCCAAATGGTCGACGCCACGAACATCACCACGACCAGGGCCAGCACGGCGAACACCGCCATCGAACGCAAGAATGCGTAGCGTGAGGCCTCCGCGTCGATCGAGGCCGACTGCGCGAGCAGGCCACGGACGCGCCGCCGCAGCAGGAGGTGCAACATGGTGGCGCTGACGGCGACGAACAACCACCCCTTGAGGGTGGATGCCAGCAGCAGCATGTCCGGATCCCGCACCAACCAGCCCATGAGGCGATCGGAGAGCAAGATCCACAGGGACGCGAAAACCACGTAGATCAGCACCACGTCCAGGGTGCCGCGGGATCGCGTCAAATTGCTGCGGGTCCGAGGCCCAGCGGCCGATGCGGAACGGGAGGGATGAGGTGTGGAGTCTGCTTTCATGTACGGGCGGGCGCCATCATCGAGCAAGGCGCATGCCCGCGCACAGTACACAAACCCGAGGCCGGGAAAACCTCAGGATGCCGCCTGGATCAAGGCTGGGCGGCCCGTCGTCGTCAGGAAGTCAGGCGTGCGCTGTGCGCCGCATGCGGCTTCGGCGCAGGGCCGATGATGGCACGAGACAGGCTCATGCCGATCTCATCCCGATGCGGCCCTGGGTTGTGGGAGCCGGCCCCTCCTCGGCCGCAAGGTCCCCGCGCCCCTGTTTGCGCAGTGTCACGGCATCGGCCTCGGCCAGGGTCTTGTCCTTGTCCGTGAGGCGGAACACGCGGACGGTGTTGTGCACCATGCCCACTTGGTCGTTGAGGGACTTGGCCGACGCTGCCAGCTCTTCCACCATGGCGGCGTTCTGTTGCGTGATGCCGTCGAGATGAGACACCGCCGAGTTGATTTGTGCCGCGCCAGAGGCCTGCTCACGCGCCGCGGTGTTGATCTGATCCAGCAGCGCTGACACCCGACCGACCGACTCCATGACCCCGTCCATGCGGCTGCGCGCATCGACCGCGCGCTGTCCCCCGAGTTCGACGCGCTGGCGTGATTCCTCGATGAGTCCTTTGATTTCCTTCGACGCTTCCGCCGTGCGGCCAGCCAAGGTCCGCACTTCCGCGGCGACCACCGCGAAACCGCGGCCCTGTTCCCCCGCGCGGGCGGCTTCCACGGCTGCGTTCAAGGCCAGGATGTTGGTCTGGAAGGCGATGCCTTCGATCACCTGGATGATGTCGTTGATGCGGCGGGAGGATTCGGCGATCTCGTCCATGGTACTGGCCACGCTCTGCACTGCTTCGTGACTGCGCTGCGCGACGCCCGCAGTCTCGCGCGCGACGCCAGCTCCTTCCTCCGCCAGCTTGCTGGTCTGCTGGATGGTGCCGTTGATCTGGTCCATGGCGGCCGCGGTCTGCTCCAGGCTGCTGGCCTGCGACTCGGTGCGCGCGGACATGTCGGCATTGCCGCTAGCGATTTCACGCGCGCTCCCCAGGAGGTTGGCCACTTCGTGGCGGATGTCCCGCACCACGGTGCGTACCGAGACAGCCAGCTGGGCGAGGGCCAGCTGCAACCGGCCGATCTCCCCCTTGCTGGTGACCTGCACCTGGCGCGTCAAGTCACCCGCCGCCAGCAAGTTCGCCGTCTCGATCACGTTCTCCAAAGGCTTGATGCCGATGCGCACGAGGTAAAAGCCAAAGACTATCGCCGCGGCCACAGCCGCGGCCGTACCCACCCAGGGAGAAAAGCCGAAATGGGCCAGCACGGGCCCAATCAAGGCCGTGACCAGCATGGCCGTGAAGTAGCTGCCACGCAGCTCGGGACGCAGCCAACGCCAGAGCCGACCCGCCACGCTGTTGTTGCGAACCTCGCCATGGTGCAACACATGCACCCGACGTCCTGCAGCGGCCTCCGCGCGCATGGTGGCGTACAGGGCCTCGGCATTCGCGATTTCGGCGTCGGGTGCGCGGGTGCGCACCGAGAGATAACCAATGATGCGTTCTCCATCGCGCATCGGCGTGGCGTTGGCGCGCACCCAGTAGTAATCACCGTTCTTGCGCCTGTTCTTGACGAGAGCGGTCCAGGGCCGTCCATTCTGGATGGTGTCCCACATGTCACGGAACGCCTCCTCTGGCATGTCGGGGTGGCGCACCAGGTTGTGCGGCTGTCCCATCAGCTCCGACACTGTGTAGCCGCTCACGCTGGCGAAGTTGGTGTTGCAGTACGTTATGCGCCCCTTCAGATCGGTGATGGAGATCAGGGTCTGGTCGGCTGGAAAGGTGTAGCCGTTCTGGGTGACGGGCAGGTTGAGACGCATGATGCGTGGCTCCTTTGATAGGTTGGGCGCTCCTTGGCTGGATGTTCCGGTCGGCGGCAGGTGAAAGTTCTCCGCGCGCGCGGCGTGGGCAAACCACGACGCATGTCGACGCCGGTTGTGGAGACCTTGTCCTGGCTGTGTGCCTTGGGTCGGCTTGCAGGTTCCATATTTTCAGTTTTTCGTTTTTGCAAGTTCACAGTCCAGCACAGGGATCGGCTCCACTGTGCGCAAGGCTTGCACCGCGGTCAATGCCCTGCCAGTGTCAAAAACCGCCATGGCATCCTGAAGTGCACGCAACCCTTCCCGCAGACTGGCCGCAAGCGCGGGCGGCACGGGCATGGATGCGAACCGGGCGGGCAGGGCGTCGGCCAGGTCCAGCGCGGCCAAATCCTTGCGTTGCAGGCAATGCGCCAGGGTATCCAGCGCCAGCACCCACTCTTGGACCGTCGGCACGGACTGGGGCGTAGGCACCGCTGGCGCAGCCCCTCGCGTCGCGCTCCACTGGACCAGCGCCCCCTCGGTTTGCGCCCAGAGCGGCGTCAATTGAGCTTTCAACGTCGCCAGGGTGGCGGGCGGCGGCGTGGCTGGAGCGGAACGGGCTTCGGACAGCCCAGGCGCGCCAGCCCTTGGATGCTGCCGCGCCTCGCGCTCGATGCGGGCAGCCAGTTCACCCAAGCGCAAGGCGCCGACGGTGCGCGCGGCGCTCTTGAGCTGATGCGCAGCGTCGACCACACGTTCCTGGACACCTTGGGCGATCTCGGCGCACAACGATTGGGCCTGGGCGGAAAAATCCTGCAACAGGCGGTCGTAGAAAACCGTATCGGCAGCCAGTCGGTTCAACGCGGCCTCGGCGTCGAGCACCGGCCACTGGTCCAGGGCGGGCAGCGGTACGGGAGTGGCCGACGCCGGGGGCCCGGGCAGGATTGCGGATACCCCAGCTGAGTCAGCGTCTCCACGGGCATGGTGCAAGACGCACTGGATCAGCTGCTCCTGCTCGAAAGGTTTGCCGATGTGGTCATTCATGCCCGCATCGAGGCAGGCCTGCCGGTCAGACACCATGGCATTGGCGGTCATGGCGATGATGGGCAACTTGAGCCAGCGGGCCTGCCCTGGACGCGCGTCGGGCGCGGTTTGCGCCTGCGCGCCCTGGCGGCGGATGGCGCGGGTGGCCTGCAAACCATCCAACACCGGCATCTGCATGTCCATCAGTACCAGGTCGTAGGCTTCGGGTGCGGCATTCAGCGCATCCAGGGCCAGCTGGCCGTTTTCCGCGACGCGGATCTCGGCGCCTTCGCGGCTCAACATGCGGCGTGCGACCTCCTGGTTGATCAGGTTGTCTTCGACCAGCAGCAGGCGCAGGCCTGCCAAGCGCTGCCCCTTGACGGAGGGTGCGGCGGACGGCCGTTGCGCGGGTGCGCGCTTGCGTTGCAGCGCGGCACGGACCATGCCTGGGGTCAGGGGCTTGCGCAAACCGCCTCGCAGCGCGAGCGTGCTCATGGTCAGGACATCCGGCGCGGGAACGCGCTCCTTGGGCCACGCCTCGAGCTCGCGCGACCAGGCCTCGGCGGCCAGCCCATCCAGATCCAGCAAGATGGCTTCTGGGGCCGCCGCCTCCAGATGCTGAATCGCCTCGCGCAAGGTATCTACCCCATCAAGCACTCTCACCTGCCAACCCTGGCCAGCCAACATGCCCATCAGGACGGAACGCGCAAGCGTGGGAGGCGCCAGCAGCCAGATTCTTGTTGCGTGGTCGCCGTTCTTGGCGAGACCGTCCTCGCCCAGCTCAGAGACCCCCAGACACAACTGAAAGGAAAAACAGCTGCCATGCCCCAGCGCGCTCTCGACGGTCAGCGCGCGCCCTTCACCGCTGGCCTCGACCATCAAGCCCACCAATCGTTGGCTGATGGCCAGACCCAGGCCCGTGCCGCCGTAACGACGCGAGGTGGAAGCCTCGGCTTGACTGAAGCCGCTGAAGATGTGCTGGATCTGGTCCGGGCTGATCCCGATGCCCGTGTCCTGGACGGCGAACTCAAGTAATACAGTCCCCTCGTCACGGCGCATTTGGCGCACGCGAAGCACCACGTGCCCCTGGGCTGTGAACTTGATGGCGTTGCCCCCCAGATTCATCAGGACTTGCTTGAGGCGCAGCATGTCGCCCCGCAGCACGGGGGGAATGGCGGGATCGATGTCGTAGATCAACTCCAGGGACTTGTCGCCCAAGGCGCCGGACAAAATGGGTGAGAGCTCGGCATACAAGGCGTCCAGCGCGAAGGGCTCCAGATCCAGGGACATCTTGCCCACCTCGATCTTGGAAAAATCAAGAATGTCGTTGAGGATGTCCAACAACGTGCGCGCGGCACTCCCAATCTTGCCCAGCAGGTCTTCCTGCTCCGCATCGAGCGGGGTCTGCTCCAGCAACTGCAGCATGCCAATGACGGCATTCATCGGTGTTCGGATTTCATGGCTCATATTGGCCAGGAACCGACTCTTGCCTTCCGCGGCCGCCTCGGCCGCCTGGAGGGCCTCCTGGATGTCGGTGATGTCGATGCGAAACAGCACATGCAGGCCATCGGGCGTCGCATGGCCGATGTATTTCACCCAACGCCCGGTGCTGAGCTGCACGTGATAGCGGAAGTCCGGACGCTCCATCATCTGACGCATCTCGCGCAGCTGGGCGTGTGGATCGGCGTTGCCGCGGTACACACCGGCATCGATCAGCATCTGAGCCACCGTGTCGAAGCTCACACCGGTGGTGATGGCATTGCGCTTGGGCCCCAGGATTTCGCGGTATTTTTCGTTGTAGAACAACAGACGCTCGTGCTTGTCGTAAACGGCAAAGGCTTCACCCAGGGCCTCGAAGGCCGAGCGCAAGAGGCGCTCGCCCGCCTGGATGCGCTGGCGTGCCAACACGTAGGCGCTGATGTCTTGCACCGAGCCGATCAGGCGTTGCGGCTTGCCCTTGTGGAGTTCCACCTCGCCACTCAAGCGCAGCCACGTTTCGGACCCATCCACTTGCTCGACTTTGAGGGCCTGACTGAAGACCTGGGCACGCCCTTGAAGCAGGGCGTCGACGTTGCCCCGCAGCTCTTGCGCCACCTGCGGTGGCAAGCGTTGCATGACCTCGCTGACTGGCAACTGCGCCGCGTCCAAGCGAAGAATGGCGCGCGCCTCCTCGGAAAAATTCAGCACCCCCGAACCCAGGTCGCCATGCCACCCGCCCACCCCCGCGATGCGGCCCGTGCGCTGAAGCAGCACTTCATGGTTTTTGCGTGCCGTGATGTCGGTCCGGACCGAGACATAGCGCTCGGGCAGTCCGTCCGGCCCCATCAGTGGGGCGATCACGCTGTCCACCCAATAGAGCGAACCGCTTTTCGCGCGGTTGCAGATCTCGCCACGCCAAACGCGCCCTTGCCCAATGGTGGTCCACATGTCCCGCCAGAACTCCGACGTGTGGTGGCCCGAGTTCAACAGGTTGTGGTTCAGTCCCAGCAATTCATCCTGGGCATAGCCGCTGATGTGCGTGAAGCGTTCGTTGAAACGGAGGATGCGGCCCTGCAGATCCGTTTCGGAAACAATGGCGTGCTGGTCCATGATGCTGTTGAGGTTCTCATGGTCCCGCAAGGCCTGCCGCACGCGCTCTTGCTCTGCGCGCGCGACGTCGATGTCGATTTGCACGACCATCCAGCCAATGAACTCCGCCTGAGCTGCATCTTGCAAGGGGTGGAGTTCAACAATCATCCAGCGTGGTGGGCCACCCGCGTGGCGGAACTGCACATCCACGCGCAGGGGCACGCGAGCGTGCAAGGCCGAGTCCAGTTCGAGGCGACGCGGTCCGGGCAGCACGGATTTGCGCAGAAGTTCAGCCAAGGTCATGCGCGTCAACTCGCCTTGTCCATAACCTGTCAGATGGCTGTAGGCTGTGTCGGCCCAGACGATGCGGCCGGCAGCGTCCGTGAAGGCCACGGCGTCCTGGGGTGAGCGGGCCATGCGGACCACGTGCGCGATGTCCAAGGGGGGGCGTCCATGGCGCTGGCGCCGCCATAGCCACCACGCCGCGCCGAGCACGCCAGCTTGCGCAAGCACCGCGGACAACCCGATCAGCGCGGCCACATCCATGAGGACTCAGCCGGGCACGCGCAGCCCTGCGCCACGCATGACCTCGCGCAGCGCAGGAATGGACAAAGGCTTGGGAACCAAACCATCCGCGCCCAGGGCCAAGTAATGCCTGCGCGTGACCTCATCGTCGTTTCCGCTGACCATGACGATGGGCAGATGCCGCCCGGCCAGCTTGCGCAACGCCAGCAAGGTGTCCTGGCCATTGAACGTGGGCATGTAGATGTCGAGCAGCACGAGGTCAAAGGCCTCTTTCCGCGCGAGCTCCACGGCCGTGTGTCCGTCCGGGGCCAGGGCGCCTTGACAGCCCATCTCGCGCAGCAGGCGCGACGCGACGCGCAAGTTCAGGACATCGTCGTCCACGACCAGCACGCGAACGCCTGCATCGCCTGCGGCGAGGCCAGCGGAGGTTGGTAACGCCGTCGATGCCATGGGGCATCATGGCACAGGGACGCAGCGGTTTCAGCGCCTGGCAGACTCTGTCGGCGCCGCGTTGTCGAGGGGCTCGACAGGCCAGCGATACACCCAGACCGGCTTACCCGAAACGGTTTTCAGCTTGGCCGCGGGTTTGAAGCCGCGCGCCTCGAACTCCAGGCTCACCAGCCAGGCGCCGGGTCGCAGCTCCGTCGCGGCCTTGGCCATGGCGCGGGGCAGCGTCTCGGGGCGCTGGAACAGGTAGACCAGATCGTAGACCGACCAGTCGACCTCCCACATATCGCCGCGCTCCACATGCGCGCGGATGCCGAGGCCCTGGCAGCGCCGCTGGCACCAGCAGGCCAGGGGGCGGCTCCACTCCACGCCATGCAGCTCCGCCAGCGGATAGGCCTGGCGCAGCGCCTCCAAGCCCTGGCCTAGGCCGCAACCGGCGTCCAGCACCTTGGCGCCGGGCTCCAGCGGGGCCACCTCGGGCAGGTCGTTCAAGGCGTCCTCGGGCGTCGGGAACAAGGGCGCGTCCCGCCAGGCATTCAGCGGGTAGATCAAGGCCAACAGGGCCAGTGGCAACAGCCAGGCCCAGGCGGGCACGCTCAACGCCCCCGAGAAGAACAGCGACAGCGGGAAGCCCAGGCCGATCACCAAGCGACGCCACCACGTGCCACCCAACAGACTGAGCAGCACGCCCGCCAGGGTCACCAGGCCCAACACCGCCCACAGGGGCAGGTTGGTCTTGAGCTGAAGCAGCGAATAAAGAAACCAGCAGACGCTCCAGGCCATCAAGGCTGGCAAAGGCCAGCCAAAAGACCGGAACGACATCCGAGGCAAGGAAGATCGCATGGTGGGCTCGCTGCGCCGGGCGGACTCAATCGCCACTGCCCGTGCGACGCAGGCGGTCGATCAGGCCGTTGAGCTCGTCCAGCGAGCCGAACTGCACGGACAGCTCGCCCATTTCCTCCACGCGCCCATTGCGCTTGACGCGCTTCTTGACGCGCACTTCGACCTGCGCGGTCAGCAGGTCCGACAGTTCTTCTTCGACGCGCTTGAGGTCGCGCGATTTTTCCTTGCCAGGTTTCTGCGGTGCCAGGCTGAATTCGGCGCCCAGCTTCTTGACCAGGCTCTCCGCCTCGCGCACGGAATATTTCTTCGCGGCGATTTGATTGGCCGCCGTGATCTGGGTGGCACGGTCCAACGCCAGGAGCGCGCGCGCGTGACCCATGTCGAGGTCACCCGCCATCAGCATGGCCTGCACTGGCTCGGCCAGGTTGAGCAGGCGCAGCAGGTTGCTGGCCGCGCTGCGCGAGCGGCCCACCGCCTGCGCGGCTTGCTCGTGCGTCAGGCCGAACTCGCGGATCAAGCGCTGCAGGCCCTGGGCCTCTTCCAAGGGGTTGAGGTCCTCGCGCTGGATGTTCTCGATGAGGGCCATCGCGGCGGCGGCCTCGTTGGGCACCTCGCGCACCAGCACGGGCACGCTGTCCAGGCCCGCGAGCTTGGCGGCGCGAAACCGGCGTTCACCGGCGATGATTTCGTGCTTGCCCGCGTTCGGTCCTTCATGGAGCTTGCGGACCAAGATGGGCGACATGATGCCCTGGGCCTTGATGGACTCGGCCAGCTCGTACAAGGCACCCTCGTCCATGCGGGTGCGCGGCTGGTACATGCCGGGCACCATCTCTTCCAAGCGCAGGCTGCCGACCTGACCGGCCTGGGGCACGACGCCGTCCGGCGCGGGTTCAGCCTGGTGTTCCTCGACCTTGGGGCCCAGCAGGGCTTCCAGGCCCAGGCCCAGGCCCCTGGATTTTTTCGTGACCATGTCTGTATGTACTCCCGGTGGCGTCAAGTTCAGGTTCAGATCGGGCGGCATCACCGCCAAGGCGGTGGGGGGCAACCGCCGTTTCAGGTGTCGTTGTTTCATCGCGCCTCGGAACTAGGCGGGCGGCTGCATCAGCGTCTGCAGCAAGGTGTGGCCTTCGGGCCAGTCGCCCAGGCCCGAGTCGGCGTTGATGTGGCCGCGCTCGCCGTAATCGATGAAGCGCGCGCCCCAGTCCGTCGCCAGGCCCTGTGCGCGCTCGAAGCGGCAGTACGGGTCATTGCGGCTGCCCAACAGGATGCTGGGAAAGGGCAGGCGCTGGCGCACGATGGGCGACCAACTGGGCAACGGACCCCGGATCTCCTCACGCTCCGCATCCCCTGGAGCGACCAGCAGGGCCCCTCGGACACGGTGCGTGTTGCGGCTGTGCGCGGCCCAGGCCGCCACCAGGATGCAGCCCAGGCTGTGGGCCACCAGCACCACAGGGCCGCTGCGATCGGTGTCACACGCCAGGATGGCTTCCTCCAACTGAATCTGCCAGTCGCCACGAAGTGGGCGCTCCCAATCATGCTGCTGGACCCGCACATAGCCGTGTTGGGCTTCCCACAGGCTCTGCCAATGTGCGGCGCCGGAGTTGTACCACCCAGGCAGGAGCAAGACGTTGCAATTATTCATCCGATAGCATGCGCTTACTTTGCCATCACATCTTGCCGATGCGCCCGACCATTTCTTCCGCGAAGGTGAAGAAGGACTGGGCACCGCGCGCGGCCGGATCAAACACCACGCCGGGCAGGCCGTAACTCGGTGCTTCCGCCAGACGCACATTGCGCGGAATCACGGCGTCGAAGACCTTGTCGCCGAAGTGGGCCTTGAGCTGGTCGCTGACCTGGGCCTGCAGGGTGACACGCGGGTCGTACATGACGCGCAGCAGACCGATGATTTGCAGGTCCGGATTCAGGTTGGCGTGCACCTGTTTGATGGTGTTCACCAAATCGGCCAGGCCCTCGAGCGCGAAGTACTCGCACTGCATGGGCACGATGACACCATGCGCCGCGCACAAGCCATTGAGCGTCAGCATGGAGAGGCTGGGCGGGCAATCGATCAGCACGAAATCGTACTCGTCCATGACCAGAGCCAACGCGTTCTTGAGGCGGCGCTCGCGCTGCTCCAGATCGACCAGTTCGACTTCGGCACCGGCCAATTCACGGTTGGCGCCCAGGATGTCGTAGCTGTAGCCCGCCTCCACCAACTTGTCGCTCTTGACGCGGGCCTCGGCCACGGAGGCCGTGCCCAGCAGCACGTCGTACACCGTGCGTGCCAGCTGGCGTTTGTCCACGCCCGAGCCCATGGTGGCGTTGCCTTGTGGATCGAGATCGACCATCAGCACACGCTGATTCAACTTGGCCAAACCAGCCGCCAGATTGACCGTGGTGGTGGTTTTTCCCACACCACCCTTTTGATTCGCAACGCAAAAAATCTTGGCCATGCAGCCCTCGTGTTTTGAACTTCGACTATCCGTATATCTCTAGGGAGCGCTGTCTTACTTGGTCAGCGCAAGCTTCAGGCCAAAACCGATCAAGAAGATTCCCGCGATTTTTTCCAGCATTCGTCCAATGCCCGGGCTGGCGCGCAAGCGCTCGGCAAGGTGATGCGTCAGCAACACGGCAATCAAGGAGTACAGAAAGCCAAGCAGCGCAACCGTGGCCGCCATCACGCCAAAGGTCAGCACCCCTTGATGCTGGGCCGGATCAATGAACAGCGGAAAGAAAGCCATGTAAAACACGATGGCCTTGGGATTGAGCAAGGTGATGATGAAGGCTTGCCGGAAGTAGTGACGGGGTTCGATGTGCAGCACAGGCGCATCGCCGGGCTTCGCCGTCAGCATCTTGAAACCCATCCACGCGAGATACGCCGCGCCCAGCCACTGCACGAGATGAAAGGCGGTGGGGTAAGCCGCCAACAACGCGGCCACGCCCGCGACGGCGGACCACATCAAAATTTGGTCGCCCACGATGATGCCAAACGATGCCGCCAGCCCCCCAGCCCGGCCACCCTTGCCCGTGGACGTGATGATGGCCAGGTTGCCCGGCCCGGGGATCAACAGGAACAGGATGATGGCGGTGACAAAAGCACCGTAGTCTGCAATGCCGAACATGGGAGCCGTCTCTCAAAAGAAGGCGTCGAGTGTACGACGCCCGCCGCACAGGGGACTCAGCCGGAGGCGTTTGCACCCGCTTTTTTGCGTAACCAGACCATGCAACGCTCCGCATCCAAGCCCGGCACCCTCAGTGGTTCCACGTGAAACACCTCGATCTCGGCGGGCAAGGCGGCCATTTCCTCCGTCGGGTGCCGCCCTTTCATCGCCATCCAGACACCCTGAGCCGCCAACGCGCCAGAGGACCACGCAGTGAAATCAGCCAGGGAGGCAAAGGCGCGGGAAGTCACCACGTCAAAAGGTCCCGTCAGGCTTTCCACCCGCGCATGCAGACCGTGCAAATGGGGCAGCTTGAGCGCGATGGCCACTTGCTGGATGAAAGTGGCTTTC
The DNA here is from genome assembly GCF_046452315.1 of Hylemonella sp. W303a. Classification (NCBI taxonomy): domain Bacteria; kingdom Pseudomonadati; phylum Pseudomonadota; class Betaproteobacteria; order Burkholderiales; family Comamonadaceae; genus Hylemonella; species Hylemonella sp. W303a. The sequence continues at coordinate 291,804 of NZ_JBKFDG010000004.1, read as the reverse complement.
TTCGCCACCGTGTCCACGCAGGTCACCTCGATCTCCGGGCAGCAGATGGCGACGACCACGCCCGGCAAGCCCGCGCCGGAACCCACGTCGAGCAAACGCTTGGGCTGTCCCTGGGTCTGCCGCCGCAGTGGGGCCACGACGGCCAGGCTGTCCAGCAGGTGGTGCGTGAACATGTCCTGGGCATCCCGCAGCGCCGTCAGGTTGTAGACCTTGTTCCACTTCTGGATCAGGGCCAGGTAGTCCAACAGCTGAGTTTGCTGGGTGTCGGTCAGCGCCCAGCCCAGTGCCTTGGCACCCGCCTCCAGACGAACGGCCAGATCACTTGCCAACACAGCCGTCGTCATGCCGCCTCAGCCATCTTGGCAAAGCCCTTGAAGCCGCTCTTGCGCAGATGGATCAGCAGCAGAGAGATGGTGGCCGGCGTGATACCGGAGATACGCGAGGCTTGGCCCAGGGTTTCGGGGCGGTGCTTCTGCAACTTCTGCCGGGCCTCAATGCTCAGCGCGGTCACAGCCATGTAGTCCAGGTCCGCAGGCAGCTGAAGCTGCTCGTAATGGGCAGCGCGTTCCACCTCGTCCCGTTGGCGATCGATGTAACCCGCGTACTTGGCCGCGATCTCGATCTGGTCCACCACGGGTTCGTACAGATCGCCCAAGGTTTCACGTGAAACACCGGCCAGGGGCGCTGCAGCGGAAGCGGCATCCTGCGTCCCGTCACGCGCACTGGGCATCGGACGGGCGTACTTGCCGCCGTCCATGGACATCAGTTCCGCGTACTTCACGCCCGGGCGGCGCAGCAGGTCAAACAGATGGTATTCATGCTCGATGCCCACCCCCAGCACCCGCTCAGCCTCGGCGGCCGGCAGGATGCGCGGGTTCACCCAGGTCGATTTCAGGCGTTCGGTTTCACGTGAAACAGCGTCCCGCTTGCGGTTGAATGCCTCCCAGCGGGCATCGTCCACCAGGCCCAGCCGACGGCCTGTTTCGGTGAGGCGCATGTCGGCGTTGTCTTCCCGCAGCTGCAGGCGGAACTCGGCCCGGCTGGTGAACATGCGGTACGGCTCGGTCACGCCCTTGGTGATCAGGTCATCGACCAGCACGCCCAGGTAGGCTTGGTCGCGGCCCGGCAGCCAGGCTGCCTCGCCTCGGCTTTGCAGCGCAGCGTTGATGCCGGCGAACAGGCCTTGAGCGGCAGCCTCTTCGTAGCCGGTAGTGCCGTTGATCTGACCGGCGAAAAACAGGCCTTGGATCTGGCGAGTCTCGAAACTGCTCTTGAGCGAACGCGGATCGAAGTAGTCGTACTCGATGGCGTAGCCGGGTCGCAAAATGTTGGCATTTTCCAGGCCGCGCATGGAGCGCACCAGGGCCAGTTGGATGTCAAACGGCAAGCTGGTGGAGATGCCATTGGGGTAGTACTCGTTCGTCGTCAGGCCCTCGGGCTCGAGGAAAATCTGATGACTGTCCTTGCCCGCGAAGCGGTTGATCTTGTCCTCCACACTGGGGCAGTACCGCGGCCCCACGCCTTCGATCTTGCCCGTGAACATGGGGCTGCGGTCGAAACCCGAGCGGATGATCTCGTGCGTGCGTTCATTGGTGTGCGTGATCCAGCAGGGCATCTGCTGGGGGTGCATCTCGCGGCGGCCCATGAAGCTGAACACGGGCACCTCGCCCTCGTTCGCACCCTGGCTGGCCGCGCCGGGCATGCCATCCCCGGGCTGCTCCGTGCACAGCGAAAAATCGATGGTGCGCCCATCCAGGCGCGGCGGCGTGCCCGTTTTGAGCCGGCCCTGGGGCAGCTGGAGTTCTTTGAGGCGCGCCGACAGGCTGACCGCCGGCGGGTCCCCGGCCCGGCCCGCCGCATAGTTGTCCAAGCCGATGTGGATTTTCCCGTCCAGAAAAGTCCCGGCCGTGAGCACGACCGTGCGCCCGCGGAAGGCGATGCCGGCCTGGGTGACGGCGCCGACCACCCTCGCACCGTCGCCATCCCCCTCCACCATCAAATCGTCCACGGCCTGTTGGAACAGCATCAAGTTCGGCTGGTTCTCCAGGCGGCGACGGATCGCCGCCTTGTAAAGAATCCGGTCGGCTTGGGCGCGCGTGGCACGCACGGCCGGCCCCTTGCTGGCATTGAGAATGCGAAATTGGATGCCCGCCTCGTCCGTCGCGATGGCCATGGCGCCACCCAGCGCGTCCACTTCCTTGACCAGGTGCCCCTTGCCGATGCCGCCGATGCTGGGGTTGCAACTCATCTGCCCCAGGGTTTCGATGTTGTGGGTCAACAGCAAGGTTTTGCAACCCATGCGCGCAGCCGCCAAGGCTGCCTCGGTGCCGGCATGGCCGCCACCGACAACGATGACTTCAAATTCTTCGGGGTACAGCATGGGGGGCTTCTCCTGTGGCAGCGGCCTTGGGAATCAAGGCGGGACGCACAGACAGAGTAGGCGTGCGAGGGGCGAAATTTTACCGGGCCCTCTGTTTTTGCGCCATCACAGGGACTGGCGAGGTTTTGTGTTTCACGTGGAACAACTCGCAGAAGGCGCCCAGCGCCAACAGGTTGTTGATGTCTCGCCGCTGAGACCCGCGAGACGCAGATCCCACAGCAGCCCCGCGCGCGAACACGGCACGGCGATGTCCACGGCCCCCAAGTCTGTGGTCCAATGCCCGCCATGAAAGTCCTCGTTTTCGCGGGCAGCACTCGCCAGCAATCCCTGAACCGCCAACTCGCCCGTGTCACGGCGGCCATGGTCCGCGCCAGCGGCGCCGAGGTCACGCACCTTGAGTTGGGGGACTACGATGTTCCGCTGTACAACGGCGACCTGGAAACACGGGGTACACCGCCCGACGTGGTGCGCCTCAAGCAGGTCTTTTTCGAGCACCCGGCCTGGATCATCTGCACGCCCGAGTACAACGCCAGCTACCCCGCTCTGGTCAAGAACACCTTCGACTGGCTCTCGCGCCCCGTCGCCAACAACCCGGAATGGTCCGATGGCTACAAAGCCACGCGCGGCAAGGTGGTGGGGGTGCTCAGCGCCTCGCCAGGTGCGCTCGGCGGCCTGCGCTCGCAAAGCCATCTGGTGCCCCTGCTCATGAACCTGCAATGCTGGGTCACACCGCAAAGCTTTGCATTGGGTCGCGCGGGCGAAGCATTTGACGCCGCAGGGCAGCTGTCGTCGGACCGCGCACGCGGCGCCGTCCAGGCCGTGCTCGACCAGGTGCTGTTCGCGGCACAACGCCTGAACGGCTGAGCAGCTCCATCCGGCCATGGACTGCCGCCCCGGCTGCGCCGCCTGCTGCATCGCGCCCTCGATCTCCAGCCCCATCCCGGGCATGCCGGTGGTCGGCGGCATCAGCAAGCCGGCGGGTGTGCCCTGCATCCATCTGGACGAGCAACTGCGCTGCAAGCTCTTCGGTCGCCCAGAACGGCCCACCGTCTGCGGCAGCCTGATGCCTGCGCTCGACATGTGCGGGGACAGCCGGGACCAGGCGCTGCGCTTCCTCGGCTGGCTGGAGCAGGACACCTCGCCCTCGCCGGTCGGCCCACCCGCACCCTGTCGGCCCTAGGGCCTGTTCACACTCATTTCCCGAGATGCGTTGCGGATCAAAAAGGCCATGCGCAAGGCGCGAAACGCAGCCGGGGTCGCAACCCGAAGGGAACGGAGTGTGAACAGGCCCTAGCGTCCCTTCCAGCGCCGCAGCAACAAGGCATTGCCCATGACGCTGACGGAGCTCAAGGCCATGGCCGCGCCCGCCACCACCGGGCTCAACACGCCCAAGGCAGCCAGCGGGATGCCGGCCACGTTGTAAATGAAGGCCCAGAACAGGTTCTGCCGGATCTTACGCACGGTGCGACGGGAGATGTCCAGTGCCGCCTCGACCAGGGCCGGGTCACCGCGCATCAAGGTGATGCCTGCCGCGTGCATGGCCACGTCGGTGCCATTGCCCATGGCGATGCCCACATCGGCAGCCGCCAGCGCGGGGGCGTCGTTCACACCATCGCCCACCATGGCGACGACGTGCTGGCCCTCGCGCAAGGCACGCACCTGGGCAGCCTTGTCGCCGGGCAGCACATTGGCCAGCACCTCGCCGGCCTCGGGTCGCAGCCCGAGGCGGCGAGCCATGGCCTCGGCAGCGCCCAGGTTGTCTCCGGAAATCATCACCAACCTTAGACCCCGCTGACGCAGGCGCTGCAAGGCCGCTGCGACGCCGGGCTTGGGCTCGTCGCCAAAGGCCAGCAAGGCACGCACCTGAACGACTGACGTCACGTCCCCGGCGCCCGGCACCGATTCGGCCAGCACGGACAAAGTCGCGCCCTCGGATTGCAGGCGGGTCGCCTGGGGCTCCAAGTCGCCCAGCTCAGCACCCAACTCGGCCATCCAACGCAGACTGCCTATGCGCCACGTCACGCCCTCGACCTCGCCCTGGCTGCCCCGGCCTGGCACGGCCTGCATCGCCTGCGGCGGAGACCAGGCCAGACCCCGGTCATGTGCTGCCTGCAGCACGGCCTTTGCAAGTGGGTGCTCGCTGCCACTCTGGAGGGCGGCGGCGGCCTGCATGAGCACGCGCTCATCTTGCCCAGGCGACACCAGCAGGGCCGTCAGTCGCGGTTGGCCAACAGTCAAGGTGCCTGTTTTGTCAAAAGCGACCGTATCCACCCGATGCGCCAACTCCAGGGCCTGTGCGTCTTTGATCAAAATGCCGCGCCGTGCAGCCACACCGGCGCCCGCGATCAAGGCCGTGGGCGTGGCCAGGCCCAGCGCACAGGGGCAGGCGATGACCAGCACCGTCACGGCATGCATCAAGGCCGCCTCCACGTCCGCGCCAACCCACAACCATCCGACCAAGGTCATCAAGGCGAGCACCAGCACCACAGGCACGAAGACCGCGGAGACCTGGTCGACCAAGCGCTGGATCGGCGCCTTGGCCGCCTGCGCGTCTTCCACCAGGCGGATGATGCGGGCGAGCACCGTCTCGCTGCCCGTGGCCGTGACGCGCACAACGATACGGCCCTCTCCATTGACCGAGCCCCCGGTCAAGGTCGCGCCGGGACACTTGCTGACCGGGAGGGGTTCGCCGGTCAGCATGGACTCGTCCACCTGGGTCTCGCCGTCCAGCAGAACACCATCCGCAGGCACGCGCTCCCCGGGACGCACGGCCACGCGGTCCCCTATCAGCAACTCGCCGACCGGGATATCGGTCTCCTCATGGGGTGCTTGCTCAGACCCCAGCCAATGGGCCAACTCGGGCCGCAAGGCATGCAAGGCGCGGATCGCCGCCGTGGTCTGGCGTTTGGCGCGAGCCTCCAGCCACTTGCCGAGCAGCACCAAGGTGATCACCACGGCGCTCGCCTCGAAGTAAAGATGGGGTTGCATCGACGTGTGAGCGACCGCATGCGGACTCGAGGACGCGTTCAGCCACAACCATACGGACAGGCCCCAGCCCGAACTGGTCCCCAGCGCCACCAGCAGATCCATATTGCCTGTGCGACTCTTCACGGCATGCCAGGCCCCCCGGTAGAACCGTGCACCAAGGATGAATTGCACGGGCGTGGCGAGCAGAAACTGCGCCCAGGCAGGCAGCATGCCGATCTCGCCGCCTTGCCCCAGACTCAACCAGCCCAGCAGCATGGGCAACAGCAAGGGCAAGGAGAACACCGCGCCCAAGGCCACGGGTGCGAAGCCGGCCCAAGACGAGTCCTCCTCGCGCATCAGTGCGTCGGCGGCGCGTGGCTCGTACCCGGCACTTCGGACCGCGCGCCTGAGTTGCGCCGTCCCATCCGGCGTGTCAGGGCTGCAGGTAATCCGAGCCGTCTCGGTGGCCAGATTGACCACCGCGTCTTGCACACCGGGCACTTTCTTCAAGGCCTTTTCCACGCGCAGCACACAAGCGGCACAGGTCATGCCGCCGATGCCGAGGTCCAGGGTCGTCAAGGCACGGTCCGGGCGGGCCGCAGCGGCGAGTGGGGTGGCGAGTGTGTCCATGCGCAGGATTCTGAACCTTGCCCCCAGGGCAAGGTCAAGCGACTGCGTCGGCTCGGCGGCATGACTCACGGCGGACGAAACAGCGCCCACCTGGGGGGCTTGACCTTGCCCTGGTGGCAAGGTTGAAAATGACGTCATTCCATCCGCGGCATCCGCCGGATGAGGCATTTGACCCCCTGAGGAAGACCGTATGAACCAGTCCTTCACTGTCACCGGCATGAGCTGCGGCCACTGTGAAAAAGCCGTTACCCAGGCGATCCGACAGGTCGATCCGCAAGCCGAAGTCCGCATCGACCGCAGCCACAACCTCGTCGAGGTGCAATCACAACAACCGCGCGAAACCCTGAGCCGCGCCATCACGGAAGAAGGGTATGTCGTCGCTGCCTGAAGGGACACGCGGCGCGGACGGCTGGCCGATCGCCATCGGTCAGGCCGCCCGTCGCGCGGGCATCTCGGCCAAGATGGTGCGGCACTACGAATCCCTGGGCTTGCTGCCCCGGGTCATGCGCACGGACAGCGGCTACCGGCAGTACGGGGAAGCGGACGTGCGCCAATTGCGCTTCATTCGGCGCGCCCGCGACCTGGGCTTTTCCCTCGATGAGATCACCGTATTGCTGGGTTTGTGGAGCAACCGGGGCCGCGCCAGCGCCAGCGTCAAACGCATCGCGCAGCGGCATGTGGACGAACTGACCGACCGCATTGCGTCGCTGCAAGCCATGCAACGCAGCCTCAAGGCGCTGCTGAATGACTGCCATGGAGACGAGGGGCCGGACTGCCCCATCCTGGATGACCTCGCAGGCGACACCGATCGCCGCACCGCTTCACTCAACTGAGGAGATTGTCATGAAACGCAATGTTGGCGGCATCGACCGCGCGCTCCGCATCACGATCGGCCTGGTGCTGATCGGCCTGGCCTTGACAGGCGTCGTCGGTGGGTGGGGCTGGCTGGGCCTGCTTCCTCTGGCCACGGGCCTGTCAGGTTGGTGCCCGCCCTACGCGCTGTTGGGCTGGAACACCTGCGCGAGCAAGTCCGGCGACGCCGCTTGAGCGGTGGGCCGTGCGGAGCGCGGCCCCACAACCCGCAAGGGGCAAGGGGTCTCGACCAGACCGCTGGGCCTGTGTTCCAATTCAAGCCAGTTAGGACTCACCTACCACGGCTTGACTACCGACGACCCACGCCTTCGACTGCTCGAGTGCCTGGATGACGCAGCCAGTGGGATCGGCTTGTTCGATCCCGACGATCGTTTGCGTTACGCCAATCGGTACATGCGCGAAGCCTATGGCATCGCGGCTGGCGCGTTCCCGTATTGGACCGAGATGATGCGCAACTGCTTTCAGGCGCGCGCCGGTCTACTGATCCAGACGAACGACATCAACAGCTGGTTGCGACAGGTCGCGCAACGGCGGCGCCAAACCGCTGTGCGCTGCTTCGAATCCGACATGGTGGACGGCCGCTGGATGCGGGTCACCGAAACCCTGCACAACGATGGCTGGCTGCTCACGGTGGTCACCGACGTCACCGCGCTCAAAGCCCATGAGTCCATGCTGCAGCAAGCGCGAGACCAAGCCGTGCAATTGGCCATCACCGACCCTCTGACGGGTCTGTTCAATCGACGCCATGTCTTTGCTCGGCTTGGCGCCTTGTTCCATCAGGCCCGTGATCTGCGCTACCCCCTGACACTGGCCGTGATCGACCTGGACCATTTCAAGCAAGTCAACGACCGCCACGGCCACAGCGTCGGTGACGCCGTGCTCGTTCACTTCGCCCAGAAACTCGAGGCTCGGCGCAGACCGCTGGATCTGGTGGGCCGCATCGGCGGTGAAGAATTCCTGATGGTGCTGCCCAACACCACCGTGCAGGGCGCGCGTCAGGTGCTGGCACGCCTGAGGGAAGACCTTGCGCAAAGCGTGCCTGTGCCCGCCCATCCTGATATCAGCCTGAGCTTTTCCAGTGGCCTGGCCCAGATGAACGCACAGGACGTTGAGGCGGCAACGCTGTACCAACGGGCAGACCGTGCCCTTTACGGCGCCAAACACGAGGGCCGGGCCCGGGACTACGACGACGAGCCGCCAGCGCCAGTTGCGACGTGAGAGTGGCCCGGGGCGGGCTTCCCACTCTTTGACTTGACTTTGTCCATCTTTACCTGTGATCAGCATGCGCACACGCAGGGGAAACGCAGGCAACCCACACTTCATTCACCCGCTCTTTCACGGCGGGATGCTCGAAAGGATGAAGCCATGAAAACACGCATGACCCCTCTGTCGACCGCGATGCTGGCGGCCTCCCTGATGCTGGCCGCGTCCGCGCCCGCATCGGCGGCGCCACCCTCCTCGGCCAATGGCCCTGGATCGGAAATGCACGGTGAACGCGGAGCCGATCACCACCCTGATCGCATGGCGCCAGGTCAGACGGACCACTGGGAACAACGACTTGCAGAACTCAAGGCCAGTCTGAAACTGACACCATCCCAGACCAGCGCTTGGGAAACTTTCCAAGCGGCCGTCAAACCCCCAGCGCGCGAGGCTCGCGCCAATCGCGAGGGCTCCCCCCGCGAAGACTGGGCGAAGCTCAAGACGCCGGAACGCCTGGACCGGATGCGGACGTTGCGTCAGGAGCGTGACGCAGCAGCGACCCGACGCGAAGAAGCGACGAAAACCTTCTACGCATCCTTGAGCGCGGAGCAGCAAAAGACTTTCGATGAACGCACGCGGCGGCCCCTCTTTGGCGAAGAGCCGGGTGGCCCGGGTCCTGGCCCGCGTCCGCGCTGAGCACCTGACTGGGCGGGATGACGCCCAAGTCCGGATCAACCAAGTGGCTTGATTCCGATCAGCAAGCCATGCAAGCCGAAGGCGAATACCGCCCAGCCAGCGAACCCCAGGGCCACGACCAAGACCGTGGCGGTCCACCGGCCCTGCGGGTACGTGACTCCTGCACGCCGGTCGCGCCGACGCGAGACTACGTAATTGACGATGGCCCAAAGCAAAAAACTGCCGAACAGCAGCAGGTGAGCCAACATGCCCGCCACCAGCAGATGGGCCAGGGCCCAGGTTTTCACCCCCAGCACCATGGGGTGGCCCCAGCGTGCCTTCAAGTGATTGCCCGGCACATAAGCGGCCGCCAGCAACACAAAGGCCAGCACGGTGAACAAGACCGCCAGATGACGCAGGCCGATGGCCATGCCGGGCGAGGCAGGCATCCAGATGATCACCGGATACTCCCGTGCAGCGTCAAAGCCCCAGGCGATGAACGCCAAGCCGGCGAGGGCGACCAGGGAATACAGCGCCTTCCAGGTGCCCGCACCCAGCCGCGCACGCCACTGCTCACGCGCAGCAGGTGCCAGCATGCCGATGGAGTGCACCCCCAGGAAAAGCAACAGTCCGACGATCAGCAAAGTCATGATGGCAAGCTCCTCACACCCTCGAACCCGTTTCAGGCAGCGACCACGCGATTCTTGCCCGCACGCTTGGCCAAGTACATGGCCTGATCGGCGCGATGCAGGGCCTGCTCCGCCGTTTCATCGACGGTCAACTGGGCAACTCCTGCACTGAACGTGATGAAGATTTTCTCCTGATCGCCACCCACAGCCTCCACGGCGTTCTCGGTTTTCACACCTTGTTTCGGGCGCGCGAGAAAGAATCGTTTGCTCAGCTCACGCTGCAGCCGGATCATGACTTCCATAGCCGACTCCAGCCCGGTCTCTGGCAGCAAGATGACGAACTCTTCACCGCCATAACGGGCCAGAGTGTCCTGAGGACGCAGGTTCTCCTTGGCAACGGCCACCAAATGCTGCAAGGCCACGTCGCCAGTTTCATGCCCACGGGCATCATTGAGCCGCTTGAAGTTGTCGATGTCGAGCAAGGCGACGCACAAAGGCGCGTCCTTGCGCCGCACCGTTGAAAGCTCGCGCACAAAGGCTTCATCAAGGCCCTGCCGGTTGAGTGCACCGGTGAGTCCGTCGTGACGGACCTGCGCACTCAAGCGCTCCAACTCCGCCTGCAACTTGCGCAGCTCCGCCTCCTTGGCTTGTACTTGAGCGCGCATGGACTGCAGCTCTTCACCCACATTGACCGTCTCAAGCCGCATGTCTCGGGTCGCCCGGATCAAGCCACGCAGCACAGGGCCGATGTCCTCCAGGTTCTTGGCCTGCTCCAGATCGCGCAGACTGTCTTCCATCTTTTCCTGGTAGTCGCTGCTGGAGGCCGTGACCTGCGACAAGCGGGTGATGAACGCCGCCAACATCTGACGCAAGGATTCCTGGGCTTCGATGGCTCGGCCTTTGGCTTCGGTCTGCTTGAAGATCACGTCTTTGAGCTGATGTTCAACCTCGTCCAGGCGACGCAGCGTCAAAGGGGGTTGCGCGGCGGCCTGGAGCGCCTTGATCTGACCTTGCAACCAGGCATCGTCGGGGCTCAGTTCACCAATGTTCTTGATGATCAGCTGCAAGAGCTTGAACAAGGCGAGCCGGATTTCGGCTTGTTCCTCGGCGGCGAAGGACAGGCGGTGGTTGAAGTCCGCCAAGAGACTTCGCACCCTGATGACGCTGGTTGCTGGATCGCGCAAGGCTTGCAGGGTCTGCTGCATGCGCTCGTGGAAGCGAGTGTCTTCGCCGCCAAAGGCCGGTTGCGCGAACTCGATCAGGCGGGCAATCTGCTCAAGGAGCTCAGGCACCATGCTCGGAACATCAGCGGCAACAGGTTCCGGCGCCGCGGGATGCGGCACACCGCTTGGGACGGCAAATCCGGAGTACCCGAGCAGGGCGTTTTGCACCCCCAGCCAATTGCGCTGGCTGATCGCGTAATCCAGGAGGCCCAGTTGCTTTTCCTGCCCCGGATTGCGAGCGGGCAAAGCCTGGGCAATCCGGCGCAAGTGTTCCTCGGGAAACAGTTCCACCTGCGGCAAACCGGCGACCGCGTGGTAGATGGCCTGGTAGTTGACCGGCGTCGGCGGCAGCTTACGCAGCGTGATCTGCTTGAGCGTTTCGCGGGCGATCTCGAAGGGTGTCTTCTCGCTCATGAACCGGATGGCTTCTGCGGAGGGTGGGCTGAATTATGCGTGCACGAGGCCCCAAAAAAAACGGCGTGCAAGCGCCACGCCGTTCTTCCGTGTTTTACGGTTGTTTTTGGCGTCGTCGGCTGTTTATTTCGCCGACCGACCGAGCAAGGCCCACAAGAGCACAGCGCCAAACGTCGCGGTACCGATGCCACCCAGGGCAAACCCACCGAAACGCAGGGTGAAATCGCCTGTGCCCAGGATCAGGGTGATGGCCGCGACGATGAGGTTGCGGTTGTCCGAGAAATCGACCTTGTTGTCCACCCAAATGCGCGCGCCCGCCACGGCGATCAAGCCAAACACAACGATGGAAACACCGCCCATCACGGGCAAGGGAATGGCTTGGATGACGGCGCCAAACTTGGGACTGAACCCCAGGAGCACGGCGATCGACGCGGCCACGACGAACACCGCCGTGGAGTAAATCTTGGTCGCAGCCATGACGCCAATGTTCTCGGCGTAGGTCGTCACGCCTGTGCCCCCCGCCGCGCCACTGACCACCGTGGCCACGCCGTCACCGATGAAGGCCCGACCGAGGTAAGGATCAAGATTGCGGCCCGTCATGGCCGTCACCGCCTTGATGTGTCCCAGGTTCTCGGCCACCAGGATGACCGCCACCGGCGCGATCAGCAACATGGCCGGCGCGCTGAAGACCGGGGCGGTGAAGGTCGGCAAGCCGAGCCAGGCCGCTGCGGCGATGCCCGACAGATCCAAGGGCTTGCCCAATCCCATGCCATTGGTCAGCAAGGCGTAGATGACAGTGGCCACGATCAGACCGAGGAGGATCAACAGGCGTTGCGCCATGCCGCGCGTGAACACGGCGACGGCTCCCACGCACAAGAAAGTCACGGCCTGCATCCAGGCATCAAAGTTGGTGGGCGCCATGTTCTTGATCGGCACCACCGCGAGATTCAAGCCAATCACGGCGACCACCGAACCCGTGACCACGGGCGGCATCAGACGCTCAATCCAGCCGATGCCGATCACCTGAACAATGGCTCCGATCACGATGTACACCACGCCGCACGCGACGATGCCACCCAGAGCCACACCCAAATTGCCATTGAGGCCGGAACCCGCGTACCCCGTGGCGGCGATCACCACGCCGATGAAGGCAAAGGAAGACCCGAGATAACTCGGTACCTTGCCACCCGTGATCAGAAAGAAGATCAGGGTGCCGATGCCACTCATCAGCACCGCGACGTTGGGATCAATACCCATCAGGATCGGCGCGAGCACCGTCGCACCGAACATGGCGATGACGTGCTGCACGCCCATCGCGGCGGTCTGCCCCCAGGGCAAACGTTCGTCGGGCGCGATCACGCCGCCTTGGGCAAGCACCTCGGTGTCTTTTTTCTGCCAGCTGAACATTCCCATGGTGATCTCCTTGTACTTTTTCAGGAATTCAAACGTCGATGTTGCCCGCGCGCAAGGCGTTGGTCTCGATGAAGTCACGCCGCGGCTCCACCTCGTCGCCCATCAGCATGGTGAAGACGCGGTCCGCCTCGATCGCATCGTCAATTTGAACCCGCAGCAAGCGACGCACGGTCGGGTCCATGGTCGTCTCCCAAAGTTGCCCGGGGTTCATTTCCCCCAAGCCTTTGTAGCGTTGGCGAGAGGTGGTGCGCTCGGCTTCACTGATCAGCCAAGCCATGGCGGAACGGAAATCGGCAACCTTCTCTTCCTTCTGCTTTTCACCCTCACCCCGAACCGCCTTGGCGCCCTCGCCCAGCAGCCCTCGGAAGGTCTGCGCCGCTTCCGCCAGCGCGGCGTAGTCGGCGCCATGGACAAAGTCCTGGGTGATGACGCTGCTCTTGACGTTGCCATGGTGACGGCGGCTGATGCGCAGGATGGGTTTGTCGGTGCGAACATCGAATTCACCCGCGACCTCTGAGCCGCTGCCCAGTTCGCGCAACTTGGCCTGCAAGGCCACGGCCGAGGCCTCGGCTTCGGCCACGGTGTCCAGCTTCAACTCCACACCATCGGCCACCGCGCGCAGTGCCTCCACGTCCATGAAGTTGTGCAGACGAGCAATGACGCTCTCGGCCAGCTGGTGCTTGCGCGCCAGTTCGGCCAACGTATCACCCTGGATCACGGTGTTCGTCACGCCACCGGTGTGGATGGACGCACCCGCGAGGGCAATACGCAACAGGTAAGCATCCAAGGCGGATCCGTCCTTGAGGTACAGCTCTTCCTTGCCGGACTTCACCTTGTACAGCGGCGGCTGGGCAATGTAGATATGACCCCGTTCGACCAGCTCCGGCATCTGCCGATAGAAGAAGGTGAGCAAAAGCGTGCGGATGTGCGCGCCGTCCACGTCCGCGTCGGTCATGATGATGATGCGGTGGTAGCGAAGCTTGTCGATGTTGAAATCATCGGCGCCCGACTTGCCCGAGTCGCTGCTGGCCTTGCCGATGCCCGTGCCCAGGGCGGTGATCAAGGTGACGATCTCGTTGCTGGTCAACAGCTTCTCGTACCGGGCTTTCTCCACGTTCAGGATCTTGCCGCGCAGCGGCAAGATCGCCTGGAACTTGCGATCGCGCCCTTGCTTGGCACTGCCACCGGCGGAGTCACCCTCGACGATGTAGATCTCGCACAGCGACGGATCCTTCTCCTGGCAATCGGCCAGTTTGCCCGGAAGGCCCATGCCATCCAGCACCCCTTTGCGGCGTGTCATTTCACGCGCCTTGCGGGCCGCCTCGCGAGCACGGGCCGCCTCAACAATCTTGCCGCACAGGGTTTTGGCGTCGTTGGGACGCTCTTCCAAATAGTCGGTCAGCGCCTTGGCCACGATGTCTTCCACCGGGGCGCGCACTTCGCTGGACACCAGCTTGTCTTTGGTCTGGCTGCTGAACTTCGGCTCAGGTACCTTGACAGACAACACACAGCACAGACCTTCGCGCATGTCGTCGCCCGTCACTTCGACTTTGGCCTTCTTGGCGAGCTCATTGCTCTCGATGTACTTGCCGATCACGCGCGTCATGGCCGCACGCAAACCCGTCAAGTGCGTGCCACCGTCTCGCTGCGGGATGTTGTTGGTGAAGCAGAGCACGCTTTCGTTGTAGCCGTCGTTCCACTGCATCGCGACTTCCACGCCGATCTCGGTGCCGGGAATTCCGCCATAGCTGTCGGCAGGCCGGGTGCCAATCGCATGGAAAGCGTTGGGATGCAGCACCTTCTTGTTGGCATTGATGAAGTCGACGAAACCCTTGACACCCCCAGCGCCAGAGAAATCGTCCTCCTTGCCATTGCGCTCGTCCTTGAGGCGGATCCGCACACCGTTGTTGAGGAAGCTCAGCTCTCGCAGGCGCTTGGCCAGGATTTCGTAGTGGAACTCGTTGTTCTGCTGAAAGATCTCGGTGTCAGGCAGGAAGTGCACCTCCGTGCCGCGCTTCTCGGTCTCACCGATCACCTTCATCGGGGACGCTTCCACGCCGTTTTGCTGGGTCAACAAACGGTTTTGCACCGCCCCCCGAGCAAATTCAAGTTGATGCACCTTGCCAGCATTGCGCACGGTCAAACGCAACCAACGCGACAAAGCGTTCACGCAAGACACACCCACACCGTGCAAGCCCCCCGACACCTTGTAGCTGTTCTGGTTGAACTTGCCACCCGCGTGCAATTCGGTCAGGGCAATTTCAGCCGCCGAGCGCTTGGGTTCGTGCTTGTCATCCATCTTGACGCCGGTCGGAATGCCTCGGCCGTTGTCCGTGACGCTGATGGAGTTGTCGGTGTGGATGGTGACGACGATGTCATCGCAATACCCAGCGAGAGCTTCATCGATGGAGTTGTCCACGACTTCGAAAACAAGGTGATGCAATCCGGTGCCGTCGGAGGTGTCGCCGATGTACATGCCTGGGCGCTTGCGCACGGCTTCCAGCCCCTCAAGTATCTGGATCGAGGACTCGTCATAACCACCCGCGCCGGCGCCAACGGGTTTTTCTGCTTCGCTCATGGAGGGTCTTTTCTGGAAGGGTCTAACTTGAAAACGAGAAACCCGCGATGGCATCCACACCGCGGGCTGAAAAACAAGGCTCAGAAATTCAGATGCGCATCGGCATCACGACGTATTTGAAGTTGGCGTTGTCGGGGATCGTCACAAGGGCGGAGCTGTTGGAATCAGAGAGTTCCACCCTGACCATCTCCTGCGTCATGTTGCCCAGCACCTCAATCAAGTACGTGACGTTGAAACCAATCTCGATGCTGTCGCCGTTGTAGTCAATGTCCAACTCGTCGACAGCCTCTTCCTGCTCGGCATTGGTCGAGGCAATGCGCAAGGTGCCGGGCTCGATGTTGAGTCGCACACCCTTGAACTTGTCGCTGGTAAGAATCGCCGCACGCTGCAAGCTGGCCAGAAGCGGCTGGCGACCCAGCACGATGGTGTTCTTGTGGTTCTTGGGAATGACGCGGTTGTAATCGGGAAACTTGCCTTCGACCAACTTGGTCACGAATTCCATGCCCGCAAAACTGAATTTGGCCTGATTGCCCGCGAACTGCATCTCGATGGCGCCTTCGTTGTCGGACAGCAGGCGTTGCAACTCCAGTACCGTCTTGCGCGGCAAGATGACCTCCTGCTTGGGGACTTCCACGTCCAAGGTTGCTGAGGCGAAAGCCAAGCGGTGACCATCGGTGGCTACCAAGCTGAGCTGCTGGCCTTCGGCCACGAACAAGATGCCGTTGAGGTAATAACGGATGTCGTGAACTGCCATGGAAAAGGAAACCTGTGCCAGCAGCTCTTTCAGTGTCTTCTGGGGCACGCTGAACTTCGGACCGAAATTGGCCGCCTCCTGGACCAGTGGAAAGTCCTCCGCAGGCAAGGACTGCAAGGTGAACTTGCTCTTGCCTCCTTTGAGAACCAGCTTGTTCTGGCTGGATTCAAGTGTCACCGTCTGATCGGAGGGCAAGGTCCTGAGGATGTCGATCAACTTACGAGCACCCACGGTGGTGGTGAAGTTGCCGGAATCGCCGTCGAATTCAGCCACGGTACGGATCTGAATTTCCAGATCGCTGGTGGTCAATTGCAAGGCGTTGCCCGACCTGCGCAGCATCACATTGGCCAGGATGGGCAAGGTGTGGCGGCGTTCGACAATGCCCGCAACGGATTGAAGCACGGATAGGACTTTGTCTTGTGATGCCTTCAGGACAATCATGTCAACCTCTTCTTGAATAACTTCCAGAATCTTTATTAAAAATTAGTAGTCGTAGATAGAAGTCAGCTGGTTTCTGTGGACAGCTGCATTTTCTCTATTTTTATCAAGCACTTGCGATGATGATTAGGCTGTGGGACGAAATCTTTTTGCGTGCGCAGCAATTTGAACAAGTCGAGCATTCTTAAAAATCCTGTGGATAAGTGTGAACTTATTAGAAAGTTATCCCCAGGGTTTGTGACCGTGGCCATGTCTGATTTGGAGGTCATCCTTTGAGGGTCTGCTCCAGCACATGCAGTTGTTGGTTCAGTTCAGTCAATTGTTGGCGTTCGCCCGAGATTTTTCGTACAGCGTGCAACACCGTGGTGTGGTCACGACCGCCAAACAACTCACCGATTTCCGGTAGGCTTTTCTGCGTCAATTCCTTGGCCAGATACATGGCAATTTGGCGGGGCCGTGCAATCGATGCAGGGCGCTTCTTGCTGTACATGTCCGCCACTTTGATCTTGTAGTAATCGGCCACCGTTTTCTGGATGTTTTCTACAGAAATTTGCCTGTTTTGGATGGAGAGAAGATCCCGCAAGGCCTCACGTGCCAACTGGATCGACACTTCCTTTTGGTTGAAGCGCGAATAAGCCAGGATCTTGCGCAAGGCGCCTTCCAGTTCACGCACGTTGGAGCGAACATTCTTGGCGACGAAAAATGCGACTTCCTCTGGCATGCTGGCGCCTTCGCTCTGGGCCTTGTTGATCAAGATGGCCACGCGCATTTCCAGCTCAGGGGGCTCGATGGCAACCGTCAGACCAGAATCAAAACGAGAGACCAAGCGTTGATTGATGTCCAGCAAACCCTTGGGGTAGGTGTCGCTGGTCATCACGATGTGGCTCTTTTTCGCGAGCAGTGCCTCGAACGCGTTGAAAAACTCTTCCTGGGTACGGTCTTTGCCAGCAAAGAACTGCACATCATCGATCAGCAAGAGGTCCAACGAGTGGTACTTGTCCTTGAACTCATCGAACGTTTTGCGCTGGTAGGCCTTCACCACATCCGTGACGAACCATTCCGCGTGCGTGTAAAGCACCTTGGCACCAGGTTTTTCGGCCAGCAAGCGATTCCCGACGGCATGGATCAGATGGGTTTTGCCCAAACCAGTGCTGCCATAGATGAACAAGGGGTTGTAAAGTTGCCCTGGGGAACCTGCCACGTGCATGGCGGCGGCCCTGGCCATGCGGTTCGCCGTACCTTCAACCAAGGTATCAAAAGTCAACGCTGTGTTGAGGCGATGGCGGCTAGAGGACGCGGATTGCACCGACGCTACGCTGTAGGAAACTTCGTCCGCAGGTATTGCCTCGGGGAGTGATTCCGCGTCAACAAAAGCGGGCCCCTGATTTCTAACGACATTGACGTTCTCGCGAGGCGCGATCGCCAATTCCAGTGCGATTGGTTGCCCGTAAATGCTCTCCAACAAGGCAGCGATACGCTTGCTGTACTGAGCTCGTATCCAGTCCAGCTTGAAACGATTGACAACGTACAGTGTCAGGGAGGAATAGTCATCTGCCAAACGGGCAGACAAAGGCCGGATCCAGGTATTGAACTGTTGTTCCGGCAGCTCTTGCGCCAGCTGATCCACACATGCCTGCCAGAGGCTGTGGCCAATATCCTGGGTGGAGCCCTGCTGGGCGTGGAAGAATCCGTCGCTCATGCGTAAATCATTCTGTTGTGGATATGTTGCATGAACTGAGGCGGACGATTGTACCTTGTCAATAATTTATCCACACCAAGTGTTCTGCCACTATGTCCCACATTGACCACGGACGTGTTCGGACGGCGGCGCTGGCTGTCTCATTGTCGGAAATGCATTTTTTTGGGATAATCCAAGGTTTCCCCAAGGTAGACATTCCATGAAACGCACATACCAACCCTCCAAGATCCGTCGTGCTCGCACCCACGGTTTTCTCGTTCGCATGAAGACGCGTGGCGGCCGTGCCGTCATTAACGCTCGGCGCGCCAAGGGTCGCAAGCGCCTGGCAGTCTGAGTCTCGCCTCTCATTGAAAGCGCGTCGGCTGAGGGTTCAGCCTCAATTTGAGGCTCTGCGTTCCAGCCCGCCCTTGGCTCGCACCGAGCATTTCGTCTTGCATGGCTTGGCCTTGCAGAGCCCGGTTGAACAAATGGCTGCGCAAATTCCAGTCTTGTTCCCTGGAGAAGGGCCTTGGCTTGGCGCCGTCACGCCCAAACGTTGGGCGAAACGGGCTGTCACTCGCAATCTCATCAGGCGTCAGATTTATGGTGTGGGCGAGGAACACCTGGATGCTCTGCGCGCGGCAATGCCCCAATCCGTGTTTTTGGTTCGCTTGAAGACCGCCTACGGTGTGGATCAGTTTCGCAGTGCCGCGTCGACCCTCTTGCGCAACGCAGTCCGCACGGAGCTTGAACGTCTATTCACCAGGGCAGCGGGCATGAGCAAAGGCAAAGTTTGATGGTGCGCTGGCCTGCTCGCGCGCTCATGGCCCTTGTACATGGGTACCGCTATTTTTTGAGCCCCTGGCTAGGGTCGGCGTGCCGTTTTGAGCCCACCTGTTCACGATATGCCTTGGAAGCACTGGATAAGCATGGCGCGCGTGCAGGCAGTGCGTTGACAGTGGCTCGTCTGTTGCGTTGTCATCCGTGGTGTGCTGGCGGATACGATCCCGTTCCCGAGCAAAAACCGCGTTTATTCACAGGTTTGTTGAAATCCCTTTCGGAAAAGAAAACGACATGAACGACATCCGCCGCACCATCCTCTGGGTGATTTTCGGCTTTTCAATTGTTCTGCTCTGGGACCAATGGCAGATTCACAACGGACGTCCTGCAACGTTCTTCCCTTCACCGACCGCCGCAGTGGCCAAGCCCGTTACGGCAGCTGATCAGCCCGCCACAGTGCCGAATCCTGAAGTGCCCCAGGCGCGACAGCTGACATCGGCCGCGGTGGATGGGGGAGTGGCTGCCATTCAGGCCGCTGCTCAACTGGCATCCTCCTTGCCACATGAGCGAGTGACGTTTTCGACCGACGTCCTGAAGCTGACGTTCGACACCGAGGGCGGTTCCTTGGTGCGTTCAGAGTTTCTGCGCCATCACGAGTCCCATGATGCGCGAACTCCGGTGGTTCTTTTCGATGAAAGCAAAGACCGTGTCTACCTGTCCCAGACGGGCCTGATCGGGGGCAAAGATCTACCGACCCATAAGACCGTGATGAAGCTGCTCAGCAGCGAGCGTGAACTCAAGGACGGTGTCGATACGCTCACGGTGCAGTTCGAATCACCGGTTTCCGGTGGCGTTCAGCTTCTCAAGACCTACACACTTCAGCGAGGCAGCTATGCCGTGGATGTGAAGCATGAAGTGCGCAATGTTGGTCAGGAAGCGGTCACGCCCCAGGTCTATCTACAACTGGTACGCGACGGCAACAAGATCCCAGGCGGTTCCTCGTTCTATTCCACGTTCACGGGTCCGGCGATCTACACCGAGGCCAAGAAATACCACAAGGTCGAGTTTGGGGATATCGAAAAAGGCAAGGCTGACTTCGACAAAGAGTCGACCAACGGCTACGTGGCCATGGTGCAGCATTACTTTGCCAGCGCATGGCTATTGGCTGACGGCGTGCAACGTGAAATCTTCGTCCGCAAGGTCAGCAACAACCTGTATGCAGTTGGGATGATCGCGCCGCTGCAAGTGCTGGCGCCGGGGGCCACTCGCGTGCTGGATGCGCGACTCTTCGTCGGCCCGCAGGAAGAGAAGCAGCTGGAAGCATTGGCTCCCGGTCTCGAGCTGGTCAAGGACTATGGCTGGCTGACCATCCTGGCCAAGCCTTTGTATTGGCTGCTCGACAAGCTGCACGGCTTCTTGCACAACTGGGGCTGGTCGATCGTGGCGCTGGTGGTCTTGCTCAAGATTGCCTTCTACTGGCTGAACGCCAAAGCCTACGCCAGCATGGCCAAGATGAAGGCGATCGCGCCGCGAATCACCGAGATGCGCGATCGCTTGAAAGACAAACCGCAACAGATGCAGCAGGAGATGATGCGCATCTACCGCGAGGAGAAAGTCAATCCGCTGGGCGGCTGCCTGCCCATCATGATCCAGATTCCTGTGTTCATTGCCTTGTACTGGGTGCTCTTGTCCAGTGTTGAAATGCGCAACGCGCCGTGGGTCCTCTGGATCAAAGATCTCTCGACGGAAGACCCGTATTACATCTTGCCGCTGGTGATGACCTTGACCACCATGTTGCAGACGGCCCTGAACCCGGCGCCGCCGGACCCGATGCAGGCCAAGCTGATGTGGATCATGCCCCTGGTCTTCAGCGTGATGTTCTTCTTCTTCCCGGCCGGTCTGGTGCTCTACTGGGTGACGAACAACGTGCTGTCGATCGCCCAGCAATGGGTCATCAACAAACGCATGGGCGTGCCGCCCCAGTTCAACTTGCCGAAGTTCAGGTAATCCTTGGGGGTGCTCTGCGGCGCACCCTTTCAGTTACGAAGCCAGAGACTTGTATTGCGCGGGTCCATGGCCGTCGCAATGGGGTCGGATCGCACCACGGATGAGTGGACCAATCGAACCATGCTGTCCCGCCATCAGGAACCCATCGTCGCGATTGCGACGGCGCCCGGACGAGGCGCCGTCGGCATCGTGCGGGCCAGCGGACGCAATCTGTCTGCCCTTGTCCATGCGGTTTGCGGCAAGGCCCTGATACCGCGCCATGCGACTTATCTACCCTTGCGCGATGCAAGAGGTGAAGCCATTGACCATGGATTGGCGATCCACTTTCCCGAGCCCAACTCCTACACAGGCGAGGACGTGCTCGAGCTGCAGGTGCATGGGGGTCCGGTGGTCCTGCAATTGCTCTTGGCCCGGTGCCTGGAAGCTCTGCCCGGTGCGCGGATCGCCCAGCCTGGCGAGTTCACGCAGAGGGCCTTCCTGAATGGCAAGCTGGATTTGGCCCAGGCCGAAGCCGTTGCTGACCTGATCGACGCCAGCACCGAGGCTGCGGCCCGCAGCGCAAGCCGTTCCCTGGAGGGTGCTTTTTCCCGTGAGATCGCCCAACTGCGTGAGGCCCTGGTGCATCTGCGCATGCTCGTCGAGGCGACGCTGGATTTTCCCGAGGAGGACATCGACTTCTTGCGCCAGGCCGATGCGCAAGGACAGCTTGCGCGGCTGCAGGCACGATTGCAGACCGTTCTGCAACAGGCCCGCCAGGGCAGCCTGCTGCGCGAGGGCATCAAGGTCGTGATCGCAGGGCAGCCGAATGCCGGCAAGAGTTCTTTGCTCAATGCCTTGGCGGGCGCCGAACTGGCCATCGTTACCCCGATCGCTGGAACCACACGCGACGTGGTCCAGCAAACCATACAAATCGAGGGCGTGCCTGTGCACGTGGTGGACACAGCGGGTTTGCGGGATAGTCAGGACGAAGTGGAGCGGATTGGCATTGAACGCGCCTGGGCGCAGATTGCTTCCGCGGATGCCGTGCTATTTCTGCATGACCTCACGCGCCAGACACAGGCAGAGTACCGCATGGCAGACGAAGCCCTGGCTCTGCGATTGCCATCGGGTGTGCCGGTCATCCACATCTGGAACAAGCAGGATCAGGCCCCAGAAACTGCGAGCATGTCGGGAGTCTCCCTATCCGCCAAGACCGGTGCAGGATTGGACCTGCTGCGCCAAGTCTTGCTGCGCACGGTAGGCTGGCAAAGCGCACCGGAAGGCCTGTTCTTGGCGCGCGAACGGCATGTGCAGGCGTTACATCGCGTCAGTCGGCATTTGCAAGCCGCCCAAATGAATCTGGATGAGCAAGCTTTGGCCCTCGATCTTCTGGCCGAAGAGTTGCGCCTGGCTCAGAACGCGCTCAACGAAATCACCGGGGAGTTCACCAGCGACGATCTGCTCGGGGTGATTTTCACCCGCTTCTGCATTGGCAAATGAAAACGGGGAATCCCCCGGGTTCGGCTCAGTGTCCCGAGAAATCTACCAACGTGAACAAGCTAAGACCGCCTTCGCGCAGCCGACGCGATCCTTGAAGTTCAGGCAGGTCCACGATTGCGGCGCCTTCCATCACCGTTGCTCCTAGCTTTTCAAGCAAACGTTTGCCCGCCATCATGGTGCCGCCCGTCGCAATCAGGTCGTCGACCAGCAGCACACGGTCGCCTGGCCGTACGGCGTCCGTGTGCAATTCGACGGTCGCGCTACCGTACTCCAGCTCGTAGGTTTCCTCAACCGTTGTGAAGGGCAGCTTGCCTTTCTTGCGGATCGGAACGAAACCCACGCCCAACTCGTAGGCCAGCACGGAGCCGATGATGAAACCACGCGCGTCCAGTCCGGCCACGACGTCTGGACGGAGATGCTTGTCCATGTAGCGGTGGACGAATGTGTCGATGAGAACGCGAAAAACCTTTGGATCCTGCAAAAGCGGCGTGATGTCCCGAAATTGCACGCCAGGTGCTGGCCAATCGGGCACGGTGCGGATGTGGGAGCGGAGGTAGGCAGAAGAGTCCATGGAGGGATTATCGGTGCATGGCCGCGGGACTTGTGATGGCGATCTGGCGGACGGTGCCGGATAATCCGGGGATGAACACCAAAACATTCGATTCCACACGAACGTTGTCCATCGCCCGTGAGGCGCTGGACATAGAAGCGCACGCAGTTGCTGCTTTGGCGAAGCGCTTGGATGCACGGTTCACCGCCGCCGTGCAATGTGTGCTTGCCAGCAGCGGCCGTGTCGTGGTCATGGGCATGGGCAAGAGCGGCCATGTTGGACGCAAGATCGCTGCCACGCTGGCTTCCACGGGAACCCCCGCGATGTTCGTTCATCCTGCGGAGGCCAGCCATGGCGATCTGGGCATGATCACCGTGAAAGACGTTGTGCTCGGAATCAGCAACAGCGGTGAAAGCGAGGAGCTTACCGTGTTGTTACCGTTGATCAAACGCATGGGCGTGCCCTTGATCGCCATGACTGGGCGGTCGACTTCCAGTTTGGCTCGGCACGCGGATCACCTGCTGGACACCTCCGTCGAGAAAGAGGCCTGCCCGCACAACTTGGCACCCACCGCCAGCACAACCGCTCAGCTCGCGATGGGTGATGCGCTCGCCATGGCCTTGCTGGATGCGCGCGGCTTCAAGGCGGAAGATTTTGCGCGTTCCCACCCTGGCGGTGCGCTGGGTCGCAAACTGCTGACGATGGTCAGCGACATCATGCGCAGCGTAGATGTGGTCCCCAAAGTCCCGTTGGATGCTGATCTGATGACATTGATGCGGGAAATCAGTGTCAAGGGGCTGGGCGCTGGCGCCATCGTGGATCAAGAAAACCGCCCTGTGGGCGTCTTCACGGACGGGGATTTGCGGCGACTCATCGAAAAAGGTGGAGAAATCCGGCACGCGAAGATTCGAGATGTCATGCACGTCAATCCGCGCACCATCTCACGCGACGCCCTCGCCGTCGAAGCCGCCAAGCTGATGGAGCAGCAAAAAATCACAAGCGTGTTTGTCGTGGACGAAGCGGGGCGACTGTGCGGTGCCCTGAATGCCAACGATTTGATGCGAGCGAAAGTCATATGAGCCAACGACCCGTGCGTGCCACCTTATCGTTTCCGCCAGAGCTGCTGCTGCATGCGCAGAATATCAAGGTGGCGTTTTTCGACGTTGATGGCGTACTCACCGACGGGGGGCTGTACTTCGGTGAATCAGGTGAATCGCTCAAGCGTTTCCATACCCTGGATGGCCATGGAATGAAGCTGTTGCAGCGCGCTGGCATCACGCCCGCCGTGATCACGGGGCGCGACAGCCCTGCATTGCGTGTTCGACTCAAAGCCCTGGGAATCACCCATGTGCATTACGGTACGGAAGACAAACGCCCAGCGGCGGAACAAACCTTGCAGGCCCTGGGTTTGAATTGGAGCCAAGCGGCTGCCATTGGCGACGACTGGCCTGACCTTCCCGTGCTTGCGCGCAGTGCGCTTGCGTGTGCTCCGGGCAATGCGCATGCCGAAGTTCTGGCCTGCGCACACCATGTCACTCGGGCCGCCGGTGGTGCGGGTGCAGCGCGTGAGTTTTGCGACTTGCTTCTCATCGGCAGTGGCAAGTACGCGCAGCTGTTGGAAGAGGTCGTGCAGTGACGCAAAAAGGAGCGGGCCGCTTGTTGCGCCAGGGCTGGGACCGGATCACGATTTACCTGCCCATGTTGCTCATGCTTTTGTTGGCCTTGGGCACTTACTGGCTGATGCGCAGTTCCTCCTTGTTTGCCACGCCGCGCGTAGAGAAAGAAGTCCGACGCGATCCCGACTATGAAATGAAGCGTTTTTCCGTCAAAACCTTTGACCAAGAAGGCCGACTGAAGAGCGAGATTTATGGGGATCAAGCTTGGCACTATCCCTACAACGACATGCTTGAAATCAGCGGTGTCCAGATGCGCAACTACAACATCGAGCGCGGTTACTACACGGTGGCAACAGCTGCGCGAGCGATCACCACCTCAAAGGCGACCGAGGTGGAACTGATCGGCAAAGCGCACGTCTTAAGACCTGCCGTGATCGACAAGCAAGGCCGTGCCTTACCCAGAGTGAGCTTTAAAAGTGAGTACCTGCACGCTTTTCTCGAGGAGGAGCGCGTACTCTCCAATATGCCGGTGGAGCTGATGCACGGCGAGAGCCGCATCGAGGCACAGAACTTGAACTTCAGCAACTACGATCAGGTGATCGAACTTCGCGGCCGTGTACGCGGCACCTTACTGCCTCGCGGTGCGGTATCTGACATTCAGGTCATGCCCTCGTCGTCGGCAGAACCCAGCCAACGACCGCTTGAATAAATCTAATAGATAGCGAGAAAAGGCCCCCGGGGGACAAACCCGAGGGCCTTCTCTGAAAATCTGGAACGACAGAAATCTTGGATTGGGACTAAGTTGCCCAAACCAAAATCAACAACGCTCAGTAGCTACGACGCCCACCGCCACCGTTGCCACCGCGCGGGTTGCCGTAGGGGCTACGGAAACCACCATCGCCGCCGCCATCCCCGTACCCACCGCCGCCACCGCCTTCACGGCGAGGACCACCAAAGCCACCGCTGCGCGGCGGGCGAGGCTCCATCGGACGAGCCTCGTTAACGACCACGTTTCGGCCGCTCAGGGGTTGGCCGTTCAGGCCATTGATGGCGGCCTGAGCTTCGGCATCGCTGCCCATTTCGACAAAACCGAAGCCCTTGGAACGGCCCGTGTCACGTTCCATCATGACTTTCGCACTAGTGACAGCACCGAACTGGCCAAAGGCCTGTTCAAGATCGTTGTCACGAATCGAATAGGCCAAATTGCCCACGTAAAGTTTGTTGCCCATCTAGGGACTCCTCAAAAACCGATGACAAGCGATGGGGTCCCTGAAACGCAAACAATTCGTGAGTCGATGCGAATTCGGCAGACTACCGCAATCCTGTGTTGAGCTGCTTAGGTAAACCTCCCTCACCCACACTTTCTTATTATGAACTTGGAATCAGCGGCGGAGCAAGAAAACCGGGCCTAGGAGAAACCATAAAGCGTTAAAAGTTTGTGTTTCCATGGTAAAGAAACGACGTCGGAGCGCAAAAAGTGCGAATTCCAGAGAATGAGGGATACGGTCCGTATACCAATTCGCACAGCGGTTATGGATCTCCGCAGATGACCAACTCGTGTTTTCACCCTCGCCCAATATGCAATTCTTCGTCTGAGAGAGCACCTCTTTGGGGTGGCACAAAGTTGCATATACTCGCTGAAGCGCCGATTTGATCCCGATTGCGGGCGCTGGAACGGCACCTCAAGGTGCTGCTTCCAAAGTTCAGCTAAAGAAGGGGCTTTCTGCGAGCAGGAACCCGGCCAAGCTGAATGCTGCGCCGGGTTTTTTGTTTTTCGACGCTCTCGATGCTGATTGCCCAGCCCCAGACCATGTATTTCGAAGCCCCTCTGACGACACAGAGTGGCGCCAGCATCCGTTGTTACAGCCTGACCTACGAAACCTATGGCAGTCTCAACGCGGACAGATCCAATGCTGTCCTGATTTGTCACGCTCTCAATGCGTCTCACCACGTTGCAGGTGTTTACGCAGGGCAGCCAGGCACAGAGGGATGGTGGGACAACATGATTGGCCCTGGCAAGCCTGTTGACACCGACAAGTTCTACGTGATCGGCGTCAACAACCTCGGCTCTTGTTTTGGCTCCACAGGACCCATGCATGTGAATCCTGACACGGGGAAGGTTTACGGCGCGGACTTTCCGGTCGTGACGGTGGAAGATTGGGTGAACGCGCAAGCCCGCCTCCTTGACCAGTTGGGCATCGGCCAATTGGCGGCTGTCATGGGCGGCAGCCTGGGAGGCATGCAAGCGTTGAGCTGGACTTTGCAGTATCCAGAGCGTATGCGGCATGCCGTGGTGATCGCGAGCGCTCCCAATCTGAACGCCGAAAACATCGCCTTCAACGAAGTGGCGCGTCGCGCCATCGTCACGGATCCGGACTTCCACGGCGGTCATTTCTATGAACAGGGCGTGATTCCCAAGCGAGGACTGCGTATCGCCCGCATGATCGGCCACATCACTTACCTGAGCGACGATGTGATGAATGAAAAATTCGGCCGAGAGTTGCGCGGGGCGGTGGATGGCGTGGTCAGGTCCGGGTACCAGTACAGCACCCAAGACATCGAATTCCAAATAGAAAGCTACTTGCGCTACCAAGGCGACAAATTCAGCGACTACTTCGACGCCAATACCTACCTCTTGATCACACGCGCGTTGGACTATTTCGACCCAGCGCGCCAGCATGGTGGGGACCTGACTGTGGCCTTGGCCACGGCACGCTGTAAGTTCCTGCTGGTGAGCTTCTCAACCGACTGGCGCTTTTCGCCCCAACGCAGCCGAGAGATGGTCAAGGGATTGCTCGACAACCGGCGCGACGTGAGCTACGCCGAAATTGACGCGCCTCATGGTCACGATGCCTTTTTGCTGGACGATCCGCGTTACCTGGGTGTTGTTCGGTCCTACTTCAACAACATGGCTCGGGAGCTGCTGACATGAGCGACACGCGCATGCTTGAAGCGATCGCCAGCTTGGTGCCCCACGGATCCAGGGTGCTGGATCTGGGTTGCGGAGACGGCGCCTTGCTCGCCCATTTGCAAGCCCAGCGGGGTTGCACGGGTTACGGCGTGGAGCTGGACGATGCGAACGTCCAAGCCTGTGTCCAGCGAGGCGTCAATGTCATTCAGTTGAACCTGGATCAGGGCCTTTCGATGTTCGGCGACCAGAGTTTCGACGTGGTGTTGCAGATCGATACCTTGCAGCACCTGCGAAATGCTGAAACCGTTTTGCAGGAGACCGCGCGCGTGGGCCGGACCGGCATCGTGGCATTCCCCAATTTTGCCCATTGGCCCAATCGCCTGAGCGTGTTGGCCGGACGCATGCCCGTGACTCGCCGCCTGCCTTACCAGTGGTACGACACACCAAACATCCGTGTGGGCACATTGACCGACCTGGAGGTCCTGGCGCATCGCAATGGATTGCACATCCAGGACAGCTTTGGCTTGCACATGGGCAAAGTCGTGCGTTGCTGGCCTAATTTGAGGGCCAGCACTGCGGTACTGAAGTTCTCTCGTTGACGGACATGTTCGACTTACCAAAACTCGTGCCGATGCTGGGATGACCCGCGTGAAAGTCTAGTCCGCGGCAGCGGACTGGTGACAATGCGCGGATCCAAAAAAACACGATGAAGGCGCGTCCATCTATGAAGCTCTACAACTTTTTCCGTAGCGGCACTTCGCACCGCCTGCGCATCGCGCTACATCTCAAAGGCTTAGATACCGAGTACGTGGCCTTGGACTTGCGTAAGGAAGAACATCTTCAGGCAGCCTTCAAGGCCATCAATCCGCAACAACTCGTGCCGGCCCTGGCGCTGAAGGACGGGACGGTGCTCATCCAATCGCCCGCCATCATCGAATGGCTGGAAGAGCGCCACCCGGAACCCGCCCTGTTGCCGCGTGACCCAGAAGCGCGCGCGCACGTGCGGGCCTTGGCGTCCGTCGTGGCCTGCGATATCCATCCCATCAACAACCGTCGCATCCTTGAGTACTTGAGGAAGAACTTCGCCGCTGACGCCGACACCGTCAATGCTTGGTGCGGAACCTGGATCAGCGCTGGTTTTGATGCCATCGAAACGCTGTTGGCCGCCGACCGACAGCGTGGGGCCTTTTGTTACGGCAACATGCCCGGTCTGGCGGAAGTGTACCTCGTGCCGCAAGTCGAAAGTGCACGCCGCTTCAAGGTGGACCTGACCCGGTGGCCCCTGATCAGCGCGGTCGATGCCGCCTGTGCGGAGCTAGAGGCCTTCCGCCGAGCTGCGCCCTCGGCACAGCCGGATGCAGGCTGAACGTTGAGGTTAGGCGGCGTCTAGGCCGCCATGACTGGATGTCTGGCGCGGCCTTGCGTAGCGGCGTAGGATCACGCAGTCTCATTCAGAAGCATTTCGGGAGTCCGCCACCATGAATGCCCCACTCTCTGCCGCCGCACGCGATGCGTTCGAACCAGCCCAAGCATTGCAAGACGTCCGTCAAGCATGGGACCGTGAAATCCTGCCTCAGTTGCGGGATTACATCGCGATTCCTGCCAAGTCGCCGATGTTCGACCCTCAATGGGCTGACCATGGGCACCTCGACACGGTGGTGCGCAACGCGGCTGCATGGGTGGAAGCGCAAAAGATCCACGGCCTGCGACTGGAGATCCTCCGAATTGAGGGCCGCACTCCGGTGCTGTTCTTCGAGGTTCCCGCCAGTGGACGTCAGGAAGCACTTCACGGCAAGGAGCCATCGCAGCGAACCGTGCTGATGTACGGTCACCTGGACAAGCAACCCGAGTTCAATGGCTGGCGCAACGATCTCGGCCCGTGGACGCCTAAGTACGAAGACGGCAAACTCTATGGCCGCGGCGGTGCTGACGACGGCTACGCCGTTTACGCCAGCATCTCGGCCATCTCCGCGCTCCAACAGCAGAGGCTTCCTCACCCGCGCATCGTCGGCCTGATCGAAACGTGCGAGGAAAGCGGCTCTTATGACCTCTTGCCCTACGTCGACACGCTTCGAGGTTTGGGGTCGGGCGGCAAGGACCGTCTAGGGGACGTAGGATTGGTGGTTTGCTTGGACAGTGGGGCAGGCAACTATGAGCAGCTGTGGTTGACGACCAGTCTGCGTGGCATGGCCAGTGGCACGCTCAAGGTGGAGATTCTCACCGAGGGCGTGCATTCGGGCGACGCTAGCGGCGTGGTGCCCTCGAGCTTTCGCATCCTTCGCCATGTGCTGGACCGGCTTGAGGACAGCGCCACCGGCCGCCTGCTGCCGGCCCGCTTGCATTGCGAGGTGCCTGCGGAGCGACTGGCCCAGGCCCGCGCCACTGCGGCCATCTTGGGTGAGGACCTCTACAAGCGCTTTCCCTGGGTGCATTACGACTGCGAGGGCGATACCCGCTTCTCGCTGCCCATGACCACCGACCCCGTGCAGGCCCTGCTGAACCGTACCTGGATGCCGACCTTGAGCGTGACCGGTGCGCAAGGGTTGCCTGATCTGCAGAACGCAGGCAACGTGCTCAGGCCGTCGACCGCTTTCAAGCTGTCCTTGCGCCTGCCGCCCCTGGTGGACGCGGCGGCGGCCGTGCAAGAGGTCAAGGCCTTGCTGGAGGACAACGCGCCTTACCAGGCGCGAGTCACGTTTGAAGGCACGGGCTCGGCCACGGGTTGGAATGCCCCTGAGACTGCACCATGGTTTGGTCAGGCGCTGGACGAGGCCTCGCGCAACTTTTATGGCGCACCGTGTGGCTTCATCGGCCAGGGCGGGACGATACCGTTGATGAACATGCTGTCTCGTGGGTTTCCCCAGGCGCAGATGATGGTGTGCGGCGTGCTGGGGCCGAAAAGCAATGCCCATGGACCGAACGAGTTCCTTCATGTGCCTTATGCCCAGCGCTTGACCGCCGCGGTGGCGCAGGTGATCGCACACATGCCCTGACACACCGCACACCCATGGATCAAAGCACCTACACGACCGCTGATCACCAGAAACTCGCCTTGCGTGATTGGCCTCTTGACCTGGGCGCGCATCCTCGTGGCGTGGTACTGATCGTTCACGGCTTGGGTGAGCACAGCGGGCGTTACGAGGAAATGGCCCGGCGCCTGCGCATGCAGAACTTCATCGTGCGGGCCTACGACCACTTCGGACACGGTCATTCCAGCGGCGTGCGGGGTGGACTGCCGTCACGTCGCCGCCTCGTCGATGACTTGGCCCACATCGTGAACTTCACACGCCGGACAGTTGGCCAGGGTTTGCCACTGATCCTGCTGGGCCACAGCATGGGAGGCCTGGTGGCGGCGCATGCCGTGGCCTTGAACCGCGTGCGCATTGATGGCTTGATTCTGTCCTCGCCCGCGCTGGACGCGGGCTTGAGTGTTGGTCGACGCCTCTTGCTGGCCATCCTGCCCACCATCGCACCCCATCTGCGCGTGCGCAACGGACTGGACGTGAGCTGGCTGTCGCACGATCCCGAGGTGATCAAGGCGTACCAACAGGACCCCCTGGTACACGACCGCATTTCCGCTCGCCTCGCACGCTACATCGCTGACGCCGGACCTCGGGTCGTCAAAGCGGCGAGGCACTGGCACACCCCTACCCTGCTGCTGTACGCCGGTCAAGACAAGCTGGTCAATCCAGCGGGTAGCGCGGCGTTCGCTCGCGGGGTACCGCAGGGCGAACCCAAGTTGGTCGAATCCCATTGCTACGCCCAGCACTACCACGAAATCTTCAACGAATTGCATCGCGAGCCGGTCTACCGGCAGTTGACGCAATGGCTGGCCCAACGGTTCAGCTGAAGCCTTGAAGCGTCAACGCCGCCAGGGCTGCCAGCGGCGCGGTTTCCGCCCGCAGGGTGCGTTTCCCCAGACTGAGTGGCTCAAAGCCAGCGGCGCGCGCGGCCTGTTCCTCGTTGGGGCTCAGGCCCCCCTCGGGGCCAGACAGCAGGAGCACTGGGCCGGTTGGGGGCTTGGACGCAAGAACCTGGCTCAAGGGCAGGCTGTCTCCGTCGAGGGACAGCACAAAACGCCGATGGACCTCGGGTGGATTCCAGACCACAAAATCCAGCAAAGCTCGCACGGGGTGCACCGAAGGCAGACGATTGCGGCCGGATTGTTCGCAAGCCGCGGTGGCGATGCCTTGCCAGTGCAACTGCTTCTTCAATGCGCGCTCGCCACTCAGGCGCAGCACGCTGCGTTCTGTCAGCAGGGGCTGGATACTGGCCACGCCGAGTTCCACGGCTTTTTCCACAAGCCAGTCCATGCGTTCATTCGCTGGCATGCCGACCGCCAGATGGACGTCCAATAGCGCTTCGCGTTCCACCGCATGGTGCTGATCCACCCGCACCGTGACGCTGGCCCGCCCCATGCGCAAAATGGTGGCGGTCCATTCGCCATTCCGACCGGTGAACAGCGTGAGGGTATCGCCGGGTTGAAGGCGCAGCACCTGTACATGGCGGGCGGTCTCAGGTGGGAGTTCGAACTCGCCACCAGCGCGCAGCACCGACGAAGGTTCTTCGGGGCAGTGAAAGCGTGGCATCCAGAAAGATCGCGCTCAAGACGCAAGTTGGCTTTAGGTCAGTACGCTCAGACTCGGCCGAACGCGTAGCCGCTGGCCTCGCTGATGCCTTCAACCTCGTCCACGAGGCGCAGCAAGGGTTTCAGTTCCGCATACCGTGCGCAGGTGGCGCGGATATAAGTGATGAAGCGAGGTGCGTCCGCAAGGTATTTGGGCTTGCCATCGCGCAAAGTGAGTCGCGCAAAGATGCCTGCGATCTTCAGATGGCGTTGCAGTCCCATCCACTCCACAGCCCGGAAGAATTCACCGAAGTCTTCGTGCACCGGCAAACCAGCCTGACGCGCTGCTTGCCAGTACCGAACTGTGATGTCGATCACGAAATCTTCATCCCAGCTCAGAAATGCATCTCGCATGAGACTGGCAATGTCATACGTGATGGGGCCATATACAGCGTCCTGGAAATCCAAAACCCCAAGACGCTCCTCGGATGGCTGCACCGATGGGGGCTGGTTCGGATCCCCGGGGATCATGAGGTTGCGCGGCATGAAGTCGCGATGCACGTAGACCGAGGGGCTGGCCAGGTTGCGCGTGATGATCAAGTCGAAGATCTCGTCCAGTGTTTTGCGCAATTTGCCATCCACCGTGATGCCCCGATGTCGGGCCAGATACCAGTCGGGAAAAAGCTCCAGTTCGCGGCGCAGCAAAGCCGCGTCGTAGGGGGGCAAAACGCCTGGACGTGAAGCCTGCTGCCAGCGGACCAAGGCGTCAATGGCTTTGCGGTAAAGGGGCAAATTGGCCTGTGCCTGATCGGCTTGGATCACTTGCATCATGGTGCGTGTGCCCAAGTCGGTCAGCAACATGAATCCCTGGCCTTCATCCCAATTCAAGATGCGGGGCGCGAGCAGCCCAGCCTCAGCCATGAGTGCGGCAATCTGGACGAAAGGCGCGCAGTTCTCCTTGTCTGGTGGCGCGTCCATGATGATGAGGCTGGCGTTGTCCTCGGTGTCAACTCGGAAGTAGCGGCGGAAGCTGGCATCGGCCGACGCCATGCGCAAGCTGGCAACCCGAAGCCGCTGAGGGCGTGCCAGGTCCTCCAGCCAGCGTGCAAAGGCTGCGGCGCGATCAGGATCGGCCCACTCAATCTCGGAACTCGCGGGGGGAATGGGGGTGGGGCGCAAAGCGGTAGAGCTCATGGATAATTCAGGCTGGTTCATTCTACAAACAGGTGGACTGCGGGCCCCACCCTAGCGGGCAAAAACGACTTGCCCGCCCGCCCGGCCTGTGGTCATGTTTGCAAGTGCTTGCAGGCATTTTTCGATGTTGCCCCGGATCTTTCCGTCTTGTTTCGCTCTGACCCTCCCATCACGCGCTCTTTGCTCGCTCTGCTCTGCTTGCTGATGGGCGGTGCGGCCGATGCCGAATTGAAATTGAAGGTCAGCCCCTTGCTGCAAGACCGTCTGACGGCGCAGCAAAGGGCGCAGGCGCCATCGTTTGTGGAGGGGCAACGCATGGAGTCCGAAACAGGCATCAGTCTGTTGGCCGAGGACGACGTCGAGTTCAGGCGAGCCGATATGGTGTTGCGCGCCCAGAAATTGGAGTATGACCAAGCCACCGATACCGCGCATGCGCGCGGCTCGGTTCGCGTCAACCAGGCCGGTAATGTTTTTGAGGGCGAAACCCTGGATTTGCGCGTTGACGCGTTCGAAGGTTCGTTCACGAATGCCCGCTTTTATTTGCTTCCCGCCGATGCCCATGGCGACGCGGAACGCATTGATTTTTTGGACGACACCCGTTCCGTGGTGCAAAACGCCACCTTCACCACTTGCCGCAAGGAAGGCGGGCCTGACTGGGTGCCCGCATGGTTCTTGCGCGCCACCACACTGCACCTGGACAGCGAGGAAGGGGTGGCTGAGGCCGAGGACACGACCCTGCGCTTCCAGAATGTTCCTGTGCTGGGTTTGCCCAGCATGACCTTTCCGCTGAGCGGCGAGCGTCGCTCAGGGATGCTCACCCCAGTCTACGGGGTCGACAATGTCAGCGGGACTGAAATCACGCTGCCGTATTACCTGAACATCGCGCCCAACCGCGACGCGACCATTTACCCGACCTGGATGAGCCAGCGAGGCGTTAACTATGGCGGCGAGTTCCGCTATTTGGAGCCGGGCTACAACGGACGTCTGCGCGTGGACTACATGCCCGACGACAAGCTGCGCGAGATGGATCGAGAAGGCTACTACTTGGAGCACAGGGGTGGCGTTTCCGGTTCCTATGGTTCACTGGGCTTGAACCTGAACATCTCGCGCGTGAGTGACGACAACTACTGGCGAGACTTTCCGAGAGCCAGCAATTCCTTGACTCAGCGCCTTTTACCCGCCGATGTCAGCGTTAACTGGGGGCAAGGGCCGTACTCGGCGACAGCCCGCGTACTGCGTTGGCAGACCTTGCAGGTGTCCGATGCGCCCATCGTGCCGCCGTATGACCAGCAGCAGTTGATAGCGCGTTACGTCGAACCGAATTTGGGCGGTTTTGACATCAGTCTGGACGGCAACTACACCCAGTTCACGGTCGATGAACTGGCGTTGGCGAGTCAAAGCACGACGGACCGTGTCAACGCGGACAGAACGGTGTGGCGTGGTTCTCTCAGTTATCCATTTCGTGGCGCTGCGGGTTTCGTCATTCCCAAGGCCTCCATCCATGCGACAAGCTACCAGTTCGAGCAGGCGATTGATCTCAGCAGTTATTCAGGTTCCCTGAATGGTTTGAGTTCGGATGCAACCAGTGCCACCCGGACTGTGCCCACTTACAGCCTGGACGCAGGCCTGGTGTTTGAGCGCGAGGCGAGTTATTTCGGTTCTGCTTACCGGCAAACCTTGGAGCCTCGTCTTTTTTACACGCGAACCCCGTTTGTAGAGCAGGGGTATTTGCCCAATTACGACTCCGCTGCCCAGGACTTCAGCCTCACCAGCATCTACAGCGAAAACACCTACATGGGCAATGACCGCATCGCAGATAACAATCTGCTGACCGTCGGTCTTTCGACGCGTCTTTTCGACGCCGAAAGGGGTGCTGAGACCTTGCACTTGGGCGTCGCCCAGCGCTTGCGCTTTGAAGACCAACGCGTCACGCTCCCAGGAGGCACAGCCTCTCCCGAGGGGCTGAGTGACATCTTGCTGGGAGCCGAGCTCAATATTGACCCGCGTTGGCATGTCGACTCGGCGGTGCAGTGGAACGACCGTCTGGGTGAGTCCGAGCGCAGCACCTTCAGCGTGCGCTACAACCCCAGTCCTTACCGAGTCGTGAATCTGGCCTATCGGTTTCAGCGTGCACAGAGCGAAACCAGTGAAGACAGCGAGTTGATTGATCTCGGCTGGCAGTGGCCCATCAATGACCTCTGGCGTGATTGGGGCGAGGACCTCGGGCCGGGGCGTGGTCAGGGCGCGGGGCGCTGGTACAGCGTTGGGCGACTCAACTACAGCCAAACGGACCGCAAGCTGGTCGATACGACCATGGGCTTTGAATATGATGCCGGCTGCTGGTTGGGACGTGTCGTATTCGAACGCCTGCAAACCGGTTTGACCACGGTTAACCAGCGCGTCATGTTCCAACTGGAACTGGTGGGTTTCGCTCGCGTGGGTGTTGACCCCTTGCAAACCTTGCAGAAGAACATCCCGCGCTATCAGCTGCTGCGCGAGCAAACCACCTCGCCAAGCCGGTTCAGCAATTACGAGTGATTCGAAGACCATGACCCTCCCCTCCGCTGCTGGCCGCGCTGTGTACGCGGCCATGTTCCTCGCCTTGCTCGGGGTTGCGCATGCGCAAGGCACGGCCACGCCCCTCAGTGTGCGCTCCGCTGATTACATCGTGGCTGTGGTCAACTCGGAACCGATCACCAACGCGCAGGTGAACGCGGAAGTTGCACGCGCACTGCGCCAGTTTGCCGCTCAACGTAGGCCTGCGCCTGACGGTCAAGCATTGCGCCGGCAAGTCTTGGATCAACTCATCAACGAACGGGCCCAACTCCAGCTCGCGCGCGAGATGGGGCTGAAAATCGACGAGCCTTCCGTAGACCAGGCTGAGCAGAATGTGGCGCGCCAGAATCAGATGAGTGTGGCTCAGTTGCGCCAGCAGGTGCAGCAGCAGGATGGGATGACCCCGCAGGTACTGCGGGCCCGGCTCAAGGATCAACTCCTTCTAACCCGGCTCAGAGAGCGCGAGGTCGATGCCCGTGTGCGAGTCAGCGATGCGGATGTCGAGCAATACCTGACGGAGCAACAGCAGCGCAACAGCAATCCCGCCAGCCAGCTCATCCACATCGCTCACATCCTCGTTGCTGTTCCGGAAGATGCCAGCGAACCTGTCCAGATGGAGTTACTGCGTAAAGCCGAGCAGATCGCGCGGCGCGCTCGCGAAAAAGGTATCGATTTCGGCGCCTTGGCGCGGGAGCTTTCAGACGCATCAGACCGCGCCAATGGCGGCCAGCTCGGTTTACGCGCTGGCGATCGATATCCAGCCCTCTTCACGAATGCCGTGCGCATGCTGGCGGTTGGCGAGATCAGTGAGCCTGTCCGCTCCGGTGCGGGCTTCCATGTGCTGAAGCTGATCGAACGCCGCCAACCCGCGCCGCCGCCGCAGACCGTGACTCAAAGCCGAGCCCGACACATTCTGTTGATTCCCAGTGCGCAACTGAGCGAGGCTCAGGCGCGTGACAAGCTGAATGATTTCCGCCGACGCATCCAGTCCGGCGATACAGACTTCGCCACCTTGGCGCGACAAAACTCCCAGGATGGCAGCGCGGTGCAGGGTGGGGATCTGGGCTGGGCCAATCCAGGCATGTTCGTTCCCGAATTCGAGAACGTCATGAACCAACTCGCTCCGGGTCAGATCAGTGAGCCGCTGATTTCGCGTTTTGGCGTGCACCTGATTCAACTGCTGGAGCGGCGACAAGCCACACTGAACGAGCGCGAGCAGCGCGAACTGGTCCGCAACATGCTTCGCGAGCGCAAGATGGCGGAGGCGTATGACAACTGGGTTCGCGACACCCGCGCCCGTGCCTACGTGGAACTGCGCGAGGCACCGCAATGAACAAGGCGTTCTGGCCAGGTGTGGCGGTGGATGTGTGCCGATGAAGCACATACCGCGTAAACGCTTCGGTCAGCACTTTCTCGCGGACGAGGCGATCATCGACGGCATCGTGCGCGCCATCGGGCCTGAACCCGGGCAATGCATGGTGGAAATCGGGCCCGGCTTGGCGGCCATGACGCAGCCTTTGGTCGAGCGATTGGGTCGCCTGACGGTCATCGAACTGGATCGCGATCTCGCCGCGCGTTTGCGCAAACACACTCAGCTTGAAGTCATCGAGTCTGACGTGCTCAAGGTGGATTTCTCGGCGCTCGCTGCATTGGCCCGACAAAAGCTGCGGGTGGTGGGCAACTTGCCCTACAACATCTCGACCCCCATCCTGTTCCACCTGCTCGCACATGTCGACGCGGTGGTGGATCAGCACTTCATGCTACAGAAGGAAGTCGTTGACCGGATGGTGGCGGCGCCCTCGACGGCAGATTACGGTCGGCTCAGCGTCATGCTTCAGTGGCGTTATGAGATGGAGGACGTCCTTTTCGTCCCGCCAGAGAGTTTCGATCCTCCCCCACGGGTCGACAGCGCCGTGGTTCGAATGGTACCGCGTTCCGCGCCGGTTGTGCTGGATGCCAGACTGCTGGAGGAAATGATCCAGGTGGCTTTCAGCCAGCGGCGCAAACTGCTGCGCCACACGCTCGGGCGCTGGCTCGAAGAAAAAGGCGTTGCAGACACATTTGATCTGCAACGCCGTGCGGAGGAGGTCCCGGTGTCCGAGTACTTGGCCTTGGCTCAGGCCGCAGCCTGCCAGTAACTCGCGTTGAATGGGCTGCTCATGCGCAGCGCCAGGGGCGAGACGTCCACCAGCTTGTCGGTCGGCATTTTCTCGCCGCTGTCATCGTCCACGGTCTCGGTGGTCATGAGCTGTGATTGCTCGCCGCCGTTTTCAGCCTCGTTCGCCCGTTCCGCTTGGCTGTTGCTTTGCGCAGAACGGGCTACAGAAAAGAATAGAAACACCGGAACGGCACCTTCCGATCGCCCCAATAGTCGGCGGCGTCACGGAAGATGTCCAGAAGCTGCTCGCGAGCTTCCTTGTCGAACTTGGCGTTGGCCGGAATGTGCTCCAGCACGGCGATGAAGCCAGGCTGTGGGCCGGACTTGTGCAGCGGATCCGTCAGCACGTCATACAGCGCGTCGAAGTTCTTGCCGACATGGGTGGGCAGGATGAACTGCTGGGCGATCAAATCCAGCACATCTTGCTTGGATTGCGCTTGCGCGAGGTTCGCATACAGGAAATGGTGCCCAAGGGCCTGAGCTGCCTCTTGCAAATCCGGCACCCGGAAGGCGCGGATCGACTGGACGATGTTGGTTCTAACGGTACGAAGTGGCGTATCCATCTCCGCTTCACTTTCTTGTTGAAAAACGTTTTACGGCGCGATCCGGCGGAAACTGGCGTAGTGGTCTGCGGTGTAATAACAGGCGTCTGGTTTCTGACGGACAGTGCCGCCGCAGACAATACGTCGTTTGCCACGATGGGACAGGCCCGGCGTTGGAACGGTGTATTCGCGGTAGTAGCCACGCGGATGGAGCGGGAGCAAACGCTCTCGATTGCCAAACACCGTGCCATCTTTCTCGTACGGAAACGGCCCGCCTTTGAGAATCAGGCGGTAGGTTTCAGCGCCTTGCGGCGGCAAATCAGCCAACGAAACGAGGGCCGAAGTAGCCTTGGCGGAGCTCGCGGCACGAGGAGGAGGAGCCTCGGCACCGAGGGGCAGGCAAACCAGCCAAGACAACAAGCCAGTAAGCACCAACTTGCTGACGAGGCCGCGCAACATAAGACTAAGCTGTTATGACGACCGGGCTCACCCGGAAGATTCCAAGCCCGAAAGTGTCGCTGATCTGGGTGAAAAAAGCAAGGGCCTGCCTAAACATTAGGCAGGCCCCTAGGGGATTACGCACTGTTCGGCGAGCTGGGCTGTCCTAGCCCCACGCGCTCTCGCCCAGAGATGAACGATCAGCGCGTCGCGTTGGCGTCGGCCACCGTCAGGGCCGTCATGTTGACGATGCGGCGCACGGTGGTGCTGGGCGTCAGGATATTCACCGGTTGAGCGGCACCCAGCAGCATGGGGCCGATCGCGATGCCACCACCTGCCGCAGTCTTGAGCAGGTTGTAGGCGATGTTGGCCGCGTCCAGATTGGGCAGCACCAGCAGATTGGCCTGTCCCGTGAGGGTGCTGTTGGGCATGATGACCTTGCGCATGTCGGCGTCCAGCGCGACGTCACCGTGCATTTCGCCATCGACTTCCAGCCAGGGCGCTTGCCCCCGCAGCAGTTCCAGTGCTTGGCGCATCTTGACGGCGCTAGGTTGCGAGCTCTGGCCAAAGTTCGAGTGGGAAAGCAAGGCCGCCTTGGGATGCAGGCCAAAGCGCTGCATCTCGGTGGCCGCCATCATGGTGATTTCCGCGATTTGTTCGGCGCTGGGGTCGTAGTTGATGTGGGTGTCCACGATGAACAGCTGGCGGTCCGGCAGCAGCAGCCCATTCATGGCCGCATAAGTGTTGACGCCCGCCCGCTTGCCGATGACCTGGTCAATGTACTGAAGGTGCATCGCCGTGTTGCCCCAGGTGCCGCAGATCATCCCGTCCACATGGCCCTTGTGCAGCAGCATGGCGCCGATCAACGCCAAGCGGCGGCGCATCTCGATCTTGGCGATCGGCACCGTCACGCCCTTGCGTTCGGTCATGCGGTGGTAGGTCTGCCAGAAGTCGCGGTAACGCTCGTCGTATTCGGTGTCGACCACGTCGTAGTCCTGTCCCTCTTTCAGGCGCAGACCGAATTTCTCGACGCGCTGGGCGATGATGGCCGGGCGACCGATCAAGGTGGGGCGAGCCAGTCCCTCGTCCACCACGATCTGAGCCGCGCGCAGCACGCGCTCTTCCTCGCCCTCGGCGTAAGCGATGCGCTTCTTGCTGGCGGCCTTGGCGGCGGTGAAGATGGGCTTCATCGTCGTGCCCGAGGCGTAGACATAGGCCTGCAACTTCTCGCGGTAGGCGTCCATGTCCGCGATCGGACGACGAGCCACACCACCGTCCATCGCAGCCTGCGCGACCGCGGGCGCGATCTCGATCATCAGGCGCGGGTCAAAGGGCTTGGGGATCAAGTACTCGCGGCCAAAGATCAGGGGTTCGCCCACGTAGGCGGCGGCGACCACTTCGCTCTGTTCAGCTTGCGCCAACTTGGCCATCGCGTGCACGGCGGCGATTTCCATCTCATCGGTGATGGTGGAGGCGCCGCAGTCCAGCGCGCCCCGAAAGATGTAGGGGAAGCACAAGACGTTGTTGATCTGGTTCGGGTAATCGGTGCGACCCGTGCACATGATCACGTCGTCGCGCACCGCCTTCACTTCCTCGGGCGTGATTTCGGGCGTGGGGTTGGCCAGGGCGGCGATGATGGGATTGGCCGCCATCTTCTTCACCATGTCCTGCTTGAGCACGCCCCCTGCGGACAGACCCAGGAAGATGTCCGCGTCGGCGATCACGTCGCCGAGCTTGCGCGCATCTGTCTTTTGGGCGAACTCACGCTTGTCCTCGTCCATCAACTCGGTGCGGCCTTCGTAGACCACCCCCGCGATGTCGGTCACCCAGATGTTCTTCTTGGGCAGCCCCATCTTGACCAGCAGCTTCAGGCTGGCCAATGCCGCGGCGCCGGCGCCAGAGGTGACGAGCTTGACGTTCTTCAGTTCTTTGTTGGCTACCTTGAGGCCATTGATCAGGGCCGCCGCTACCACGATGGCCGTGCCGTGCTGGTCATCATGGAAGACCGGGATCTTCATGCGCTCGCGCAGCTTGCGTTCGACGTAGAAGCAGTCCGGCGCCTTGATGTCTTCGAGGTTGATGCCGCCGAAGGTGGGCTCCAAGGCGGCGATGATGTCCACCAGCTTGTCGAGGTCCTTCTTCTCGTCGATCTCGATGTCGAACACATCGATGCCGGCGAATTTCTTGAACAGCACGCCCTTGCCTTCCATGACCGGCTTACCGGCCAGCGGACCGATGTCGCCCAGGCCCAGCACCGCCGTGCCGTTGGTGATCACGCCCACCAGGTTACCGCGGGAGGTGTACTTGTAGGAGGCGTCGGGATCCTTGGCGATTTCCTCGCAGGGTGCGGCGACGCCAGGGGTGTAGGCCAGCGCCAGGTCATGCTGGTTGATCAGCTGCTTGGTGGCCGCGATGGCGATCTTGCCGGGGACCGGAAACTGGTGGTACTCAAGGGCGGCGCGGCGGATTTGCTCGCGTTTGTCGTTGGACGACGGGGTGCTGGACATCAAGGAATCTCCTGCAGCAAATCAATTGCCCGTGGATGATGCGACCGCATGATGCATCCCTATGCACTGTGGGCGCCCGGACAAAAGCGGTTTGCTCTTTTTGGGGGAGTTGGATTGTATGCCCCGCCACCGAGCAGGCTGAAAAGTTGTGGCGCGAATGCCGCAGGCAGAAGGGGAACGTCAGGATAACGCCGTACTAACGCGGCATTGCGCTAAGGCACTTCAGCGCACAGGCGTGGGAGCCAAGGAGCTTGCCGAAAGCGGGGGAATCGCGTCATTTTGCCGACGAAGCCGACGTTCCCAGGCCTTTTCATGAAAGAAGAAGGCCACGGCCTGAACCGTGGGTTCCAGCAGACTCAGAGTGAAGGCCATGAGCAGATTGCCGGTCACGGCGTATGCCACCCCTGCGGCCACGACGATGTGCATCACGTAGTAGCTGGCGGTTTTCTTCAGTACGGGCAAATTGGCGCGGGCAAAGCGGGTCATGACTCACCTCATGAATATCAACTATCAAAGTGTCGTCAATGATAGTCAATCATGATGTGGCGAAGGATTGCTTTTGCCTAAACAGACAATAGCAATGAAAGACTCCGGGACCGAACCCAGTGGGGGCGCCACCGAGCCAAGCTCGTACGGGGTCCGGGCAAATGGGCCGGTGTTCAGGCCCGCATCAGGGACTCAATTTCGTCGGCTTTGACTGGCACGCCCCGAGTGATCAGCTCGCAGCCGTTGTCGGTGACCAAGGCGTCGTCCTCGATGCGGATGCCGAGATTCCAGAAAGACTCCGGCACGTCCTCGGCGGGGCGCACGTACAAGCCGGGCTCCAGGGTCAGGCACATGCCGGGGCGCAGGATGCGGCTCGGCCGGTCCTTGATGGTCTCGCCCGACAGCGCGTCTTTGCGTTCGCTCGTGCGCCCCCGCTCGGAAGGCTCGACATAACTGCCGCAATCATGCACGTCCATGCCCAGCCAATGGCTCGTGCGGTGCATGTAAAAGCGGAAGTAGCCCCGGTTGGCAATGACGTCGTCCACGGAACCGGTCTTGTTCTTGTCCAGCAAGCCCAGGTCCAGCAGGCCTTGCGACAACACGCGCACCACCGCGTCGTGCGGGTCGTTGAAGCGTGCACCCGCTTGGGTCGCCGCCACGGCCGCGTCCTGCGAGTCCAGCACCAGCTCGTACAGCGCGCGCTGAGGTCCGCTGAATTTGCCATTGGCAGGGAAGGTGCGCGTGATGTCGCTGGCATAGCCATCCAGTTCACAGCCTGCGTCGATCAGCACCAGGTCGCCGTCCCGCACGGGCGCGGCATCGGCGCGGTAGTGCAGCACGCAAGCATTCGCTCCAGCGGCGACGATGGAACCATAGGCCGGGTACTGCGAGCCGCCAAGGCGGAATTCGTGCAGCAGTTCGGCGTCCAGGTGGTATTCGCGCACGTCCTTGCCCCCCCGCAGCATGCGTGCGGACAGTTGCATGGCGCGGATGTGCGCACGGGCGCTGATGGCCGAAGCGCGGCGCATCACGTCTTGCTCGTACTCGTCCTTGATCAATCGCATTTCGTCGAGCAGCGCGCAGAGGTCACGCTGAGCCTCGGGGCAGAGCGCGCCGTAACGCACCCGGGTGCGCACGGTCTTGAGCCAGCCGTCGACGCGGGCTTCCAGTCCGGCGTGCGTGGCAAAGGGGTACCAAACCGTGGCTTGGTTCTCAAGCAGCTTGGGCAGTCGCTGCTCCAGTTCGGACACCGAATAGGCCGCGTCCACGCCTAGCGCCAGCGGAGCCGCCTCCGGGCCGAGGCGGATGCCGTCCCAGATTTCGCGCTCCAAGTCTTTGGGTTGGCAGAACAGGGTGGTGTGACCCTTGCCATCGATGAGCAGCCAGGCGTTTGGCTCCGTGAAGCCGCTGAGGTAGTGAAAGTAACTGTCAAAGCGGAACAGGTAATCGCTGTCGCGGTTACGCATGCGCTCCGGCGCTGTGGGGATGATGGCGATGGCGTCCGGTCCTCCCAACTCCGTCATTTGCGCCGCCAGCCGCGCGCGGCGTTGCGCGTAGAGCGCGATGGGGGCGGGCGTCAACCAGGCAGGGTTCTTCAGCGGAGCGTTCATGGCGATGGCGTCTCGGTGGTGTGGGCCTCGGGGTGCGTGGCGTTGAGCTCGCGCAAGCGTTCGGGTGTGCCGACGTCGGTCCAAGGCCCCGTGTACAGCTCAGCGCTCACGGTGGCATTGTCCATCGCCGCGCGCAGCATCGGTGCCAGTGGGGCTTTGACGCCTCCCGGATTCCCTGGTGGGATGGCACTCACGGACTGGACAAAAGGCGCTGTAAAAAATGCGCGCCGGTAAAGGCCGATGGTGCTGTAGGTGTAAGCGCGCTGCTTCTCTCGAAGTGGGGCAGGGATGTTCAGGGCCAGACCATCCGGACCCAGCCCGAAATCTCCTCGTGGGTTATGAGGCGGGTTGGGCACCAACCAGAGGTGCGCCAATTTGCCACTCGCGGCAAACCGCGCCAGTGCATCTGCGCTGAAGGTGAAGCCCGGTGTGTACACGTCGCCAGCCACGACCCAGAAGACCTCGGCCAGGTGGGGCAAGGCGCGCACGATGCCGCCAGCGGTCTCCAGCGCGCCCCCGAAATCCCGGCCCTCCTCGGAGTAAGTGATGTTCAAGAATTGGCCGTCACTGGCGTGGGGCGTGGCGCCGAAATGGGCAGGAATCTGCTCGCCCAACCAGGCCGTGTTGATCACCAAGTTCGTGCATCCGCTCTGGGCCAGCGCATCCACATGCCATTGCAGCAAAGGGCGTCCCCGGACCTGAAGCAAGGGTTTGGGCGTGGTGTCGGTCAGCGGGCGCATGCGCTCGCCGCGGCCGGCGGCCAGGATCAAGGCCTGCGCGGGAAAAGAGGAGTCGGGCATGCGCTTCATTCTGGCACGCGCGGCTCGACATGGACCCATGCCGGGTCGCGCGGGGCTTGCGGCGGGACGCCCGGTAAAATGCCGGGTTTCCCCGCCCCTACCAACGCGCTGATTTCTCCGGAGTCGCCCCCAACATGGCAAACACCCAACAGATGGCCAACGCAATCCGTGCGCTGGCAATGGACGCCGTACAACAAGCCAATTCCGGACATCCCGGCGCCCCCATGGGCATGGCCGACATGGCCGTCGCGCTCTGGGGCCAGCATCTCAAGCACAACCCCAAGAATCCGCACTGGGCGGACCGTGACCGCTTCGTGCTGTCCAATGGTCACGGTTCGATGCTCATCTATGCCTTGCTGCATCTGACGGGCTATGACCTGCCCATCGGCGAACTGAAGAACTTCCGCCAGTTGCACAGCAAGACCGCTGGACACCCCGAGGTGGGCATCACCCCTGGCGTGGAAACCACCACCGGCCCGCTGGGCCAAGGTGTGACGAACGCCGTGGGCATGGCGCTGG
The DNA here is from genome assembly GCF_046452315.1 of Hylemonella sp. W303a. Taxonomy (NCBI): domain Bacteria; kingdom Pseudomonadati; phylum Pseudomonadota; class Betaproteobacteria; order Burkholderiales; family Comamonadaceae; genus Hylemonella; species Hylemonella sp. W303a. The sequence continues at coordinate 247,232 of NZ_JBKFDG010000004.1, read as the reverse complement.
CTGAGAAGCTTTTGGCAGCGGAATTCAACCGCGACGGCCATGCCATCGTGGACCATCACACCTACGTCTTCCTGGGCGATGGCTGCTTGATGGAAGGTGTCAGCCATGAAGCGGCCGCCCTCGCCGGTGCCTGGAAGCTCAACAAGCTGATCGCCCTCTACGACGACAACGGCATTTCCATTGATGGCCAGGTGCAGCCCTGGTTCTCGGACAACACCTCGCTGCGCTTCGTCGCCTATGGCTGGAACGTGATTGGTCCCATCAACGGCCATGATCCGCAGGCGGTCGTCGAAGCCATCGCCAAGGCCAAGACGCAAACCGAACGCCCCTCGCTGATCATCTGCAAGACCAGCATTGGCAAGGGCAGCCCTAACCGAGCGGGCACGGCCAAGGCGCATGGCGAGCCCCTGGGGGCGGACGAAATCAAGCTGACACGCGAGGCGCTGGAGTGGCCGCACGCGCCCTTTGATATCCCGGCCGAGGTCTACGCCGATTGGGGCGCCAAGGACCGTGGCCAGTCCGCCGAAGCCGCCTGGAACGACAAGTTCAGCGCGTATGCCGCCGCCCATCCTGAACTCGCGGCTGAGTTCAAGCGCCGCATGGCCGGTGACTTGCCCAAGGCTTTCGCCCAGGTGGCCGTGGACGCCGCCGTGGCCGCGCACAGCAAGGCCGACACCGTGGCCACGCGCAAGGCGTCGCAGATCGCGCTGGAGGCCTTCACCGCCGCGCTGCCCGAACTGCTGGGTGGCAGCGCCGACCTGACTGGCTCCAACCTCACCAACACCAGCCACACCCCAGCCCTGCGCTTTGACAGCACGGGTGCCGTGGTCAAGTCGGCCGATGGCAAGGTGGGTCGCCACATCAACTACGGCGTGCGTGAATTCGGCATGGCCGCCATCATGAATGGCGTGGCGCTGCACGGGGGCTACATCCCCTATGGCGGCACCTTCCTGACCTTCAGCGACTACAGCCGCAATGCCATCCGCATGGCCGCCTTGATGAAGCAGCGCGTGGTGCATGTGTTCACGCACGACAGCATCGGCCTGGGCGAGGACGGTCCCACCCACCAGAGCATCGAGCACGCGGCCAGCCTGCGCTTGATCCCGAACTTGGACGTCTGGCGTCCTGCCGACACGGCGGAGACCGCCGTGGCCTGGGCGGTGGCGCTGGAGAACAAGACGCGGCCCACAGCGCTGCTGCTGTCGCGCCAGAACCTGGCTTACGCCCCGAAGCGGGACCTGGGTGACATCAGCCGCGGCGCTTACGTGCTGTCGGAACCTGAACATGTGGGCCTGAAGAAAAAAGCCCAGGCGCTCATCATCGCCACCGGTTCCGAGGTCGCTCTGGCGCTCAAGGCCCAGGAACTGCTGGCCGCACAGAAGATCGCTGTGCGCGTGGTCTCCATGCCCAGCACCACCGTGTTCGACCGGCAGAAGGTGGCCTACAAGCAGGCCATTCTGCCCGCCGGCCTGCCGCGTGTCGCCGTTGAAATGGGCGCCACCGGGGGCTGGTGGAAATACGGCTGCTCGGCCGTCGTGGGCATCGACAGCTACGGTGAATCGGCGCCCGCGCCGGTGCTGTTCAAGCATTTCGGCTTCACGCCAGAGAACGTCGCGCACACGGTGCGCGCCGTGTTGGGCAGTTGATTCGGCTAGAAATCGCGCATGCAAGTATCCGGAATGACGCGAGATGCACTGTATTGGATGAGCACGCTGTCGCTTGTGCTGGTGCTATTTCTGCTCATGGCCGGGGTCGCGCAATTACCGCCTTCGCTGGACAGGCTCGCATATCACGAGATTCAGCCAACGAAATTCTTGCAGGAGACAACAAGGCGAGGAACCGGTAGTAGTACACGTTACATGCTGGTCGGACTGGATGAGCAGCAAAAGGAGCGTAGCTTCGCCTTCCCAGATAACCCGCAAGTGCTGGTACGTTTGGCGCGAATCACAATGGACCCGGCCATGCCTACGCGGGTCAGGCTGTGGGTTGAACGGAATGACTTTGCGCAAGTGCTGCAACTTCAGCAGGGAGATCGAATGGTCTGGTCGTATGCTGAATTGGTGGTTGAACGCAGGCAAGCGGCTCACGAACGCTTCCTTCAGGCCGGCTTAGTACTTGTGTCAAGCGCCGCCTTTTTTCTCATTGCCCGTAAGGCGCGCGTGAGCGATTGATTCAACTTTAAGGAGTAACCATGACCATCAAAGTAGGCATCAACGGTTTTGGCCGCATCGGCCGCAATGTGTTCCGCTCGGCCGTGCAGAATTTCAAGGACATTGAAATCGTCGGCATCAACGACTTGCTGGAGCCCGACTACCTGGCCTACATGCTGAAGTACGACAGCGTGCATGGTCGCTTCAAGGGCGAGGTTTCGATTGAAGGCGGCCAGCTCGTCGTCAATGGACGCAAGATCCGTCTCACCCAGGAACGTGATCCCAGCAACTTGAAGTGGGGCGAGGTGGGCGCCGAAGTGGTGATCGAGTCCACGGGCCTGTTCCTGGACAAAGACAGCGCCGGCAAGCACCTGGCTGCGGGCGCGAAGAAGGTCATCATCTCGGCCCCGAGCAAGGACGACACGCCCATGTTCGTGTTCGGCGTCAACGACAAGACCTACGCAGGCCAAGCCATCATTTCCAACGCCTCCTGCACCACCAATTGCTTGGCACCCGTGGCCAAGGTGCTGCACGACAAGTGGGGCATCAAGCGCGGCTTGATGACGACGGTGCACGCTGCCACCGCCACGCAGAAGACCGTGGACGGCCCGAGCAACAAGGATTGGCGCGGCGGCCGCGGCATCCTGGAAAACATCATTCCGAGCAGCACCGGCGCCGCCAAGGCCGTGGGCGTGGTCATTCCCGCGCTGAACAAAAAGCTGACGGGCATGAGCTTCCGCGTGCCGACGTCCGATGTGTCGGTCGTTGACCTGACGGTCGAGTTGGAAAAAGATGCCAGCTACGACGAGATCAAGGCCGAGATGAAGGCCCAGAGCCAGGGCGCGCTCAAGGGCATTTTGGGTTACACCGAGGACAAAGTGGTCGCCACCGATTTCCGTGGCGAAACCTGCACTTCCGTGTTCGATGCCGATGCGGGTATTGCCCTGGACAAAACCTTCATCAAAGTCGTATCCTGGTACGACAATGAGTGGGGCTATTCCAACAAATGCTTGGAAATGGCCCGGGTGGTCGTCGCGAAATAAACGGAGTGTGACCATGAAAGGCTGGGCGTCCCTGTTGTTGTCCACCACGCTCGCTGGCGCGGCTGGCGCGCAACAGGCTGCCCAGCTCAAGGCTGCGCCCACGCCGACGGATTTCCCTGCCAGTCATGCGTGGTCGCCTTTCGACCCTTGCTTCACGGCGGCGGCCGAGCGCTTCGGGGTGGACAAGCACATGCTGATCGCCATCGCCAAGACCGAGTCGGCTTTTGACCCGAACGCGGTCGGGCCGACCAATGCCGATGGCACGCACGACGTCGGCCTGATGCAGATCAACACCCGCTGGCTACCCCAGCTGGCCGAAATGGGCATCCACCGCGAGAAGCTCAAGGGCGCCTGCACCAACATCTACGTCGGGGCCTGGATCCTGTCCAAGAAGATCCAACAGCACGGCACGCTCTGGAAGGCGGTGGGCGCCTACAACGCCATCAGCCCCGCGAAGCGGGCCAGCTACATCGCCAAGGTGCAGCGCAATTACGCTCGCGTGCGCGCCCTCCTCAAGGGCTGACCCACGCGTTCAGGCCCGAGCCCCTCAGCTGAGGTGCTTGCCGACCAGGCCGGTGATCTCGAACATGGTCACCCGGTCCTTGCCAAAGACGGGCTGTAGCTTGGCATCCGCCAGCACGCTGCGCTTGTCCTTGGGATCTTGCAGGCCCTGGGCCTTGATGTAGTCCCAGATTTTCTTGATGACTTCCGTGCGAGCCACCGGCTCGCTGCCGATCACGGCGGCCAGTTCGGCGCTGGGCGTCAGACCTGCGCTTTGCTTTCTGGCCGTGGTTTTCTTCGCGGCGGCTTTCTTGGCGGGCGCCTTCTTGGCCGCCGTCTTGCCGGGAGCCCCCGACTTGGCGGCTGCGCCCGCGCGTGCACCCGTGGTGGCCCCCGCCTTGCGCGGGAACTTCGATGGCTCGAACTCGAAACTCACCTTGCCCTCTTCGGCGTTCCAGGCCAGATAGGCTTTGAAAGGACGGCGCGTGCGCATGGAGACGAACTTGTCGAGCAGATCGGTCTTGCCCGTGGCGAGCAGCTTCATCATTTGCTCACGCTCAATGGGCTGCTGCAAGATGACTTGGCCACTCTTGAAGTCACAACTCGGCGTGGCCTGCGCGGGCGTGGGCAAGGACTTTTCGCACACGTAGTTCTTGCCGTGCTCATAGATCGCGCCGCCGCATTTGGGACAGGCGCCCAGCGAGGTCTTGCCGGAAAAGTCGACCAGCTCGCCGGTCTCTGACTCGTCTTCGTTACCGAAGTCGAACTCCAGTTTCCAGTTCTTTTCTTCTTCGTTGAAGACCAGCGCGATCTCGGCGGTGAACGGCCAACCCGCCTTGGAGCGGAATCCCTCCAGGGGGCCGATGCGTTTGTCGCGCAGGAACTGCTCTACTTCGGGCAGTTCGAAGGCGCGGCCGGCGGGCATTTTGGTGAAGGAGAAGCCGCAGGCGTCTTCGCCCGTGCCCTTCTTGCCCACGCAGGCGTAGCGACGGTAGTTTTCCTTGACCACGCCACCGCAGTTCGGACAGGGCGTGGCCAGGGTGGCGTAGTCGCCGGGCACGGTGTCGCGGTCGTATTCCTTGGCCTTCTTGACGATGTGCTCGGTCATGGCCGCGATCTCGCGCATGAAGGCCTCACGCGTGAGCTGGCCCCGCTCCATCTGCGAGAGCTTGTACTCCCATTCGCCCGTCAGCGCGGGCTTGGAGAGCTCCTCCACGCCCAGGCCACGCAGCAAGGTCATCAGCTGGAAGGCTTTGGCGGTCGGGATCAGCTCACGGCCCTCGCGCAGCATGTACTTTTCGTTGAGCAGCCCTTCGATGATGGCGGCTCGCGTGGCAGGCGTACCCAGGCCCTTCTCGCTCATGGCCTCGCGCAGTTCATCGTCCTCCACCATCTTGCCGGCGCCTTCCATCGCGCTCAGCAGGGTGGCTTCGCTGTAGCGGGCTGGCGGGCGGGTCTTCAGTCCCTTGGCGTCGGCGGCCTGGGTCTTGACCTTTTCGTTGGCTTGGACGGGGACGAGGATCTTGCTGTTCTCCTTGTCCTTGTCGTCGGTTTCGTCCTCGGCTTCCTTGCCGTAGATGGCCAGCCAGCCTGGCTTGACCAGCACCTTGCCTTCGCTCTTGAACTGATGGCTGGCGGCGGTCGTGATGCGGGTGGTGACTTGGTATTCGGCGCTGGGGAAGAACACCGCCATGAAACGCCGCGCCACCAGGTCGTAGAGCTTCTGCTCGGCTTCGCTCAAGCCGCTCGGTGCCTGAAGCGTCGGAATGATGGCGAAGTGATCGCTGACCTTGGCGTTGTCGAAGATGCGTTTGCTGGGTTTGACGTAGCCGTTCTTCAGTGCTGTCGCGGCATGCGGTGCCAGATGCTTGAGGTGGGAGTCCGCCAGCATCTCGAAGGTCTGCTTGGCGACGGCCAGGTAGTCTTCAGGCAGATGGCGCGAGTCCGTCCGCGGGTAGGTCAAGGCCTTGTGGCGTTCGTACAGGCTTTGCGCCAAGGACAAGGTGGTCTTGGCCGAGTAGCCGAACTTGCCGTTGGCTTCGCGCTGCAGGCTGGTCAGGTCGAACAGCATGGGCGAGGCCTGCGTGCTGGGCTTGCTCTCCTCGGTGACGGTGGCCGGCTGGCCGCGCACGGCGTCGGCGATCGCGCGCGCGTCGCGCTCGTTCCAGAGACGATCGGCCTTTTTCTCGGGGTCTTCCTCGTTCTTCTTCCACTTCGGGTCGAACCATTTGCCAGCGTACTCGCCGGCCTGCGCGCCGAACGTCGCGTGGATTTCCCAGTAGTCGCGGCTGATGAACTTGCGGATTTGTTCCTCGCGTTCCACCACCACGGCCAACGTCGGCGTCTGCACGCGGCCCACGGTCGTGAGGAAAAAACCACCGTCGCGGGAATTGAAGGCGGTCATGGCACGCGTGCCATTGATGCCCACCAGCCAGTCGGCTTCGCTGCGGCTGCGTGCCGCGTCGGCCAGGGGCAGCATCTGTTTGTCGCTGCGCAACTGCTCGAAACCATCGCGGATGGCTTGCGGCGTCATGCTTTGCAGCCACAGTCGCGAGACCGGCTTGCGTTGCGTCTTGGCGCGGGCGCCAGCGGCATCTTCGCTGCCGAAGGCATATTGTTCGATCAAGCGGAAGATCAGCTCGCCCTCCCGGCCCGCGTCACAGGCATTGATCAGCTTGTCCACGTCCTTGCGTTTGGCCAGCTTGACCACGGCGTTCAGGCGGGTCTTGGTTTTGTCGACGGGCTTGAGCTCGAAATGCGGCGGAATCACGGGCAGGTGGGCGAAGCTCCATTTGCCGCGCTTCACGTCGTATTGCTCGGGGGCCTGGATTTCCACCAGATGCCCCACGGCACTCGTCACCACGTACTGCTCGTTCTCGAAATGCTCGTCGTGCTTCTCGAACTTGCCGGCCGTGGGCGTGAGGGCGCGCACGATGTCTTGCGCGACCGATGGCTTCTCTGCAATGACCAAAGTCTTCATGAATACAATCCCTGTCTCGCGCACGCACACGCGTGCGCACGCCTACGCGGGCGCGCCCGCGCGCGCCCATACGAGTTCACCTTACCAAAAAAATCCGCCGTGTCCAAACTTCCCGCCGCTTCCTCCGCTTCCGGCCGTCGTATCCAGGTGCGGCGCTCCGGCGTCCATGGCAAGGGCGTGTTCGCCCTGCAGGACATCGCCAAGGGCGAGATCATCATCGAGTACGTGGGCGAGATCATCAACTGGAAGGAAGCGCTGCGCCGTCACCCGCACGATCCGAAGGACCCCAATCACACCTTCTATTTCCACGTCGACGAAGACCATGTGATCGACGCCAAGGTGGGCGGCAATGCCTCGCGCTGGATCAACCATTCCTGCAACCCCAACTGCGAAGCGGACGAGACCGATGAGGGCCGTGTCTTCATCAAGGCGCTGCGCAAGATCAAGTCGGGCGAGGAGCTGAACTACGACTACGGCCTGATCATCGACGAGCCTTACACCAAGAAGCTCAAGGCCGAGTACCCCTGCTGGTGCGGCAGCAAGAATTGCCGAGGCACCTTGCTGGCGCCCAAGCGCTGAGGCGCGATTTGTCCCTCAGCGTGAGCTTGAAAAACAAGGCAGGCTCCCCGCCGCTGCGCTGGCCCGCCGAGGCAGTCTGGGAAGAGGTGGCTCCCCTGCTGCCAGGCTTCACGGTCGAGGTGTTGCCGCAAGTCGACTCCAGCAACAGCGAGCTGATGCGCCGTGCGCGTGATGGCCAGCGTGAGCCCGTGCTGCTGGTCGCTGAGCAACAGACCGCAGGCCGGGGCCGACTGGGCCGGGCCTGGAACAGCGGCGTGCAACCGGGCGATTTGCTCATGTTCTCCTTGGGCCTGCCCTTGGAGCGCAAGGACTGGTCGGGTCTGTCGCTGGCCGTGGGCCTGTCCCTGGCTGAGAGCCTGCATCCAGAGGTGCGACTCAAGTGGCCCAATGATCTGTGGTGGCAGGACCGCAAGCTTGCTGGCGTGCTGATCGAAGCGCTGGACCTGCGGTACGCCGTGATTGGCGTGGGCCTGAACATCAGCGAGCGTGTGAGCCAGGGCGCGTCGGACATGCGCACTCCCCCGGCCTGGGCACGCGAAATCAACCCCGGATGGGACGCGCCGGCTGTGCTTTCGCGCCTCGCCCTGCCGCTGGTGCGAACGGTGCTAAGGTTTCAGGAACAGGGTTTCGCCCCCGTGCGAGCATCCTGGCTGGCTCGCGACGCCTTCACTGGCCGCGCGGTGAGGCTCAGCGATGGCACCGAGGGGATGGCGCAAGGCGTTGATGAGCGCGGCGCGTTGCTGGTGCATACTTCCACGGGCCTGAAAACCATCGATTCCGCCGAAGTCAGTGTGCGGCCGATGCCGGGCTGAGTCCTGCCGCAAGGCTCACGGTTGCGTTCATACCCTTCCTTTTTGCTTGCATGCTGCGCGTCGTCGCTCTCTTGCTGATACTGCTGAACGCTGGCTATTTCGCCTGGTCGCAAGGCATGTTGCGCGCCTATGGCTGGGCGCCGGTGGAACAGCATGAACCCGAGCGCCTTGCGCAGCAGGTTCGACCGGAGGCCTTACGGATACTGTCCACTCCGGTCCTGCCTACCGCTCCGGTGCCGCAAGTCGCCGCTCCGACCGCTCCGACCGCTCCGACTCCCGAAGTCGCGGAGGAATCATCAGCCCGCGCGACCGCGCAGTGCTGGCAGGCGGGTCCGTGGGACGTGACCCAGGCCGCGCAGCTGGAGGCCGTACGCCGCCAACTCGGGCAGTCTCTTCCCGCAGGGAGTTGGACCTTGGATGTGCGCGTCACGGCGCCCGCGCGTTGGATCATCTACATGGGCCGTTACGCCAACACGGCGGAACTGGATCGCAAGCGCGCCCAGCTCTCGCCACGCACCCGTCGCGGCTTGCAGACCTTGGATAACCCGGAGCTGCAGCCGGGCTTGTCATTGGCGCGCTTCGAGACCCAAGCCAAGGCCCAGGACGAACTCGAAGCGATGCAAAAGCGCGGCGTTCGCACCGCGCGTGTTGTGCAGGAATGGCCCGAACGCCGACAGGCGTGGGTTCGCGTGCAGGCCGCGGATGCCTCCCAAGCGGCCGCGGGCCAAGCCGCATTGCAATCTCTGCCCACCCTCAACGGCAAGGCGTCGACGACCTGCTCACCCTGAGCCGCTTGCGCTGCAGTCGGTTCAGGACAAGGAGGCCTTTCCCCCCGCAAAGCGCACCGTGAACCGGGCGCCAGGCTGCGCCAGGCTCGGGTTCAGATCTTCGACCTCGATGCGTGCCTGGTGCTGACGCGCAATTTCTTGCGCGATGGACAAGCCCAGTCCCGACCCATCGGCCTGCGTGCCCAAGGCTCGGTAGAAGGGCTGGAAGATCAGCCCTCGCTCCGCTTGCGGCACGCCCTGTCCGGAGTCTTCGACTTGCAGCATCAACTGCCCTGCGGCGTTGGACAGGACGCGGGCTGTGATGACACCGGGCAGCTGCGCAGTGCTGGGCGTGTACTTGATCGCGTTGTCCAGCAGGTTGCGCACCAGTTCCTTCAACAAGGTGGGGTTGCCGTCCAGCTGCGCAATGGGCGTTCCTGGGGCGAGGCCGTCGTAGCCAAAGTCCAGATGCTTTTCCAGTGCCAAGGGCACCACTTCACGCATGGCCTCCATGGTGATTTGTGCCAGGTCACACCGCTGATGAGCAAGCGCAGCGCCGCTGCCCTCGGCCCGGGCCAGGGCCAGCAGCTGGTTGACGGTGTGGGTGGCGTTGGTGCTGGCCCGCACGATCTGCTGCAGCGATTGCCGAAGGTTCTCCGGGCTGGCGTCATGGCGCTGTGCCAGATCCGCCTGCATGCGCAGGCCCGCCAGCGGGGTCTTGAGCTGGTGCGCGGCATCGGCCAGAAAGCGCTTTTGGGCGGCCACCGACTCCTTGAGCCGCGTGAGCAAGTCGTTCATCGAAGTCACCAGGGGCGCCACTTCCAGCGGCACGGCCCGTGTCTCCAGGGGGCTCAGATCCTCGGGCGCCCGTGCGCGGATGTGACTGGCCAGATGATCCAGGGGACGGATGGCCTGCGCCAGCGCCAGCCAGACCAGCAGCACGGCCAGGGGCAGGATCGCAAACTGCGGCAGCATCACGCTTTTGATGATTTCGGCCGCCAAGAGGGAGCGCTTGTCCAGGGTCTCCGCGACTTGGACCAGCGCCAGCAATGATCCCTTGGCAGGCGCGCCCTCGGTATAGGGGATGGGCGCAAGCGCAATCCAAAGGTGGGCGATGCGCACCGGCGTGCCTTCGAACTCGTCATTGCGCAACTGCACGACGCCCGGTTCCAGACCCGGGCGGGCAATGCCCTCCGGGCTTTCGAGGGCCGGTGGTGGCGGGAAATCAGGGTCACCCGAAAGAAACTCACCCTGTGCACCCAGAACTTGGAAATGCAAAGTGTCCGTGGCATCCGCGTGCAAGAGGGTGCGCGCGGGCATGGGCGGATCGAAGCGGGTCTGTCCGCGGGGATTGGGGTTCTGGAGGCTCAGGTGCTGCGCCAGTGCGCGGACCTGAAGCTCCAGGGCATGGTCAAAGGGGCGGCCCGCGATGTTCTGGGCCACCAACCATGTGAGGATGAGGCTGACTGGCCAGAGGATGAGCAGTGGCGTCAGCATCCAATCGAGGATCTCCCCGAACAGCGAGCGTTGTTCCCGGTGAAAGAGCTTTCTGCCGAAAGGCATGGAACCGCGTTGGAGATGCTTCTGGCCGAGCCCTAGGCCAGGGAAGGGGAATCGGCATCCATCCCCATCGTGGCTTCCGGCTGAATCTTTTCCAGGCAGTAGCCCAGGCCGCGCACGGTGGCGATGCGGATGGGGCCGCGTTCAATCTTCTTGCGCAGGCGGTGGATGTAGACCTCGATCGCGTTGTTGCTCACTTCCTCGCCCCACTCGCACAGGCGGTCGACCAGCTGGTCCTTGCTGACCAGACGGCCACAGCGTTGGAGCAACACCTCCAGCAAACCGAGTTCGCGAGCTGACAGCTCCACCAAGCGGCCGTCAATGGTCGCCACATGGCCGGCCTGGTCGTAGACCAACGGGCCATGACGTATGAGGCCGCTGGCTGCCCCCAAACCCCGGCGTGTCAGGGCGCGCACGCGGGCCTCCAGTTCCTGCAGGCTGAAGGGCTTGGCCATGTAGTCGTCGGCACCGTAGTCCAGGCCTTGCACACGGTCTTCGACGCTGTCCGCCGCGGTGAGGATGAGCACGGGAAGGCTGGCACCACGGGCGCGCAAGCGCTGCAGCACCTCCAGGCCGTGCAGCTTGGGCAGACCCAGGTCCAGGATCAGCAGGTCGAATTGGGACGGCTGCGTCATCAAGGCTGCATCCGCCTCGGCGCCATTGGCCACGTGGTTGACCGCGGCGCCCGAGCCGCGCAAGGTGCGCAGCAGGCCGTCGGCCAGCACCTGATCGTCTTCCGCAATCAGAATTCGCATGCGTGTGTCTCCGCGCAGTTCACCGCCTTACGGGGGCGGGCTGCTTCATGTCTGAGGCGATTCTAGGCGGCGGCAGGCTGCCTGGCAGCCTTTCTCGTTGATCAGGTTTCGACAGACTTCGCCGCGCCTCTGGATGTCGACACGCGGTTTAGCTGCCCGTGTAGGCTTCCAGGCCCAAGGCGATCACCGTGGCCACCTCCTCGCCCACGGACTGCCGCAGCTCGGCTTCGGCTTGCTGCACGGCCCGCTGGAAGCCGCTCAGCCAGGCCAGGCCTGCGGGCGTGAAGCGCACCTGCTTGGCGCGGCCGTCATGCGGATCGGCCTCGCGCGTCACCAGACCCCATGCCACGCACTGGTCCACCAGCTTGCCCATGGCCTGTTTGCTCATGCCGGCCGCGTCGGCCAGATCCTGCAGCCGGGAGCCCGCCACGGCCAGGTGCCGGGTGATGTGAATGTGCGCGGCACTGATCTGCCCGCGCGCCGCCAAATGGGACAAAGCCAGGGGGACGTCAGCGTCATGCGCCATCAGCGCCTGCACACGGGTGTCAAACCGGCGCATGGCATGGCCCAGCAGGCGGCCCAGATGGGTTTGACGCCACCCCTCATCGATGCGCTGAGCGGCTTGGGGGAAAGGGCTGTTGGAGATCACGGGCAGATAGTAAGCCAAAATGACTAAATATCAGCTTTACGAGAAAGTATCGCGCTGATAAAGTCCTGTTCAAGCATCCAGCCTGTGAGAAAAATCAGGCGCCCCTCTTCAACCCGACCAAGGAAACACCATGGACACCGCCGTCAAGAACGCCAACAGCGAAAAAGCCAAAGCCCTGCAGGCCGCCCTGGCCCAGATCGAAAAGCAGTTTGGCAAGGGCACCATCATGCGTCTGGGCGAAGGCGAGAAGATCGAGGACATCCAGGTTGTCTCCACCGGGAGCTTGGGGCTGGACATCGCGCTGGGCGTCGGCGGCCTGCCCCGCGGCCGGGTGGTCGAGATCTATGGTCCGGAATCCTCCGGCAAGACCACGCTGACGCTGCAGGTCATCGCGGAGATGCAGAAGCTCAACGGCACCTGCGCCTTCGTCGACGCCGAGCATGCGCTGGACGTCCAGTACGCGCAGAAACTGGGCGTGAACCTGCAGGATTTGCTGATCAGTCAACCAGACACCGGCGAGCAAGCGCTGGAGATCGTGGACAGCCTGGTGCGTTCCGGCGCCGTGGACCTCATCGTCGTGGACTCGGTGGCCGCGCTCACTCCCAAGGCCGAAATCGAAGGCGAAATGGGCGACAGCCTGCCCGGCCTGCAGGCCCGTCTGATGAGCCAAGCGTTGCGCAAGCTGACCGCCACGATCAAGAAGACCAACTGCATGGTCATCTTCATCAACCAGATCCGCATGAAGATCGGCGTGATGTTCGGCAGCCCGGAAACCACCACCGGCGGCAACGCACTGAAGTTCTACGCCTCGGTGCGTCTGGACATCCGCCGCACCGGCACCATCAAGAAGGGCGAAGACGCCATTGGCAACGAGACCAAGGTCAAGGTGGTGAAGAACAAGGTCAGCCCGCCCTTCAAGAGCGCTGAATTCGACATCCTGTTCGGCGAGGGCGTCAGCCGCGAGGGCGAGGTGATCGACATGGGGGTGAACGCCCACATCATCGACAAGTCCGGTGCCTGGTATGCCTACAACGGCGAAAAAATCGGCCAAGGCCGCGACAACGCCCGTGAATTTCTGCGCGAGAACCCGGAACTGGCCCTGGAAATCGAGAACAAGGTGCGTGAGTCGCTGGGCATCCCGCTGCGCGGCGAGGGGGGATCGCCCATGGCCTCGACCGGCGGCGACGACGCTGAAGCCTGACGCCCGGCCCATGTCGGTGACCGACAGGCCTGGTTCGTCCAACGCGCCAGAGCACAACCGCAAACTGGCCTTTCAGCCCAGCCTGAAAGGCCGGGCTTTGCGCTTGCTGAGCCAGCGCGAACATACCCGCCGCGAGTTGGAGCGTAAGCTGGCGCGCTTCGAGGAAGCGCCTGGGACCCTGGCCCAGGCCCTGGACGAGTTGCAAGCGCGGGGATTCCTGGACGAACGCCGTGCCGCGGAATCCTTGGCGCACCGCCGTGCCAGTGCCTATGGCGCAGCGCGTCTGCGGCAAGAGATGCAAGACAAAGGGTTGGACCGCGAGCTCATCAACCAGACCCTGGCAGGCTTGCAGGACAGCGAGGAAGCACGTGCTCGCCAAGTCTGGCAGCGCCGTTTTGAGGCCGCGCCGGTAGACGCGAAGGACCGCGCGCGGCAAGGCCGGTTTCTGCTGGCGCGCGGGTTTTCAGGGGATGTCGTGCGCCGGGTGCTCAACACCCAGCGGCTAGACCCTGACCATCACGGGCATGGAAGCGAAGACTCGGACGCCCACAACTCACAGTCCTAGCATCAACTTCAAGTTTTGCACGGCCGCGCCGCTGGCGCCCTTGCCCAGGTTGTCGAAGCGCGCCACCAGCACGGCCTGGCCCAACGCGTCGTTGCCATAGACGCTGAGCTCCATCTGGTTCGTGTTGTTGAGCGCGGTGGGCTCCAGGCGGCCGCTCGTTTGAGGCGGCACGACACGCACCCATTCGCTGCCCGCGTAGTGGGCGCGCAGCGCCTCTTCCAACTGCCCGGCCTTGCGTACCCCGTTCATCAAATCGAACTGCAAGCCGATCTGGTCGATCATGCCCGCGTAATAGTTCGCCACGGCGGGTACGAAGATGGGCCGACGTGTCAGGCCGGTGTAGCGCTGGAACTCAGGCAGATGCTTGTGGGTCAGGCCCAGACCGTAAACCTCCAAAGGCGGCGCGGTCTTGGTGACTTCATAGGCCTCGATCATGCTGCGGCCACCGCCCGAATAACCCGAGTAGCCCGACAGCACGATGGGGTAGTCCTTGGGCAGCAGGCCTGCGTCGATGAGCGGGCGCAGCATCGCGATACCGCCCGTCGGATAGCAACCCGGATTGGCGACCCGCCGTGCCTGGGCCACGGCCCGCGCGTGCTCACGTGTCAGCTCGGGAAAGCCGTAAACCCACCCGGGGGCCACGCGGTGCGCGGTCGACGCGTCAATGATGCGCGGCCCTGGCTTGCCACCCAACTCGCCCGAGGCCTCGAGCGCATCGACCAGGGCCACGGTGTCCACGGCAGCCTCGTCGTGCAGGCAGAGGATGGCCAAGTCGGCCGTGGCCAAGATTTCGCGCTTGGCCGCAGGGTCCTTGCGACGCTCGGAGGCGATGCTCAGCAGCTCCACCTGCGGCATGGCTTGCAGGCGTTCACGGATTTGCAGGCCCGTGGTACCTGCTTCGCCGTCGATGAAGACTTTTTTTCGGGTCATGGTGGCGGAATGGGAGTGACCAACCCAGGCCGAGGTTGGCTGATTTGCCAACGCGGCTCGCCGGGTCCCGGCGCACCGACCTTGTGCAGGGCAACATGATACATTTCGGCGCTGCGTCTGAACCAGCGCGATCCGCTGGCCGTGCCCGCGCCTTGCGCAACTTTGACGATGCGCCCTGTCCGGCCACCGGCTTCGGCAACCGATAGAAACCATTTCCTGAGAGAGCCCTCATGAAGATCCACGAATACCAAGGCAAGGAAATCTTGCGTCAGTTTGGTGTGCCTGTGCCGCGCGGCATTGCAGCCTTCACCGTTCAAGAAGCCGTTGAAGCTGCGCAGAAGCTGGGTGGCCCGGTTTGGGTCGTCAAGGCGCAGATTCACGCCGGTGGTCGCGGCAAGGGCGGCGGCGTCAAGGTCGCCAAGACCGTGGATGACGTGAAGACGCTGGCCGGCCAGATCCTGGGCATGCAGCTCAAGACCCACCAGACGGGTCCCGAGGGTCAGAAGGTGCGTCGCCTCTACATTGAAGAAGGCGCTGACATCCAGAAGGAATACTACCTGTCCGCCGTGACCGACCGCGGCACGCAGAAGGTGGCCTTCATTGCCTCCAGCGAAGGCGGCATGGACATCGAGGAAGTGGCGCACAGCACGCCCGAGAAGATCGTCAAGATCTTCGTCGATCCGCTCACCGGTTTCACCGAAGCCAACGGCAAGGAACTGGCCAAGGGCATCAACCTGCCTGCCGACTCCGTGCCGCAGTTCATCGACGTCTGCCAGAAGCTCTACAAGTGCTACATGGACACGGACGCTTCGCTGGTTGAAATCAACCCGCTGAACCGCGACGGCAAGGGCAACATCATCGCCCTCGACGCCAAGTTCAACTTTGACTCCAACGCCCTGTTCCGCCACCCCGAAATCGTCGCGCTGCGTGACCTGGACGAGGAAGACGCCGCGGAAATCGAAGCGTCCAAGTTCGACCTGGCCTACATCAGCCTGGACGGCAACATCGGCTGCCTGGTCAACGGCGCCGGGCTGGCCATGGCGACCATGGACACCATCAAGCTCTTCGGCGGCGAGCCGGCCAACTTCCTCGACGTCGGCGGTGGCGCCACGCCCGAGAAGGTGACCGAGGCCTTCAAGATCATGCTCAAGAACCCCAAGGTCAAGGGCATCCTGGTCAACATCTTTGGCGGCATCATGAAGTGCGACACCATCGCCACCGGCGTCATCACGGCCAGCCGCGCCGTGAGCCTGAAGGTGCCGCTGGTCGTGCGCATGAAGGGCACGAACGAAGAACTGGGCAAGAAGATGCTGGCCGAGAGCGGCCTGCCCATCATCAGCGCCGACACCATGGCCGAGGCCGCGACCAAGATCGTCGCCGCCGTGAAGTAAGCCCAGACCAGACGCGAAGGAATCCATCATGTCGATTTACATCAACAAGAACACCAAGGTCATCACCCAGGGCATCACGGGCAAGACCGGCCAGTTCCACACCGAGAAGTGCCAGGAATACGCGAACGGCAAGAACTGCTTCGTCGCTGGCGTGAACCCGAAGAAGGCCGGCGAGTCGATCTTCAACATCCCGATCTACGCCTCGGTGAAGGAAGCCGCCAAGCAGACCGGCGCCACCGTGTCGGTGATCTACGTGCCCCCGGCGGGCGCGGCCGATGCGATCTGGGAAGCCGTCGAGGCTGACCTGGACCTGGCGATTTGCATCACGGAAGGCATTCCGGTGCGCGACATGCTGGTCGTGCGCAACAAGATGAAGGAAAAAGAGGCCAAGGGTGGCAAGAAGACCTTGCTGCTGGGCCCGAACTGCCCCGGCTTGATCACGCCCGACGAAATCAAGATTGGCATCATGCCCGGCCACATTCACAAGAAGGGTCGCGTGGGTGTTGTCTCCCGCTCGGGTACGCTGACCTATGAAGCCGTCGCGCAGCTGTCCGAACTCGGCATTGGCCAATCCAGCGCCGTGGGTATCGGTGGTGACCCGATCAACGGTCTGAAGCACATCGACGTGATGAAGGCCTTCAACGACGATCCGGACACCGACGCCGTGATCATGATCGGCGAGATTGGTGGCCCTGACGAAGCCGAGGCCGCGCGCTGGTGCAAGGCCAACATGAAGAAGCCCATCGTCGGCTTCATCGCTGGCGTCACCGCGCCTCCCGGCAAGCGCATGGGCCATGCGGGCGCTCTGATCTCTGGTGGAGCCGACACCGCCGATGCCAAGCTGGCCATCATGGAAGAGTGCGGTTTCAAGGTCACGCGCAACCCCTCGGAAATGGGCAAGCTGCTCAAGGCCATGCTCTGAATGGGCGGCGAGCGTTTTTCCTCTTGACTCCGGTCAAGAACTGACGTTTTCCTCTATATCTGGCCCGGTGGTCCGCATGGATCATCGGGCTTCATTCCTTCTACTAGAAACCATAACAGCTAAGGAGTTTTTTGATGGAATTCTTGCAGGATGCCAACTTCTGGATCGGTCTGCTCAAGATCATCTGGATCAACATCATTCTGTCCGGCGACAACGCCGTGGTCATTGCTTTGGCCGCGCGCTCCTTGCCTCTGCATCAGCAGAAGCGGGCGATCCTGTTCGGATCCGGCGCGGCAGTGGTGCTACGGGTTGCGCTGACCGTCGTGGCGGCCAAGTTGCTGGAATTGTCTTTCTTGCAAATCGTGGGTGGCGTGCTGCTGCTCTGGATTGGAGTCCAACTCTTGAGCGAGGACGAGGAAGACGAGGGGGATGGCAAGCAGGTCGGTGGCCTGATGGCCGCCGTTCGTACCATCCTGATCGCTGATCTGGTGATGAGCCTGGATAACGTGATCGCGGTGGCTGCAGCAGCGCACGGGAGCGTCGTGTTGCTGGTCTTGGGCCTGGCAATCAGCATTCCCTTGGTGGTTTTTGGCAGCTCGCTGATGATCCACTTGATGGAGCGTTTCCCGATCATCGTAACGCTGGGCGCCGCCTTGATCGGGTGGGTTGGCGGCGAGACCATCATGAACGACAACGTTCTCAAACCGATCCTCGCGGGCCAGCCTTGGCTGCATTACGCGGCGGCGTCGTTGGGTGCGATTCTGGTTGTGCTGCTGGGCAGAAGCTTGCAGAAACGTGGCCACACGGCAACTTGATTGCCTGGCGTTTTGAGTTTTGATTCAAAGTCATGCCCTGCGGGGCGTGGCTTGGTCACGATCGCCGAGAGACCGGTGTGTGCAAATGCAAATTGCACGACACAAAAGTGAGCTAGCTTGCGGGCCGCTCTGGGCTCTGCTAATGTCGGCAGCATCGACCCGTTGAAGGGCGATGCAATGAGTCCCGCGGCACTTCACGAATGGGTAGGCGTCTGGCGTGGCGGAGAAATGAAAAGCCATGGCAGCAAGCAGTTTGAGCTACAGGTTTTGCGCGCGTACCGACCAGGGTCGAGTGCGCGGCAACAACGAGGACGCCTTTGCCTTGGACGACGCGGCGGGGCTGGCGGTTCTGGCGGATGGCATGGGCGGTTACAACGCTGGCGAGGTGGCCAGCAGCATGGCCTGCGCCAATATCCAACGCGATGTGAGTGGTTGGTTCCGTGCCGACGACGCCGGCAATCCTGTTACTCTGGAAGATATCCGGCGTGTCCTTGAGCGCAGCGTTGCGCACGCCAATAGCGCCGTGTTGCAGGCGGCGCGTGAACACATTGAATACTCGGGAATGGGCACCACGCTGGTGGTAGGAGTTTTCCATGGCCGAGACCTGGTGCTGGGTCATATTGGGGATTCGCGCTGCTACCGTTTGCGAGATGGCCAATTGACACGTGTCACCCGCGACCACTCCTTATTGCAGGAACAGCTGGATGCGGGGCTCATCACGGCGGAACAAGCGGAGGTCTCCGTTCACCGCAACTTGGTGACTCGTGCTCTGGGCGTGGATTCCGCCGTCATGCTGGAAGTGCACACACATCCGGTCGAGGCTGAAGACATCTACCTGATGTGCTCTGATGGCCTTTCAGACATGTTGCGCGACACGGACATCGCCAAACTGCTGCGTTTGCCACTGAGCTTGGAACTCCGTGCCGAAGCCCTGGTTGACATGGCCAATGACCGGGGTGGCCGCGACAACATCACGGTCCTGTTGGTCCATGCGCAAGGGCAACGGCCTACCTTGTGATTTTTCTCTCACCCAGGGGCTGTACCTGCGATGGCCGCGTCACCGATCGGCACGAGCCGGGTTATGCTGGCGACATGTTTCGAGATGTTGCAGAAAAAAACAGCTTCGGGCATGATCATGAGCGAACGGCCTTGGGTTTTTCTCCACAAGTTTCTGTTTCGGGCAATTCAAAAGCGGGCTGATGCTCGATGGAGCAAACATGAAGGTGCGGGTTTTGGGCTGTTCTGGCGCGATCGCGCGAGGTAGCCGCACCACTTCTTTCCTGATCGATACGGACATCTTGGTGGATGCTGGCACGGGGGTCGGTGACCTGACCGTCGGCGAGATGCTGCGCGTTGATCATGTCTTCATCACCCATGCCCACCTGGACCACATCACGGCTCTGCCATTGATGCTGGATGCCATGGGTGCGCGTCGCCGCCAGCCCGTCATCGTGCATGCCCTGCCGCAAACCATCGAGGCCATGCGGGCGCATATCTTCAACAACCTCATCTGGCCCGACTTCAGCCGCATTCCCACCGAGGCGGCGCCTTTCATGCGCTTCGCGGCGATTGAAACTGGCGAAGTCGAGGAGATCGGCGGTCGGCGCATCGAGGCTTTGCCAGCTCGGCATACCGTGCCTGCCGTGGGTTACGCAGTCAGTGCCGACCCGGCTATGCGCAAGGATGGCAAGGCTGCCACGTGGGTGTTCAGTGGAGACACGGGGCCCAACCCTGCGTTCTGGCAACGTGTCAATCAGTTGGACGGTGTGCGCATGCTGGTGATTGAAACAGCCTTCAGCCGCCGGGAAAGCAAGCTGGCGGAAATCAGCCAGCATCTGGCCCCTGACACTCTGGCGCAGGAGCTTGCGCAAATCTCGCCGGAGAAGGATTTTCCCATCTACATCACGCACACCAAGCCGACGGAGACAGTTCAAATCCTCGTGGAGTTGGGTGGGCTTCAGCGCGACAACGCGCAGAAGTCCGCGCCGCCGGGGGCCACGGACCATGGCCGCCGCCTGTATGAACTGCATGGCCTTCAAGCGGGTCAAGAGTTCGATTTGTAAGCCAGCCGCCAAACTTGGCGCGCGGCCACATGTGTGGCCTTGGCGAACAATCCAATTACCTGAATCCATCTGACGCGGCGATTCCCGACTTGGTTTGACGCGCGTCAAGCCTCTGCGCCGATGCGGGGCTGGCCGCACCGCTGTGCGACGAAGTCTTGGGGTATTCTTCGCCGCGTTCATGGCGGCGCGAACCTGCGGCGCCAAGCTTTGCAAGACACATCACCATTGCTCAAGAAGGAGTATTCATGAAACACGCTCTCCAAAAGGGGTTCACCCTGATCGAACTGATGATCGTTGTCGCGATCATCGGTATCCTTGCCGCCATCGCCCTGCCTTGGTACCAAGACTATGCAGTGCGGGCCAAGATGTCGGAAGCGGTGCTGGCGGCATCGCAATGCCGCACCGCCGTGAGTGAGGTCTACCAGGCCAAGGCGGGTACCGGGCTGCCCGCGGGTGGTGGTTGGGGGTGTGAATCGGCGACTCCCACAACCCAGTACGTTCGTGGCGTGCAGACGGATGAAAAAGGCGCCGTCCAAGTCACCGTTCACAACATCTCTACCGCAGTGGAAGACAAGACGGTGCTGTTCGTACCAGAGGTGAACGATGGCAAGATCGTGGGCTGGAAGTGCGGCCCGGGCACGGTTGACCCGAAATACCTGCCCGGTGCATGCCGGGAAACTGGCTTGAAGGTGGGCACGCTCGCCCCGCAGTTGACGGACAACTGAGCGCCTGACGCCCCGTCAACGACCTCGCCTCTCACGGTTGCCATGAGGCGGGGCTGAGTTTGACATCGCGGGGATCAGGCAGCCACGTAGCTGCCAGACTTTCCCCCGTGCTTTTCGAGCAGGCGCACATCGTGGATCTGCATTCCCCGATCCACGGCCTTGCACATGTCATAGATCGTGAGCAGTGCAATCTGGGTCGCAGTCAATGCTTCCATTTCCACACCGGTGGGACCCAGGGTTTCAGCGCTGACCGTGCATCGCACCGAAGAAAGCGGACTGCCGGGCGCCAGCTCAAACTCCACTGCGACCCGCGTCAATGCGAGCGGATGACACAGAGGGATCAATTCGCTGGTTTTCTTGGCGGCCATGATGCCAGCGATGCGTGCCACCCCCAGCACGTCGCCTTTTTTCGCGTTCCCTGATTCAATCAATGTCAGTGTGCTGGGCTGCATGTCGATGCGGCCGGTGGCCACAGCCAAGCGCCGCGTAGCGGCCTTGTCCCCGACATCCACCATGTGCGCCTGTCCGCTGGCGTCGAAATGCGTCAAACCATTCATGGAAGCGGCTTTATGAAAACGTTACGTGGATCGCGCATCATACGGGCCATGAGATTTGCCGGATTGAAGCGCAAACTGCTTTGTTTGACACTGGTGTTCAGCCTGGCTGCGATGGCGCAAGGCGGTCCGAATGCCTTGCCAGCGTTGGGTGATGGCTTGGAGATGAGCACCGGCGCCGAACGGCAGCTAGGGGATCGCATTGCCCGTGAGTTGTACCGCAGCACCGCTTACGTGGACGACGCGATTCTGGGCGACTATGTGGAAGGCCTCTGGTTGCGCCTCATGGCCGCTGCGCGAGCCCGAGGGGAGCTGACGCCCGAGATGGACGAGCAGTATGCCTGGACGATCATGCTGGGGCGCGACCGCAGCGTCAACGCTTTTGCTCTGCCGGGCGGTTACATGGGTGTCCATCTGGGGCTGATCGCTTCGGTGGACGATGCCGACGAGTTGGCTTCGGTGCTGGCGCACGAACTCAGTCACATCACCCAGCGTCACATCGCACGCATGATCAGCCGGCAAGGGCAGCAGGCTCCCTGGATGATTGCCGCAATGATCCTGGGCATTCTGGCCGCGGCGTCGAGTCCGGATGCGGCTGGGGCGCTGATCGTGGGCGGACAGGCCGCCAGCGTGCAGGGGCAGCTGAATTTCTCGCGCGACATGGAGCGTGAGGCGGATCGCGTCGGGTATGGCGTGATGACTCAGGCGGGGTTCAACGGTCAGGGTTTCGCCAGCATGTTCCAGAAACTGCTGCAAGCGAATCGGCACAACGACACGGGTGCTTTTCCGTACCTGCGCAGCCACCCCCTCACGACCGAACGGATCGCCGACATGCAGGCTCGGCAACAGCTACAGGAGCGTTCCGTCCAGGCCCGGGACGGCGTCGACACGGCGGTCGCTCATGCCATGCTGGCAGCGCGGGCGCGCGTGTTGGCCGATACTTCGGTCGATTCGTTGCGCGCGGCAATAGCGCAAGTCGAGACACAGCTCTTGGGAGCCGCCACAACACCCTCGCAGTCCACTGTGAGGCTCGCGGGGGTGCTTTATGCGGCTGCGTGGGCTGCCGCAGAGCTGCGCGATCCGCAGACAGCGCAAAAAATGTGGACGCGCCTGCGCACCTTGGCTTCCGACCAGCCACAGAGCGCTTACCAAGTGCGCCTGCTGGGTGCGGAACTGGCGCTGTCCGCGGGAGAGGCGAGTCGCGCCCTGGACGTGCTTGATCAGCCGACTGCCGCATCAAATGCTCCCGGGACAGATGGCGGCAGGGAGAAAAAACCACGTGCACTCAGCTTGTTGCGCGCACGCGCACTCACGATGGCGGGCAGGGATGGCGCCACGCGTGCTGCGCAAACCCTTCAGGTGTGGTTGGCTGAACATCCTCGCGACGCCCAGGCGTGGCAGCTGCTGTCAGCTGCTTCTGCGGCGCAAGGACAAACTTTGCGCGCGATTCGCGCAGACGCGGAGGCGTACGCCGCGCGTTTTGACTACGCCGCTGCACGCGACCGGTATGCCGCCGCGCAGGATCTGATCAAGCGCGGAACGGCTGGAAACGAATACATCGAAGCATCGATCATCGAGACACGCGGCAAGCAAGTCGAGGCCTTGCTGCGAGAACAAATGCGCGAGCGGTAAAAAAGTAGGAGGCATGGATTCCAAACCCATGCCTCCAAGGCCCATACGTCGCCTGAGCGAACTGGGCTGACCTTTACTCGCTTGCAAGTACCAGGAAAGCTGCCATGCCTGCGACCGCGCCTGGCACAGACCAGCGGGAGTCCTGTCCCGGGGGCTGGTCTGGCGTGACAGGCTGCAAATCCTGACCGAACTTGGGACGGCGTGCGTCCAGTACACGGGCGGTTCCGTACTTCAGCTGCAGTTCTTGCGTCATCTCCAACAGCGGCCCGCTGGACAGCAAGGTGATGACCTTGTCGCCACGGACATGCAGCCGGGGAGTGATCAGCTTGAACAGCTTGTCAGCCCATTTATTGCGCCAGTTCTCACGCGCTGTGTGGTTCACCCACTTATTGATGTGACGCGACATGCGTGGCGGGCAGGCCACCAGGATCCACTGAGCCGGCTGGCGGGCACTGGATGCCTCGTTCAGCATCGGCGCCAGTTGATGCAGCGCGTATTCAGCATCGTCCACGTACGCAATGATGTTGTCCATGATTTGCTCCTTGTGTTGACGAGGGACGGGGGAAACTACCTGGGTGATTCTTGATCGCGTGATTCACGACATGCGTGAGTCAGGCGGTGTGGCTACTCGGCTTGCCGGACGCGGTGTGCGTGACCGGCCCGCCACGGCGAGCTGCGACGTACTTGCCGATCAGCAGCACCAGCAGCGCGCCAGCAACGCTCGCGCCATATTTCAGAACATCCGACTGCGGCAGCTTGAACACCCACTGCCATTTGTCGGGGTTGGCGAACGCGGGGTCGGTCACCAGCATCCCGCCCGCGATCCAGCCAAGCAGCATGCCGCCGGCTGTGATGATGGCGGGGAAACGCTCCATCAACTTGATGACGAGTTGGCTGCCCCAGACGATGATGGGGATCGAAATCAGCAAGCCGAGGACGACCAGCAGCAGGGAGTGGTCGCCCGCGTTCTGCGCCGCGCCCGCGATGGCGATCACGTTGTCCACGCTCATCACCAAGTCCGCGACGACGATGGTCTTGATGGCAGCGAACAATCTGTCGCTGGCGGCGATGTCGCCATGGCCTTCTTCATCCGGGGCCAGCAGCTTGACGCCGATCCAGACCAGCAGCAGAGCGCCGACGAGCTTGAGGAAAGGCAGGTTCAGCAAGGTCATCGCGAAAGCGATCAAGATGACCCGCAGGATGATGGCGCCCGCGGTGCCCCAGATGATGCCCTTGGTGCGCTGGGCGGGCGGCAGCCGACGGCAGGCCAAAGCGATGACGACGGCGTTATCTCCGCCGAGCAGGATGTCAATGATGATGATCTGGCCCAGTGCGACCCAGAATGCGGGTGATGACAGAAACTCCATGAGGGACTCCGTGTTGTAGTTCGATTTACAACCTGGGCGGTTCCGTCGATGGAGGAAGGACCCGCCCTACCCGGTGGACCGGATAGTGCCGAGAACGCGCACGCTTCGACGAAACCTGACTCAGGTTCCAATCGAAGGTCTTGCTCGGCGTGGAGTCATGAAGAATGTGCCCAACAAGCCGGAAGTCATGCTTCGTAATGACGACTTGTTGATATCAGCCGCGACGACGCCGTTTTTGGCGCCTCCCTGTGCCAGGGCTGATGGGAGCTACTCCCCTTCGTGGACGCATTACACCACGGATTGACGCGGCCCCACAAGCGGCCCCGGTATGATGGAAAACTCTGCTTTTCTAGCGCTCCGTTCCCTTTACCAGGCTACGCCCCATGGCTGGCATCCACGTTACCGACATTGAGGCGGCCATTAACTACTGGCGCGAGCGCGAACCCGCGTCCGATGGCGTGACTCTATCCCCTCCCCTGCGTGCCTTGGCCGAGGTGTATGCGCTCATGGTGTTTTTTCATGAGCAGGAAGCCGATGAGTTCAGCATGCCAGGACCCGCGATGGAAGCTTGGTTGGCTTGGTATGAAAGCACGCCGGACACCCCCTGCATCGCCATCTGTTCCACCAGTCAGGGGGATTCCGTTTGCAAGGGCTGCGGCCGTACTTTCGACGAGGTGCAGCACTGGACACACCTGCGCCCTGCGCAGAAACGGGAAACCTGGCGACGCATCACGCAATTGGGCGAAGCATGGCGCTTCAACCGCTATGCGGAAAGAGCGCGGGGTGAACAAGTTCAAGCGCGCCTGTTCGATGATGCCGACACAGCCTCCGGGGGCTGAGACACTGCCTCCCAACAGCGCGTGCTTGTTGGCTGACGTTACTTCCAGCGCACTGGCTCCACTTCGACCTGTCGCGCGCTGTTGCCCAGCATCAGCAGGCCTTCCTGCAGTGTCGCTTGCAGCTGCATGCTGCGTTCAGCCAAGGACGCCAGTTCCTGAGCGGCAGCGGTCGGGATGCGCCAGACCTGCAGTTTGTCCAGGCGCGTGAGTTTGCTCTCGATGCTGCGCCACCAGACCTCGGCCGCATGGCCGTGGGCATAGACCAGCACCGCATCGGCCCGGCTGCAGGCCTTGGCGAGCGGCTTGTCCTCGGGTTGGCCGACCTCGACCCAAAGCCGTGTCCGTTGGGTGTAGTCCCGCAGCCAGACGTCCGGTTCATCGGGATCGGACAGGCCTGCACCGAAAGACAGCGTGCCATCTCCTTGGCAGTCCGTCTGCAGGCGGTGGGCCTGCAGCGCAAGCGCGACCAGGCGCGCCATCATGCGTTCATCGGTCTCGCTGGGATGGCGCGCCAACGTCAGTGCATGGTCCGCGTAGTAAGCATGGTCGATGTCGGCGATCTGCAGACTCGCCTTGTAGATGGTGGATTTCAGCGCCATGAGTCGGGGTGTGCGGATGGATTTTCGGTAGCCCTCGCAAAACGGGCCAGGCCAGGCCCCTGTGCGCGCGCAACGCACGACAGGGGCTGGGGACTTCGGTGAAGGGCGCCCGGTGACGACTCAGGGCCAAGCGAGCTAGGCTCGTTTGGCCAACTCCGCCGCCTTGCCGGTGTAGGCACCTGGCGTCAGAGCCATGAGGCGCTGCTTGTCAGCCTCGGGGATCTCCAGGCTCTGAATCAGGGCATGCAGATCGGCCGACGTCACGGTTTGACCTCGTGTGGCGGCCTTGAGTTTTTCGTACGCGCCTTGCACGCCATAGCGCCGCATCACGGTCTGAATGGGCTCCGCCAGCACTTCCCATGCGGCGTCCAAGTCCGCAGCAAGAGCTTCACGGTTCAATTCCAATTTACCCAGACCCACGGCCAGAGAGTGATAGGCCAACACCGCGTAACCGATGGCCACCCCCATGTTGCGCAGCACCGTGCTGTCAGTCAGATCACGCTGCCAGCGGCTGACGGGCAGTTTTTCGCTCAGGTGCCGAAGCAAGGCATTCGACAGCCCCAAATTACCCTCGGCGTTCTCGAAGTCGATGGGATTGACCTTGTGCGGCATGGTCGAGGAGCCAACTTCGCCCGCCTTGAGCCGCTGCTTGAAGTAGCCCAGTGACACATAGCCCCATACGTCGCGCGAAAAATCAACCAGGATGGTGTTGGCCCGCGCCACGGCGTCGAACAGCTCGGCCATGTAGTCATGCGGCTCGATCTGGATGCTGTAGGGCTGGAACTTGAGGCCCAGGCCCAGAGGCTCCGGTGTCTCCACCACTTTTTTCGCGAAGGCTTCCCAGTCGAACTCTGGCCAGGCTGCCAGGTGCGCGTTGTAGTTGCCGACGGCGCCGTTCATCTTGCCCAGAATCTTGACCCCCGCGATGCGGTCGCAGGCGGCTTGCAAGCGCACGACCACGTTGGCCAGTTCCTTGCCCACCGTGGTCGGGCTGGCGCTCTGACCATGGGTGCGGCTGAGCATGGGGACCTCGGCGTAGGCGTGGGCCATGTCGCGCAGTTTCAGCAGCAGCTTGTCCAACGCCGGCAGCAGCACGGTGTCGCGCGCGCTGCGCAGCTGCAGGGCGTGGCTGGTGTTGTTGATGTCTTCGCTGGTGCAGGCGAAATGCACGAACTCGCTGGCTTTTTGCAGTTCAGGGCGGGCCTCGAAACGGGACTTGATCCAGTACTCGACTGCCTTGACATCGTGGTTGGTGGTCTTCTCGATTTCCTTGATGGCCTCTCCATCCGCTTCGGAGAAATTCTTCACCAGGTTGAGCAGGTAGGTGCGCGCGCCAGGCGACAGTGGAGGAAACTCTTTCAGGCCAGCATCGCTCAGCGCGATGAACCAGGCCACTTCCACCTGCACCCGGCGATGCATGTAACCCTGCTCGCTCATCAAGGGTCGCAGAGGTGCCAGACGCGATGCGTAGCGTCCGTCCAGCGGGGAGAGGGCCGAAATCGAGGAAAACGTCATGGGTGGAATTGTAGAGGGCGCCCGTCCGTGGCTGCCGTGGCCTGTGGTATTCGCGATCAAAAGTCCGGGTGCCGTTGAGAAATTGGCTCACACCTGCCTCGGCCTGGTCCCCTGGCTAGAATCGCCCGCATGAGTTTGAAACTGATCGGGTCCTACACCAGCCCTTATGTACGCAAGGTGCGGGTCGTGCTGGCCGAAAAAAAGCTGGAGTACGACTTTGTGCTGGACGATGTGTGGTCCGCCGAGGCGCGGGCCCCTGAGTCCAATCCCCTGGGCAAGGTGCCCTGCCTGATTCTGGATGGGGGCGAGGCGCTGTTCGATTCCCGCGTCATCGTGGAGTATGTGGATACCCTCTCACCCGTGGGCCGCTTGATACCCCCCGCAGGACGTGCGCGCGCTGAGGTCCGCACCTGGGAAGCACTGGCCGATGGCGTGATGGACGCTGGACTGCTGGCTCGCATGGAGGCCACCTGGCCGCACCGCACCGAAGCCGAGCGCAGCCAAGCCTGGATCGAGCGCCAGCTCGGCAAGATCACGGCGGCCTTGGCGGCAATGAGCAAGGGGCTGGGACAACAACCTTACTGCGCAGGCGCGCAGTTTGGCCTGGCCGATGTGGCCGTGGGCTGTGCGCTGGGCTACATGGATTTGCGTTTCCCCCAAATCCCCTGGCGTGCGCAGTACTCCAACCTGGTGCAGTTGCATGACAAACTGATGCAACGGCCCAGTTTCGCGGACACCGTGCCGCGCTGAAGCCCAGAGCTGTCCTTAATCACCCATGCAAAACGCCGCAGACCTGCAAGGGTCAGCGGCGTTTGTGTTTGTCTTTGTGAGCGAGTAGGCGTCTCGCCTATACCGAGCTCAGACCGTCATGGACAGGATGCGCTGCAGGTTGATCTTCACCTTCACCTCCCGCGACTCGATGCCCGCAGCGATGCGGTAATCGCTCATGGCGGTGTCGCGCAGGACCGGGTCCACGATCGCCACGCCGTCACGATTCGTCAGCACGGCGACCTTGGGTGTGGTGGTGTTGGCGCCGCGCTTGACCACGATCGCGATTTCATCGGTGATCAGCTTGACGAAAGAACCTGGCGAGTGGATACCGACCGCCTTGATCAGTGCCGCCCCGGCTTGGTCAACCTGCTGGTTCTCGTCGAAATAGGTGGCCTTCATAGCCATCGCCGCCGACGATGGCGTGCGCGTGGCGCGCGGCGAGCGGCGAGCGCCGAAAGAGTCGGCGCGCTGGATCAGGCGAGCCATGCGGTCGCCCATGCTGTTGCGGTCGGTCAGGTTGCCCGACGCCGCCGCGTGGTGGCCACGCACCGCTTCCAGCCAGGTCTTGTCGCGCACGCCGGCCTGGGTCAGCAGCTCGACGGAACGCAGGGGGTGGTTGTTGACCAGCAGGCGCTGCTCAGGCGTGAGCGGGCCCTGCTGCTGGGTCAGCTTGTCTTGCAGGTCCGTCATGCCGACGTTCATGGAGAGCGCCGCGAGACTGACCGTCATTTCGTCGGCTTCCGGCCAGCCCAGCACATCGCGCGCAGCCAAGCCGCACATCACGCTGACCAGCATGGCGTGGGTGGCGCTGTACATGCGCACCTCGTTGGTCGACAGATGGAAAAGCGCGAGCAGGGCGGCATCGGGGTTGCGGATGGCGTGCTGGCGCAGACGCTTGTGCAGGTGGGTAAGACGTCCCAGGAAGGTGGGGCCTCCGCCATCACGCAAGATCGTGTTGGCTTCCGATTGGTAGTCCAGCCAGTCGGGCGGGCCGATGGGCACGTCTTCTTCATCGCGCACGAGGGCCGCGCTGGCGTCGGTGACGTGGGCATCGGCAATGCGGCCGATGGAGCGGTCCCGCTGCACCATGTCGTTGAGCATGGCGCGGTAGGCGCGGTTGTGCGCCTCGGCGTCTGCTTGGTCGATGCACAGGGACAGACCACGCCCAACCAGGCGTTGGATCGTGGCGCGGTCGGGAATCGAGTAGCCCTTGTTGGCGATCACCGTACCTTCGGAGTCCATCAAGGGGAATGCCAGAGGATGCCCGATGCGTATGGAGTCGATGCTGATGGGGACGAGTTTGCCAGTTGCCATAGATTCTCGATTATGCAGGCATATAGGAGCGCCACAAAGCTGGAAATTGCCTCCCAGCGACCTCGGGGACTGGTGGCCAACGGCGTGATCGGCAAGTCCTGGACCGCTTGTCAAGAACATGCACGGGACATGCCAGACCCCGGCTGGCGCAGGCGCGGCCCCATTGTGCCTGCCTTCCCACTAAGATTTCGCAACCTGTTCCGAACCGTCAGCGAACAGTCCTTCATGCCGCATATCCCCGCCGCCCCTGTCTCCGAGCCAGACTTTCTGGACAAACTCTGCGCCCGCGCCGACCTGCGAGCCCGCCTGGCTGAGTTGCCACGCCCGCTGGTGTTCACCAACGGCGTCTTTGACCTGTTGCACTTGGGCCACGCCATGTATTTAGGCCAGGCACGTGCGCTGGGCGCCAGCTTGGTGGTGGCCTTGAACACGGATGCGTCGGCGCGCCGTCTGGGCAAGGGCCCGGAACGCCCGCTCAACCGTGAGCGCGATCGCGCCGCCCTGATCGCGGCGCTGGGTGCGGTCGATGTGGTTACCTGGTTCGACGAGGACACGCCCCAGTCGTTGATTGCCGAGGTTCGCCCCGACATCTTGGTCAAGGGCGGTGACTACGACATGGGCCAGTTGCCCGAGACCGCCCTGGTCGAGCGTTGGGGCGGCCGTGCCCTGGCCTTGCCTTTTGTTGCGGGTTACTCGACCACCGCCTTGGTGAGAAAAATCCGGGGGTGACGCAGCGCGTTCAACACTCGGATTGTGTTGGGCACGGGTTGCGTGCACGCTCGCGCAGACCGTGCGTCTCAGAGCCCCTTGTCGCTCTCGAACACCGCCGCCCACAGTGCCAGCACGGCGGCGCGCTCGCTTTGAACCTGGGCCAGTGGCACTTGCGGGGTGACCTCGTCCAAACGCGCCTGGTGTTGGATGCGGCGCAACTCCCGGTAAGCGTTCGCCGCTGCCGCACCCACCTTGGTCGGCACAAGTCCCGCAGCCTCCGCAGCGTGCAGCAAGGCAATGTTGCCGCTGTTGCGGCGCAGTTCGTGATGGTGTGCCGATTGCGAGAGCACCAAAAACTGAACCGCGAACTCCACGTCCATCATGCCGCCCGCGCTTTGCTTCACGTCGAACTGGCCCTCTGGCACCGCATGGGCGAGTCGCACCCTTTCGCGCATGCCCAGGATTTCATCTCGCAGGCCGTGCGGATCGCGCGCGGCACAGATCACCGTTTCCCGCACCGCGTCGAAGCGCTCCCGCAAGGCCTCGGCGCCCAACACGAAGCGGGCGCGGGTCATGGCCTGGTGTTCCCAGGTCCAAGCCGTGTTGCTGCCGCGTTGTTGCTGGTAGTTGGCGTAGGCGTCGAAGCTGGTGATCAACAACCCGGAGTTGCCATTGGGTCGCAGGGCCGTGTCGATTTCGTACAGATCGCCCTCGCCCGTTTTCACGGTCAGCCAATTGACGAGCTTGCGCACCAGCAGGGCGTAGACCTCGGGGGCGTCTTCGTGCGCATCTTCGTAGACGAACACGATGTCCAGGTCGCTGCCATAACCCAATTCCTTGCCGCCCAGCTTGCCGTAACCGATGACCCCAATTTGCGGGCCGTCACCCGGCTCGGTGCGGTGCTTCTTGCGCAAGGCGTCCCAGCACCAGCGGGTGCTGACGCGCAGCACCGCGTCGGCGAGGGCGCTCAGGTCGTCGGCCACCTGCTCCACGCTAAGGTGTCCTTCCACATCCCGCGCCAGGGTACGGAAAACTTCGGCATGGTGGGCGCGTCGCAACAAGTTCAGCAGGGCTTCCTCGTCGCCGTCGCCGGTGTCGCGCAGCGCCTTGCGGCGGGTCTCCAGTTCGTTTTCGAAGGCGATGGGGTCGAAGCGCGCCGTCAGCAGTTCCCGGCCCGCCAGTTCGTCGATCACACCCGGGTGCAGGAGCAGGTAACGTGCGGGCCAGCGCGCCGCGGCAAGCAGGCGCAACAGCCGCTCGTGCACGGCGGGGCGTTCCAGCAGGAGCGCCAAGTAGCTTTCCCGGCGCAGCAGTGGCTCCAGCCAATCCAGCAACCGGGTGTAGGCCAGTGTGGCGGTGGGTTCGGGTCGGATCACGGCGTCGGCACCCTGCGGCGCCAACTTGAGCATGAGCGCGCTGCGTTCCAGCAAGCGCAACAAGCGCCCTTGAGCGGTTTCGCTCAAGGATTGCACCCGCGGCTGCCCACGCCAGAGGTCGTAGCGCTCGTGAAGGTCGACGGGCAGATGCGCGCGCAGGTTTTCGAAGCTGAGCGCCGCGTCGGCTGGCCTGCTGCAGCGCCGGCAATCCTTGTCGGGGCCGGGAGCGCGGTTGCCCAGCAAGGTATCGAACTCCTGAGCTACTACCTCGCGGTGCGCGTCGAGCTGGGTGAGAAAGTCGCAGATGTCGGAGCCGCAACCTCGGCTGCCGAGGTAACCGAGGCTGCGCGCTATCCAGCGCAGGTCCGCGTCCTGGGTGGGCAGCACATGGGTTTGTTGGTCGTCCAGGTACTGGATACGGTGTTCCACCTTGCGCAGGAACACATAAGCCTCGGCCAAGGCCGCAGCCGTTGCCGCAGGCATCAGGCCGGCCGCTGCCAGGCGCTGCAAGGCGGTCAGCGTGGGGCGGGTGCGCAGCTCGGGGAACTGTCCCCCGCGCACCACTTGCAGCAACTGCACGATGAATTCGATTTCGCGGATGCCACCGCGTGAGAGCTTGACGTCGTTGCTGCGCTCGGGACGGCCCGCGCTGCGCTTGTTGGCGTGTTCGCGGATCTGCCGGTGCAGCACGCGCAAGGCCTCGAACACGTTGTAGTCCAAATAGCGCCGGAACACGAAGGGCGTCACCAGGGCGCGCAGCGCCATGACGGAATCATCGCGTTTGCCCGAGCTGTCCTCGATGCGCGCGCGCGGCGCGACCACGCGGCTCTTGAGCCAGGCCAGCCGTTCCCATTCGCGCCCCTGGGCATGGAAATAGGCTTCGAGCGCGTCCAGTGAGCAGGCCGTGGGGCCGGAGTTTCCGTTCGGTCGCAGCGCCAGGTCGACGCGGAACACGAATCCATGCTCGGTCACGTCGGCCAGCAAGCCACCCATCGCGCGCACGGCCTTGGCGAAATACTCGTGGTTGGAAATCCGATGCCGACCCTGGGCATCGCCCGCGGTTTCTCCGTCTTCCTCGTACACGTAGATCAGGTCGATGTCGCTGGAGACGTTCAGTTCGCGGGCTCCCAGTTTGCCCATGCCCAGCACCCAGAATTTGCAGCGTGTCCCGTCGGCCTTGTTGGCCGGACCGTGGATGGCGTCGAGCGTGGCCAGGGCGTCCGAGCAAGCGGTCTCGAGGGCGAATTCGGCCAGCGTCGTCATGCCCTGGCAGATCGTCTGCAACGGCGCCTGGTGCTCCACGTCCAACACAGCCATGCGCTCCAGCACGAGCTGACGCAGGACGCGCAACGCGGCGCCGGTGTCATGACCGCCATGCTCGGGGTCGCGCAGGCGTTCGTAGGCGTGCTTCAACGCCGTGAAATCCGGAGCGCTCACGCGCTCGCTGGACGAGGCCGGCAAGGGCGGCAGCAGGTTCAGCAGGTCCGCGTAGCGGCGTCGGACCCGCTGGACATAGCGGGAATGGTCGGCCTTGGCGTCGGTTTCATTGCTGACTGAAACGCCACATGCATCGTCCGGTTGGCAAGGCGAGGCCACGTTGCGGGTCATAATTCTCGGGAAGTTTCCATCTGCACAATGAATGCCCTGCCGCAACGCCTGAATCTGCGTTCAACTCTCTCGCTCCAGGCATGGGTTTGGCTGACGCGCGTGGTCTGGTGGCTGGTCTTGCTGCTCGGTCTGCTGGTTTGCGCCGTCTGGGCGGGGCTGAATTTCTTCATTGTGCCCCGAATCGACAGCCTGCGTCCGATGCTGGAATTGCAGGCCACCCAGATGCTCGGGCGACCCTTGCGCATCGGGTCCATACGCGCCGAAACCGAGGGTCGGCTCTTGCCGTCCTTCGAGTTGCGGGAGGTCATGCTGTACGAGCGGGTGGAAACACCCGCGTCCGGAGCCTCCGTCGAGGTCGGGGAGCGCGGCGATGCCAGTGCCGTGCCCGTTCTGCGCCTGCCGCGCGTGCGCGTGCAACTGTCCCTGCATGCCCTGCTGCGCTTGGGGTTTGACCAGCTGGTGATTGATCAGCCAGACCTGACCGTGCGCCGCGCCGCCGACGGCCGGATCTACATCGCTGGCATCGAAGTGCCTCAGCAGTCCGAAGGGGACGGCCGCCTGGCGGATTGGGTGCTGTCGCAGACCGAATGGCGCATCACGGGCGGAAGCGTGCACTGGATCGACGAAACGCGTCCGGTTCCTCCCGTGGCCTTGCAGGGGCTGGAGTTTCGCTTGCGCAACGGCGCGCGCACGCACGAGTGGCGGCTGGATGTCCAGGCCCCTGACGAACTGGGCGGCCGGGTCAGCCTGCGCGGACAGCTGCGCGAGCCCCTGTTCTTCGCCCGTCCGAGTGAGTGGCAGCTGTGGGATGGCGAGCTGTACGCTGAATTGGAACGCGTTGACCTGGACGCGCTCAGACAACGCATGGCTTGGCCCGCCGCGCTGGCCCACATCCAGTCGGAAGGCGGCAGCGCCGCCCTGCGCGCCTGGGTGGATGTCGAGGAGGGGCACATCAGCTCCGTCACGGCGGATGTGGCGCTGGGTCGCTTGCAGCTCAAACCCGGTCCTGATTTGCCCGCGCTGGACTTGAACCGTTTGGCTGGACGTTTGGGTGCTCGTTGGGGCACCAGCCTGGGCGGGTCCTTGCAGGACGGCAGCTACGAAGTGTCCACCCAGGGCTTGCGTTTTGACACCCGCGATGGCCTGGTCTGGTCCAGTGGTGACGCCCGCTTCAGCGTGGCTGGGTACCAACCCGGCCAGACACTGGCGGCCCTGCACTTGCAGGACATCGATCTCGCCGTGCTGGCGGGGCTGGCCCGCCACCTGCCGTTGACCGCTCAAATCCAGCAGAATTTGTCGCGCTACGCGCCGCGAGGTCGTGTCGAACGTTTGCAGGCGAATTGGCAGGGGCCGTCCGGTGGCATGCCCGAACGCTATGAATTGGAAGGTCGCGTGGCGGGGCTGGAGCTCGCGGCGCAGGCCAACCTGGAGCGTGCGGACAAGACCGCGCCTGGACTGACTACGCCCGGCCTTGCTGGCATCACCCTCGATTTCGAGATGAACCAGGATGGCGGCACGGCCAAGGCCCAGGTGCGCCAAGGCTTTATCGCCTTGCCAGGGATGTTCGAGCCCGCGCGCCTGGCGCTGGACCCGTTCAGCGCCGACCTGCGCTGGCGCCTCAAGGCCGGTCGGCTCGACAGCCTCCAGATCAACAACGCCAGGATAGCCAACGCCGACCTCCAGGGCGATTTCCAGGCCGAATGGCAGGCGCCGCGGGTGGCCTTCAAGGGCAGCAACGCCTCACCCACGGAGCCGAGTCAACTCGGCCACCTGGATTTGCAGGGCAGTTTCAGCCGCTTGGATGTGGCGAAAGTGCACCGCTACCTGCCTTTGACCGTCTCCGAGCCGGCGCGCAACTACCTGCGCGAGGCCTTGCCCCGCGGCCGTGCCAGTCAGGTGCGCGTGCGGCTGGCCGGCGATCTGGACCAGTTCCCTTTCCATCAGGGCGGGGGCGAGTTCCGCGTCACGGCCCAAGTTCAGGACACGACCTTCGTCTACTTGCCTGCGTCTTTGCAAAACCCGGGTGAGCTGCCCTGGCCCGCCTTGCAGGACCTGCAGGGTGAGTTCCTGATGGAACGCGACGGTCTGCAATTGCGCAACTTCAGCGCCGCGGTCGCCGGCGCCCCCCGCATGCAGCTGGCGCAAAGCCAGGTCCAGATCCCGCAGCTGGGCCCCAACATGCATGTGCAAACCGATCTGAACTTCACCGGTTCGCTGGACGAGATGTTGCAACGCATGGTGGGGGCCTCGCCGCTGGAGGTGCTGCGCCAAAGCGCCTTAGGGCAAGCGCGCGCGACGGGTGAGACGGCCGTGCGCCTGCAGCTGGACGTGCCACTGGCTGCTCCCCAGGCCAGTACGGTCCAAGGACAGGTGCTGTTGACCGGCAACACGTTGCGGCCCGCACCCGGGTGGCCCGCGCTGAGTCAAGCGCGCGGGCTGGTGCACTTCAGCGAGCATGGCTTCGCCTTGAGCGCGGTGCAGGCCCGCTGGCTGGGTGGCGAGGTGCAGGTCGAGGGCGGCACCATTCCTGTTCCTGGCGCCTTGACCCTGCAGTCCACATTCAAGTCGGCCCTTTTGCCAACCCCCAACCCACCACTGTCAACGCAGCGTCCGCGTCTGCGGGTGCAGGGCCAATTCACCGCCCAGGGCTTGCGCCAGGCCGGACAGGAAGACAGCAGCAGCGAGGCCTTTCGTAAGCTCGCCGCCTTGGCCCGGCAGATGGAGGGCGGCGCGCGATATGAAGCTGAGTTCGGCCTGAACGAGGGCGCGCCGGAATTTCTCTTGCGCACCGATCTGAGAGGCCTGGCCCTGAGTCTGCCCGCGCCACTGCGCAAATCGGCCGACCAGACCCTGCCTGTGCGCTTGCAGCTGGAGCGCAGACCCCCGCGCGATCAGGAAGAGGCCAATCTGGTGCTCGCCAGCGCGGGGCCGCGAGGCTGGCATGACCGGCTCAGCCTGGAGGTGGGGCGCCTGCTGCAGTTGCGCTATGAACGCGTGAAGGTTGCGGATCAGGAGCGACCTCGCGTGCTGCGGGGCTTGCTGCGCTTGGACCTGACGGCTCAGGACCCCTTGCAGCCCTCGCGAGACGCGCTGCTGCTGCCGGATGCGGGTGTGCGCGCCGTGCTGCGCCTGGGCACGTTGGACGTGAATGCCTGGCTGGACGCGGCCCGGCAAGGCGTGGACGCGCGTACGGGCCTGGCCCAGGCGCCCCGCGTCGCGAACCCAGCGCCATCGCCATCGCCCGCCGCCGCGGACCCGGCCTGGCTGGACTACCTGCCCACGCAATGGCGGATGCTGGGTGACCGGGTGCAGCTCAGTGGCCAAAGCCTGAGCGATTTGGAAATCGATGTGACCCGTGACGGGGGAACGTGGCGCGCGCAGTTGGCGTCTCAGGAGGCGAGCGGTGTGCTGAGCTACCGCATGCCCTCGGGCATGGCCCAAGATGGTGGCGTGGCCGATCGGGCGGGATACTTGCATGCGCGTTTGTCCCGTCTGGTTCTGAAGACGAAGTCGGCCGAGGCAGAGGCGCCTAAAACGGTCGACCCAGGCGCAGCCACCGAGGAAAACCGCGACATTCCCTCGCTTGACGCCTTGGACTTGCCCGCGCTGGACATCGTGATTGAGCAGCTGCAATGGGGCAACCAGTCCTTGGGCCAACTGGAGGTGGAAGCGGGCCATGGAGCCGCCCCAGCCGCGCTGAACGTTGCGACCCAGGCGGGACCTTCCTGGGTCTGGCAACTCCGACGCCTGCGCCTCGTGCTACCGGACGGCGAGTTCACGGCACAAGGACAATGGCCCGCCGTGTCGACGGCGCCCGCTGCTCCCGCTGCGGCTGCGGGGCCTGGGACCGCGTCAATCGCGCCACGGCGCAGCAGCTTGGACTTTCAGCTGACCATCAAAGACAGTGGGCGCCTGCTCGCGCGTTTGGGCAAACCGGGGCTGATCGAGGGGGGCGCGGGCCGCATGCAGGGCCAGCTCGCATGGAACGGGGTACCGTGGCGACCGTCCCTTGCCGCACTGGATGGGTCGCTCAAGATCAGCATCGAGCGGGGCCAGTTCCTCAAAGTCGAACCCGGTGCGGCGCGATTGCTGGGGGTGCTCAGTCTGCAATCCCTGCCGCGGCGCCTGATGCTCGACTTCCGTGATTTCTTCTCCGATGGCTTCTCGTTCGACTTTGTGCGCGGCAATGTGCGCTTGCGTCAAGGCGTGGCGCGCACGAACAACCTGCAAATGAAGGGCGTGGTCGCCGCGGTGCTGATGAGCGGCCAGGCCGACCTGCGGCAAGAGACGCAGGACCTGCGGGTGGTGATCGTGCCTGAGATCAACGCGGGCACGGCCTCGCTGATCGCGGCCTGGATCAACCCGGCCGTGGGCCTGACCACTTTCCTGGCTCAAGCCATGCTGCGACGACCCGCCATCGCAGCCGCCACCCAGGAGTACCACGTCACCGGGAACTGGGTTGAGCCGCAGGTGGAGAAGGTGGACCGGCAAAAACAGGACGAGACGACCGCGCCCTCCAAAGACGCATCCCAAGACAACGCCAGCGAGGAAGAGCCGACCCCCTCCACCTTCGACACGCCCTGAGGCGGGTCCTTCTGTGCCGCGATTCAGGGACCTGCTCAGTCCCGTCGCCGCTGGCTCGATGCGTCGGAACCCTCCGCTTCTTGCGTGTCCCCGTGCAACTCCCCGCGCTTGCGGCCCGAGAACATCGTCCACCAGATGATGAACAGCAGGATCAACAAGGCGCCCAGGGCTTCAAGCAAAATCAACCACATGAAAAGATTCCCGACCAGGACCAAACAACAAGAAAAAAACGGCCCGCGCATTGTAGAAACGCCGTTGCCTCTCGCCCGAATGACCCGATGCATGCTGGTGCCGATGCTGGCCATGGCGCTCGTCGCTTGCGGTGATCTGTCGGTCTACCACGCGCCGCCGCCGGTGCAAGATGCGTCCCGGCCTGACTCGACCCGGGCCGCCGAGGGCGCGGTCCAGCCGGGCACCGAGGCCGGCGTGCCTTCCGTCGAATACCCCACCAACGGTCGCATGCTGCAGCAGCCGCGCAGTCGGTGGATTCCGGTGGACTGGGCCGAGTTGCCCGGTTACGGCGCCGATTCCCTGGGCGATGCGTGGGCAGCCTGGCTGCGCAGCTGCGAACGTCCCGGCACCCTGGTGTCCCTCTGCGCGGATGTGAAACGCCTGGTCAGCGCCAGCGACGATGAACGCCGCGCCTGGATGCAGTCGCGTCTACAGCCCTACCGCATCGAAAACCTCGAGGGCGAATCGCAGGGCATGCTCACCGGCTACTACGAGCCCGTGGCCGATGCACGGCGCTTGCCCGACGCCCGTTTCAAGACCCCGCTCTACCGCGTGCCCGGGCCGCCCGCGCCTCTGGGTTCGCGCAAGCCCTGGTACAGCCGCGAGGAAATCGACACCTTGCCCGAGCCCCAGGCCGCTTTGCGGGGGCGTGAGATCGCCTGGCTCGAAGACCCGGTGTCCGTGCTCAACCTGCAGATCCAGGGTTCGGGCCGCCTGCGCATCACCGAGGCCGATGGCCGCGAACGCATGGTGCGCGTCGCCTACGCGGCCACCAACGACCAGCCCTACCGCAGCGTGGGCAGCTGGCTGCTGCAAAAAGGGGAAGTGAGGGACGCGTCCTGGGCAGGCATCCGCCAGTGGGTGTCGGCGAACCCGGCGCGCGTGCAAGAGATGCTTTGGGTCAACCCGCGCGTGGTGTTTTTCCAGGAGCAGATGCTGACCGAGGCCGACGCCTTCGTGGGCCCCAAGGGGGCGCAGGGTGTGCCGCTGACGGCGGGCCGCTCCATCGCGGTGGACCCGCAGAGCATTCCTTACGGCGCGCCGGTTTGGCTGGCCAGCACCGGCTACCTGCCGCTACAGCGCCTGGTGCTGGCGCAGGACACCGGCAGCGCCATCACCGGCGCGGTGCGCGCCGACTACTTCGTCGGTACCGGACCCGAGGCCTCGGCCGTCGCGGGGCGGATCAAGCAGCCGCTGCGGCTGTGGGTGCTCTGGCCCCGATAGATCCGGGTTTTCCGCGAGGCGTGGGCGGCGGGGAAAACCCGGCTGCATGAAGCCTCAGCCTTCAGACATAGTGGTTTCCGGCCCGCCCACAAGGCGGCTCATGTTTGCCGCGCCTTGGCCACCCCAAGGCGCGCACACCTTACCGGAGAACCCGCGTCATGAACGCTCCCCTGCCCGAGCACGTCCGTCGTGCGCTCGACACGGTCACCCTCGACGACAAGTACGCCCTCGCATCGGGGCAGGCCTTCATGAGCGGCGTGCAGGCCCTCGTGCGCTTGCCCATGCTGCAGCGCCAGCGCGACGCTGCGGCGGGGCGCAACACAGCGGGTTTCATCAGCGGCTATCGCGGCTCACCGCTGGGCACCTACGACCAGGCGCTGTGGAAGGCGCAGAAGCATTTGCAGGCGCAGCACATCGTCTTCCAGCCCGGCGTCAACGAAGAGCTGGCCGCCACGGCGGTCTGGGGCACGCAGCAGCTTGGTTTCGCGCCGCCGGGCAGCCAACGTTTCGAGGGTGTGTTTGGCCTCTGGTACGGCAAGGGGCCGGGCGCGGACCGCTGCGCTGACGTGTTCAAGCACGCCAACCTGGCAGGCACCACCCCTCTGGGTGGGGTGATCGCGGTGGCGGGTGACGACCATGTGGCCAAGAGCAGCACGGCCGCGCACCAGAGTGACCACCTCTTCAAGGCCTGCGGTCTGCCGGTGTTCTTCCCGGCCAGCGTGCAGGAGATCTTGGACTTGGGCATCCATGCCTGGGCGCTCAGCCGCTACGCGGGCCTCTGGTCGGGTATGAAGACCATCCAGGAAATCGTCGAGTCCAGCGCCACGGTGCAGATTGACCCAGGGCGCGTGCGCATGGTCCTGCCCGAGGATTTCCAGATGCCGCCAGGCGGTGTGCACATCCGCTGGCCGGACGCCCCGCTCGACCAAGAGGCGCGGCTCTACGACTGCAAGTGGTACGCGGCCTTGGCCTATGTGCGCGCCAACCGCTTGAACCACAACGTGATCGAGGGACCGGCCGATGTCTTCGGCCTCATTGCCAGCGGCAAGGCCTACAACGACACCCGCCAGGCCCTGCTCGACCTGGGCTTGGACGAAGCGGCCTGCCGCCGCCTCGGCATCCGCCTGCACAAGGTGGGCGTGGTCTGGCCGCTGGAGGCGCAGCTCACGCGCGAGTTCGCCCAGGGCCTGCGTGAAATCTTGGTGGTCGAGGAAAAGCGCCAGGTCATCGAATACCAGCTCAAGGAAGAGCTCTACAACTGGCGGCCCGACGTGCGGCCGAACGTGTTGGGCAAGTTCGACGAAGGGGATGACGCCGAGGGCGGCCATTTCGGCGGGGAATGGTCCCTGCCCAACCCCACGGCGCACACCCTGCTGCGCGCCAACGCCGACTTGTCTCCGGCCCTGATCGCGCGCGCCATCGCGCGGCGCCTCAAGAAGCTGGGCCTCGCGCCCGAGGGCAGCGAGGCCGCTTTGCGCATGGACGCCCACTTGGCCGTGCTCGATGCGAAGGAGCGCGCGATGCACGGGCTGGAGTTGCGCACCAGCGGGTCGAAGGCCGCCGAGCGTCAGCCTTGGTTTTGTGCTGGCTGTCCGCACAACACCAGCACCCGGGTTCCGGAGGGCTCGCGGGCCATGGCGGGCATCGGCTGCCACTACATGGCGTTGTGGATGGACCGCGCCACCCTGGGTTTCACGCAGATGGGCGGCGAGGGCGTGCCCTGGGTCGGCCAGCAACCGTTCACGAACGAGCAGCACATCTTCGCCAACTTGGGCGATGGCACCTACTTCCACAGCGGCATCCTCGCCATTCGCCAGGCCATCGCCGCGGGCGTGAACATCACCTACAAGATCCTCTACAACGACGCGGTGGCCATGACGGGTGGGCAGCAGATCGGGGAACGGCCGGAAGGTCACTCCGTGCTGCAGATCATGAACAGCTTGCTGTCCGAAGGCGTGGCGCGGCTGGTCATCGTGAGCGACCAGCCCGAGAAGTACCACGGCGTCGCGCTGGCGCCCGGCGTGGGGGTGCACCACCGCGACGCGCTGGACCGCATCCAGCGCGAATTCCGCGAGATCCGCGGCACCAGCATCATCCTTTACGACCAGACTTGCGCGACCGAGAAGCGCCGCCGCCGCAAGCGTGGCGCCCTGGCCGAACCGACCGTGCGCGTGCTGATCAACGAAGCGGTTTGCGAGGGCTGCGGTGACTGCGGCGTGCAGAGCAACTGCTTGGCGGTGGAGCCGCTCGAAACGGAGTTCGGTCGCAAGCGCCAGATCAACCAGAGCAGTTGCAACAAGGACCTGAGCTGCCTCAAGGGTTTTTGCCCCAGCTTCGTCACGGTCGAGGGGGGTGCGCTGAAAAAGAAGAACCCAACGCCCGCCTTGGCCTTGGACCGCCAGGACGATCTGCCGGAGCCTGAACTCCCAGCGCTCGCGCCCGACGCCAACAGTGTCTGGGGCATCGTCGTCGCGGGCGTCGGCGGGACCGGCGTCATCACCATCGGCCAGTTGTTGGGCATGGCCGCGCATCTGGAGGGCAAGGGCATCGTCACCCAGGACGCGGCCGGGTTGGCGCAAAAAGGCGGCGCGACCTGGAGCCACGTGCTCATCGCCGCGCGGCAGGACGCCGTGCACGTCACACGCGTGGGCATGGCCGCCGCGGACCTGGTCATCGCCTGTGACCCCATCGTGGCGGCGGGCAAGGACACCCTTTTGCGCATGCGCCTCGGGCGCACGCGCGTGGCGCTCAACAGCCATGGCGCGCCCACGGC
This sequence comes from Hylemonella sp. W303a, assembly GCF_046452315.1. NCBI lineage: Bacteria > Pseudomonadati > Pseudomonadota > Betaproteobacteria > Burkholderiales > Comamonadaceae > Hylemonella > Hylemonella sp. W303a. The sequence goes on along the minus strand of NZ_JBKFDG010000004.1, from coordinate 205,726 downwards.
CGCTTTCGTGCGCGACGCCGACTGGCGCAACCCCGCGGCGGCCTGCGCCAGCGAGGTGGCCCAGGCCGTGAACGAGGCGGGGGGCGTTGATCTGGGTGGCGACAGGCACCAGCACCTGGGCGTCTTCGACGCCGACACCGCCGCCCTGCGCCTGATGGGCGACAGCCTCTATGCCAACCCCATGATGCTGGGCTATGCCTGGCAGCGGGGCTGGGTGCCGCTGAGACTCGAATCCCTGCTGCGCGCCATCGAACTCAACGGCGTGGCGGTGGCGCTGAACAAGGCGGCCTTCGGCTGGGGCCGCCGCGCCGCCCATGCACCCGATGACTTTGCGCGGCGGTTGGTGTCGGCCAGCTCCCCGCAGCAAGCGCTGGTGTTCCACAAACCGCCCACGCTGGACCAGCGCGTGGCGCGCCGTGTCGAATTCCTGACGGCGTACCAGAACGTCGTGTATGCCGAGGCCTACCGGGCCTTTGTCGAACGGGTGCGGCAGGCCGAATCGGTGTTCGGCAAGACCTCATTGAGCGAGGCCGTGGCCCAGGGCTTGTTCAAGCTCATGGCCTACAAGGACGAGTACGAAGTCGCGCGCCTGCACAGCGATCCGGCCTTTCTCGCCCGCATCGCGGGGGAGTTCGAGGGCGACTTCAAGCTCCACTACCACCTGGCACCGCCCCTGCTGGCGCGGCGCAACGCGCGGGGCGAATTGCAGAAGCGCCGTTTCGGCTCCTACACACTCATGCTCTTTCGGGGGCTGGCGCGCCTGAAAGGCTTGCGCGGCACGGCTTTCGACCCCTTTGGACACACCGAAGAGCGCAAGACCGAGCGCGCGCTGATTGGCGAATACCGGGCCTGCATCGAGGAGTTGCTGGCCAATTTGTCCGCGCAGAATCTGGCCGCTGCCGCCGAGATCGCCCGCCTGCCCGAGCAGATTCGGGGCTATGGCCATGTCAAGGCGCGGAATCTGGCGGCGGTGCGGGCGGTCTGGTCCAAGCAGATGGCTGCTTGGCGGGCGGCTCAAGTTCTGACGCGCGGCCCGGCGCGCCTGGGCTGAGCCCGCTGGCCTGTTCACACGCATTTCTCACGTGCGAACGGGCCCTGGAGCGCTCAGTCCTTGAAGCGGTAGGTCAGGCCGACCATCACGGACTGTGTGCGCAAATCGGCAGAAGAGTCGATGACGTCCCGCCCATCAGGAGTGTTTATGTTGGAGTGCGTGACGGTGGTCGAGTTGCTGACGCTGCCAAAGTCGGCATACAGGTACTGAGCGGACAGGGACCAGGCCTTGCTCAGGGCGTAGTCGGCACCGAAGCCGATGACGGGACCGATCTTCGTCTCGGAGCTGGAGCTGGAGCCGGATGCATTCCCCGCCCCGTTCCAGGGGTAGTTGTCGCTGTAGGTGGTTTCCAGGCTCACCCGCACGGCGGCCAGGCCGACCGTCCCATAGACCATGGTGTTGTCCCAGGCCCAGCCGACGCGGGGGCGGATGGCCAGCACCGGATCGGTCTTGATGCGTTGGGTGATGCTGAACCGGGAGGCAAGTGGGTCCGATGCAAAAGCGGCGCGGTTGGTGAAGGACTGGTCAACACCGGTGTCGGTGCTGACGTCGATGCCCGTGACCACATTGCCGGATTGCCAGCTGTAGCCCATCTTGACGCTGCCGCCCCAGTCCGCGCCGGAAGAACGGCCCGAGCCCTCCGCTGCAACCTGCGTGACGTCGGTCGCCTGGCTGAAGTAGGAGGTGGATCTGGGCCCGCGCGCTTCAGCGCTGACCCTGGAGCTCTGCAGGGGAGCGCCCCCGAGGACGCTGAAGCTGTAGCCGTCCCATTCAGCGGCCAGGGCGGCGGGGGCATGGGACCCCCCTGCGCTGGCCAGCAGGCACAGCAGCATGGGTTGAAGAAGCGTGAAGGGGCGTGCGGGGGCGGCGTTTTTCATGGGATGGCGGCAATGAGGAAGAGCTGAACAGAAAGCGGGGAGCTGAGACGCCCGCTGCATGGCCTGGTGGGTAAGCAGGTTGCAGGTGGAGCAGTGCGCATTAATTCTATACAGACCGTAGGGGATTTACGGAACACGGGGGGGTATGGCCCGCAGCGCGGGTGCGTCTGGCGTGGCCAGCGTGGTTGCGCGCCTTGCTTCGGGTGCGGTGCGGCATGGCAAGGTGGGTCGGGCCAGGGCCCGGTGGAGCCTCGAGGTGATCTAGGGCCTGTTCACACTCGGGAGATGAGTGTGAACAGGTCCTAACCGAGCTGATCGACAAAAGCGCGCTGATCCCCCAAGGCTGCTTGGGGCACCGCGGACCTGCTGGACAGCCCCCGTACAATCAGCGGCTTTGCGCGCGGACGGAGTCTCTTTCTGACCGCGAGCGCTTCTCTACAACCGCCAGGAGCCCACTGTGTTCATTTCCACCGCTTACGCCCAGACCGCGCCCGCCGCTGCCCCCGAAGGCGGCCTGCAATCCTCCCTGATGAGCATGCTGCCCATCGTGCTGATGTTCGTGGTGCTGTACTTCATCATGATCCGTCCGCAGATGAAGAAGCAGAAGGAACACCGCGCCATGGTCGACGCGCTGGCCAAGGGTGACGAGGTCGTGACGGTCGGCGGCATCCTCGGCCGCGTCAGCAGCGTCGGCGACAACCAACTCGGCCTGGAAATCGCCTCCGGCGTCGAAGTGCAGATCCAGCGCCACGCCGTGGCCCAAGTGCTGCCCAAGGGCACGCTGAAGTAAGCCTCCAAGGGAGCGCCAGGCCGACGCGTTGGTCGTCCGGGCGCTCCGAACCCGCTTTTCCTCTCGTGTCCTTGCACGGCGCGATCCCGCCATGAACCGTTACCCTCTGTGGAAGTACGCGATCATCGTGATCGCCTTGCTGGTGGGCGCCATCTACACGGCGCCCAATTTCTTTGGCGAAGCCCCGGCGGTGCAGGTGTCGCCGGCCCGGGCCACCCAAAAGGTGGATCTCGGTGTGCAGGCGCGCGTCGAGGAGGCGCTCAAGCTAGCCGGGCTGTCGCCGCTGGCCGTGCAACTGGACACGGGAGTGGCCAACGGTTCGCTGCGCGTGCGCTTCGATTCGACGGACTCGCAGCTGCGGGCCAAGGACGCGATCAACCACGCGCTCAACCCTGACCCGGCCGCCTCGGGCTACATCGTCGCGCTCAACCTGATTTCCAACACCCCGGCCTGGCTGACCTCGCTGCGCGCCGCGCCCATGTACCTGGGCCTGGACTTGCGCGGTGGCGTGCACTTCATGTTGCAGGTCGACATGCAGGCCGCTCTGACCAAGAAGGCTGAGTCGCTGGCCGGTGACCTGCGCACCACGCTGCGCGAAAAGAACATCCGGCACGGTGGCATCGCGCGCAATGGCGACACGATCGAGATCCGCCTGCGTGGCACCGACGCCACCGCCACGGCCGAAGCCACCCGGCGCGTGCTGCTGGATCAGTTCGCCGACCTGCAACTCGTCGAGAGCAATGACGGCGGCGACCTCAAGCTCAGCCTGAGCCTCAAGCCGGCGGCCATGCGCCTCGTGCAAGACCAGGCGCTCAAGCAGAACATCACCACCCTGCACAACCGCATCAACGAGCTGGGCGTGGCCGAGCCGGTGATCCAGCAGCAAGGTGCCGACCGCATCGTCGTGCAGCTGCCCGGTGTGCAGGACACGGCCAAGGCCAAGGACATCCTGGGCCGCACCGCCACGCTGGAATTGCGCATGGTGGACGAGAGCACGGAAGGCCGTGCTGCGGAACTCGGCACCGGTTCCGTGCCCTTCACGTCCGAGCGCTATCTGGAGCGCAATGGTCAGCCGGTCATCGTCAAGAAGCAGGTGGTGCTCACCGGCGAGAACCTGACCGATGCCCAACCGGGCTTTGACAGTCAGACCCATGAGCCCACCGTCAACCTGGTGCTGGACGCCAAGGGCGCACGCATCTTCAAGGACGTGACGCGCGAGAACATCGGCAAGCGCATGGCCATCATCCTGTTCGAGAAGGGCCAGGGCGAGGTCGTGACCGCGCCGGTCATCCGGGGCGAGATTGGCGGCGGGCGGGTGCAGATTTCCGGCCGCATGAGCACGACCGAGGCCGCCGACACGGCCCTGCTGCTGCGCGCCGGTTCGCTGGCTGCGCCGATGGAAATCATCGAGGAACGCACCATCGGCCCGAGCCTGGGCGCCGACAACATCAGCAAGGGTTTTGCCAGCGTGACCTGGGGCTTCGTCGCCGTGGCGGCCTTCATGTGCGTGTATTACATGCTGTTTGGTGTGTTCTCCGCCGTGGCCCTGGCCGTCAACCTGCTGTTGCTGGTGGCGGTCCTGTCCATGCTGCAGGCCACGCTCACCCTGCCGGGCATGGCGGCCATGGCCCTGGTGCTGGGCATGGCCATCGACGCCAACGTGCTGATCAACGAACGGGTGCGCGAGGAACTGCGCAATGGCGCCTCGCCGCAAGCGGCCATTCACGCGGGCTACGAACGTGCCTGGGCCACCATCTTGGATTCAAACGTCACCACGCTGATCGCGGGCCTGGCCTTGTTGGCCTTCGGCACGGGACCGGTGCGGGGCTTCGCGGTCGTGCACTGCCTGGGCATCGTGACCAGCATGTTCTCTGCGGTGTTCTTCTCGCGCGGCCTGGTCAACCTCTGGTACGGCAGCCGCAAGAAGCTCAAGAGCGTGTCCATCGGAACGGTGTGGCGGCCCGAGGGGCAGACGGTGGGCAAGACGGAGCAGTAAAGCAAATATGGAGTTTTTGGCTACGGCTCACATGCGCTGCGCGCTAATGTGAGCCTCCGCCGAAAATTCCATTTTTAGACGGACTAAAAATGGAATTTTTCAAGATTCGCCGCGACATTCCCTTCATGCGCCACGCGCTGGTGCTGAATGTCGTCTCGGCTGTCACATTCCTGTTGGCGGTGTTCTTCCTCGTCACGCGCGGGCTGCACCTGTCGGTCGAGTTCACCGGCGGCACCTTGATGGAGGTGAGCTACACGCAGACCGCCGACCTGGAAGCCATACGCGGGGGCATCGCCAAACTGGGCTACACCGATGTGCAGGTGCAGAACTTCGGCACGGCGCGCGACGTGCTGATCCGCCTGCCCGCCGTCAAGGGCGTGAGCTCCAGCGAGCAAAGCGCTCAAGTGCTGAGCGTCTTGCAGGCGGCTGACGCGGGGGCCACGCTGCGGCGCAGCGAGTTCGTCGGTCCGCAGGTTGGGGACGAATTGGCGCTGGATGGTCTCAAGGCCCTGGCCTTCGTGGTGATCGGCATCGTGATCTACCTGGCCGTGCGCTTCGAGTGGAAGTTTGGCGTCGCCGGCATCATCGCCAACCTGCACGACGTGGTGATCATCCTGGGCTTCTTCGCCTTCTTCCAGTGGGAGTTCTCGCTGCCGGTGCTCGCCGCGGTGTTGGCCGTGCTCGGGTACTCGGTGAACGAATCGGTCGTGATCTTCGATCGCATTCGCGAGAGTTTCCGCCGCAACCGCAAGATGGACGTGAAGGCCACCATCGACCACGCCATCACCAGCACCATCAGCCGCACCATCATCACCCACGGCAGCACGCAGCTGGTGGTGCTGTCCATGCTGATCTTCGGTGGCCCCACCCTGCATTACTTCGCCATGGCGCTGACCATCGGCATCTGCTTCGGCATCTACTCGTCCGTCTTCGTGGCCGCGTCGATCGCCATGTGGCTGGGGGTCAAGCGCGAAGACTTGGTGAAGGCCGTGCCAGACAAAGCCAAGCACGACCCCAAGGACCCGAACTCCGGCGCGGTGGTCTGAGCGGGGATGGGTCGACGGATATTCGCGACGAAAGGGGGCGAGCGGCCCCCTTTACTTTTTCATCATCGGCACTGCGGCCGCGCGCATCGGCGGGTCGCGCGGATCGCGTTCAAGCCCGATGCCGGTTTTCACGCTGGCCCAAACCCCAGATGCTGGCCAGCAGCAAGGCGCCCCCCAGCCATTGCGCCAGGCTGAGTTGCTCACCCAGCAGCCAGGCTGCCAGCAGCACCGTGGTCAGAGGCTCCACCAGCACGGCGATGGTCAGCAGGGTCGGCGACAGGCGTGCCGCGCCCCAGCTGAAGGCCAGCAGGGCCAGCGCCGCAGTGATGATGCCCAGGTACAGAAACCAGGCCTGCGGCGGCACATCCGTCGGCCAGTGCAGGGGGCGGTGCAGGGCGGACAGGCCCATGACGGCGGCGGCCACCACCGTCAGACCCAGGGTGGCCGGGCCGGCGCCCAGCGTGCTTGAAAGCTTGCCGCTGACCAGCGTGAACCCCGTGTAGAGCAGGGCCGAGCCGATCGCGAAGCTCACGCCCAACACCACTTGCCAGCTGTCTGCGGCCGCCGCCGCAGGCTTTCCTGAGCCGGTTTCATGCGGCAGCACCAGCAGCAAGGTGCCCAGCAAGGACAGTCCCAGCAGCCCCAGCAGCAGCCAGCTGGGGCGTTCTTGACCGCGTGCCAGCGCGATCAGGGTGACGAGCACCGGCGGCAGGCACAGTGCGATCAAGGTCGGAATGGCCGCTCCGATCCGCTCAATCCCGTAGAACCACAACAGCACATAACCCGCCATCGCCGCGCCCGCCGCCAGCAGGGTGCCCAACATGGGGCGCAATGCGCGCCAGAACGCAGGCCATTGCGCGGGGCGGCCAAACACGACCAGTAGCACCAGGGCGCCCACGACAAAGCGCCAGAAGGAGATGTTCTCAGGCGTGAAGCCGTGACGCTGGATCAGCACCTGCACGACCAGCGCGCCGGTGCCCCAGAGGAAGCCGGCGCCACAGGCAGCGGCCAGCGCCAAATGGGTGGGTTTTTTTTGCATGGCTAGGTGAGGTAGGCTAGGCCAGAGTGGCCAGGCTATTCATTCCAGTGGCAGGGCCGTGGTCTTCTTCACGGTGCGCAGCACCAGCATGGAGTTCACACGGGCCACGCCCGGCAGCTGCATCAGCACTTCGCGATGCACGCGCTCCAAGTCCTCGGCGTCGCGGTAGCTGAAGCGGATGAGGTAGTCGTTGCTTCCGGCCACGTAATGACAGTCCAGGATTTCCGGCTGGTCCTGCACCGCTCGCTCGAAGGCCTCAATCCGCGCTTGCGCGGTGCTTTCCAGGTTGACGATGGTGAAGCTCGAGCCACTTTTGCCGATGGCGCGCGGGTTCAGCAAGGCGACGTAGCGGGCGATCACGCCAGCGTCTTCCAGGGTCTTGACGCGCCTCAGGCAGGCCGACGGCGAAAGGTGCACGCGCTGCGCCAGCTCCAGATTGGAGCAGCGTCCGTCCGCCTGGAGTTCGCGCAGGATGGCGCGGTCGATTGCATCGAGTGTGGCATCCTGTGCGATCGTTCCGGACTTAATTCGCATGAAAATTTTCCAGAAACAAAATTGACGCAATCTTATTGCATGGTTGCGGGCCCTTCCCAGTCGATTGCGCAAGCACATTGCGTCCACCTTTCTCTAGACTGCGGGCATCGGCCTGCCTCTGGCATGCGGGGGCAGATTTCTTGCTTGAAACGGACCCGTACAACCTGGTTTGGGCCTGGTTTTCTCTTTCTTCCATCGATCATGAACAAAGCCATCGACGCCTCTCTTCTGGCCCAGACTGCCGCCCATACCCCAGCCCACACACCGGCCATGGACGCCTTTTGGATGCCCTTCACCGCCAGCCGCCAGTTCAAGAGCGCGCCGCGCCTCCTGGCCAAGGCCAAGGACATGCATTTCTGGACGCCCGAGGGCCGGCAGATCCTGGACGGCATCGCGGGCCTGTGGTGCGTGAATGCCGGACATGCGCGTCCGAAGATCGTCGAGGCGGTGCAAAAGCAGGTGGCCGAGCTGGACTACGCACCGCCTTTCAACATGGCGCACCCCAAGTCCTTCGAACTGGCCGAGCGCTTGGTCCAGATCACGCCTGCGGGCCTGAACCGGGTGTTCTTCACCAACTCGGGTTCTGAATCGGTGGACACCGCGCTCAAAATGGCCGTGGCCTACCACCGCGCGCGAGGTCAAGGTACGCGCACCCGTTTCATTGGCCGCGAGCGTGGCTACCACGGCGTCAACTTCGGCGGCATCTCGGTGGGTGGCATCGTGGGCAACCGCAAAACCTTCGGCCCCATGCTGACTGGCGTGGACCACCTGCGCCACACCCATGACCCCGCGCGCAACGCCTACAGCCGCGGCGTGCCCGTGCACGGCGGCCCGGAACTGGCCGAGGACCTGGAACGCATCGTGGCCTTGCACGACGCCAGCACCATCGCCGCCGTGATCGTCGAGCCCGTGGCCGGCTCCACGGGCGTGGTGCTCCCGCCCGAGGGCTATCTGAAGCGCCTGCGCGAGATTTGCGACAAGCACGGCATCCTGCTGATCTTCGACGAGGTCATCACCGGCTTCGGTCGCCTCGGCGCGCCCTTTGGTGCCACGCGCTTTGGCGTGACCCCCGACCTGATGACCACGGCCAAGGGCATCAGCAACGGCACAGTGCCCATGGGCGCGGTGTTCGCGAAGCAGGCCATCCATGAAACGCTGACCCATGTGGACAGCGCGCCGCACGTCATTGAATTCGCCCATGGCTACACCTACTCGGGCCACCCACTGGCCTGCGCGGCGGCTTTGGCCACGCTGGACACCTACGCGGAGGAAGGCTTGCTCACGCGCGGCGCCGAACTCGAAAGCTACTTCGCCGACGCCCTGCACGCGCTCAAGGGACTGCCGCATGTGATCGACATCCGCAACATCGGTCTCGTGGGCGCGGTGGAACTGGCCCCGCTGGCGGGCTTGCCGGGCAAGCGCGCCTTCGACATCTTCCTGGAGTGTTTTGACCACGGCGTGCTGATCCGCACCACGGGCGACACCATCGCGATGTCGCCGCCGCTCATCATCTCGAAGGCGCAGATTGACCAGCTGGTTGGCACGCTGGCCGATGTGCTGAAGCGGGGCTGATCGCCACGCAAGGGTTAAAACGCAAGGGGTCAGCCGGATGTTCAAGACACTGCTCGAAACGGACCAGGACCTGACCCGCAACTCCTATTACGCGGCCACCGCGCCGCGTACCCGGCATCACCTCGCCTTGCAAGACGACGTGGCGGCTGACGTTGCCGTGGTCGGCGGCGGTCTGGCCGGGCTGTCGGCGGCACTGGAACTCAGCGCCAGGGGTTACAGCGTGACCGTGCTGGAAGCGCGCGAGGTGGGCTGGGGTGCCTCGGGCCGCAACGGCGGGCAGGTCATCGCAGGCCTGGCCAGCGATATCTCCGTGATCGAGGAGCAACTGGGCGCCACCGTGGCCCGCCGTGTCTGGGACATGACGGTCGAAGCCGTGAATTTGGTGCACGAGCGTCGGGCGCGCCACGCCATCGATTGCGAATGGCGGTCCGGCTACCTGACCTTGGCGGTCAACGCGCGCAAGGCGCGCACTTTGCGCGCCTGGCAAGAGGACATGCTCCGGCGCTACGACTTCCAGAGCCGCTGGATCGAACCGCAGGACATGCCGCGCTGGATCGCCAGCCCGCGTTTTCACAGCGGGGTCTACGATGACTTCAACGGGCATCTGCATCCGCTCAAGTACACACAGGGGCTGGCGGCCGCGGCGGCCCAGGCCGGCGTGCGCATCCATGAAGACACGGCCGTGACGGCGATGGAAACCCAGGCCGATGGCGCGCTCACCACCCTGCGCACCGTGACCCAGGTGGCGGGTCAGGGCGCTGTCCACGGCAGCGTGCGCGCCCGCCATGTGCTGCTGGCGGGCAACGTGTACTTGCAGGAAATCGCCCGCGCGCTGGAGGCGCGCATCATGCCAGTGGGCACCTACATCATCGCTTCCGAACGCATGGCCCCGGCCCTGGCCGACTCGCTGATTCCCAGCGGCGCGGCGGTCTGCGACACCAATTTCGTGCTGGATTACTTCCGTCCCATGCAGGACCACCGCATGCTCTACGGTGGGCGCGTCAGTTACAGCAAGGCCACGCCGATGAACCTCGCTGAGAGCATGCGCCGACGCATGCTGCTGTCCTTCCCGCAATTGAAGGACGTGAAGGCCGAATACGCGTGGGGCGGTTTCGTGGACATCTCGATGAACCGCGCGCCCGATTTCGGTCGACTGTCCCAACGCACCGGCCAGCCTGGGCACGCGAATATTTTTTATCTGCAAGGCTTTTCCGGTCATGGCTTGGCGTTGACCGGTTTGGCGGGTAAGCTGGTGGCCGAGGCCATCGCAGGCCAGGCCGAGCGATTCGACATCTTCGCGCGCATCCAGCATCGACCGTTTCCAGGGGGACGCTGGCTGCGAACACCGGCGCTGGTGCTGGGCATGGCCTACTACCGCATCAAGGATTTGCTGTGAACGCGCCCATGCCCCTGTCCGTCCAGCCCCTCGTTTCGAGCGCGGGGGCCGCGTCTTCGGAGAGAAAACCCCTGGTTCTGGTGCCCTCCTGCAACCGGCAGGTCGGGGATCATCCCTTCCACATCGCAGGCAAGAAATACATCGACGCCGTCCGCCTCGCCGGTTGCCAGCCCTTGGTCGTGCCGGGCGCGGTGGACGCGCGCGAAATGCAGGCCTTGCTCGACTTGGCCGATGGCGTGTTCCTGACCGGTTCCCCGTCCAATGTGCATCCCAGCCATTTCGAGGAAACGGTGCACGACCCCAGCCTGCCGCTCGACCCGGATCGCGACGCATGGACCCTGCCCTTCATTCGCGCCGCGTTGGAGCGGGGCATCCCGCTCTTCGCGATTTGCCGTGGCTTCCAGGAAACCAATGTGGCGCTGGGCGGCAGCCTGCACCAGGCCGTGCAGGAAGTCGTGGGCAAGAACGACCACCGAGGCGCCCCCCATGACCCCAAGGCCCCGCCCGAAGTGGTGTATGGCCCGGCGCATCCGGTCCATGTTCAGTCGGGTGGCCGCTTGGCCGCCATCGTGGACCAGATGGAGTTTCAGGTGAATTCCGTGCATGGTCAGGGCGTGAACCAATTGGCGCCCGGCCTGCGGGTGGAAGCGCGCGCGCCGGACGGTCTGGTGGAAGCCTTTTCCGCCGAAGCCATTGCGGGTCGGCCCGTGCAAGGCTTCAACCTCTGCGTGCAGTGGCACCCCGAGTGGCTGGCCGCGCACAACCCCATTTCACAAAAGCTGTTCCGGGCCTTCGGTGATGCCTGCGTGCTCTATCGTGACCGGCACCGCGCCCCTCAGCCAGCCGCTCTCCGTGCCTGACGCCCTTGCCCTGCCTGCGTGCGCGCGGGCCATCGCGAGGAATCTGGCCGGTCGCGAGAACAGCCCGCCCTGGCGGTTCGCTTGCACCGGTCCTTATCGAACAGAACAGTGAGAGATCCCCATGGTTGAAAAAAACAACTTCGGCTTTGCCGAACTCGAACAGTGGCTCAATGAACGCCGCGTCACCGAAATCGAATGCCTCGTGCCGGACTTGACTGGCGTGGCCCGCGGCAAGATCCTGCCGCGCGAGAAATTCACCGAGGACCGCGGCATGCGCCTGCCACAGGTGACGGTGGCCATGAGCGTCACGGGTGAATTCCCGGAGGACGGCCCCTACTACGACGTCATCGACCCCACCGACCGCGACATGCAGTTGCGCCCCGACCCCAGCACGGTGCGCATCGTGCCCTGGGCCATCGACCCCACGGCCCAGGTCATCCACGATTGCTTCGATCACGATGGCAAGCTCATTCCCTACGCGCCGCGCAGCGTGCTGCGCAAGGTCTGTGACCTCTACGCCGCGGAGGGCTGGAACCCGGTGGTCGCGCCCGAGTTGGAGTTCTACCTGACCGCGCGCAACACCGACGCCAACACGCCGCTGCGTCCTCCGATTGGTCGCAGCGGGCGCGCCGAGACCTCGCGCCAGGCCTACAGCATCGACGCGGTCAACGAGTTCGATCCGCTGTTCGAGGACATCTACGCCTACTGCGAGCAGATGGGCTTGAACGTGGACACCTTGATCCATGAGGTCGGCGCGGGTCAGATGGAGATCAACTTCTTCCACGCCCATCCTCTGGGCCTGGCCGACGAGGTGTTCTTCTTCAAGCGCACGGTGCGCGAGGCCGCGATGCGCCATGACATGTACGCGACCTTCATGGCCAAGCCCATCGCGGGCGAGCCGGGCAGCGCCATGCACATCCACCAGAGCGTGGTGGACAAGTCGGGTCGCAACATCTTCAGCAAGCCCGATGGCGCGCCCTCGGACGCCTTCTACCACTACATCGGTGGCCTGCAGAAGTACACGCCAGCGGCGATGGCCCTGTTGGCGCCTTACGTCAATAGCTACCGTCGCCTGTCGCGCTTCACGGCCGCACCCATCAACATCGAGTGGGGGCAGGACAACCGCACGGTCGGCATCCGCTCGCCGATTTCCACCCCCGAGGCGCGCCGCTTGGAAAACCGCGTGATCGGCGCGGACGCCAACCCCTACATCGCCATGGCCGTGACCCTGGCCTGCGGTTACCTAGGCCTGAAGAACAAGATCAAGCCCAAGGACGAGATGAAGGGCGACGCCTACCTCACGCCCTTTGCCCTGCCACGCGGGCAGAGTGACGCGCTGGACTTGCTGCGCAAGGAGACCGATCTGCACGAGGTACTGGGCCGCGAGTTCGTGACCGTCTACAGCGAGATCAAGGAGATTGAGTTCGACGAGTACATGAAGGTCATCTCACCCTGGGAACGCGAGCACCTCTTATTGCACGTCTGAAGAACATGGATCCCCCCGAGGCGCCCTCGGCGCCTCTCCCCCAAGGGGGTGCACTCAGTGGCCCGGTAAAGCCGGTTCCACGAGAGCCCACGAAGGAAAGCTTGGTCAATGAATGCACGCATGAAACCTGTAGCGCAACGCACCACCGCCGAATGGCAGCACGCGGACTCCGCGCATTACCTGCATCCCTTCACGGACTCCGCGGCGCTGGCGCGCAAGGGGGCGCGCATCATCACCCGTGCCGACGACATCTACATCTGGGACAGCGAGGGGCAGAAGATCCTCGACGCCATGAGCGGGCTCTGGTGCGTCAACGTGGGTTATGGCCGTCAGGAACTGATCGATGCCGCGACGCGGCAGTTGCAGACGCTGCCCTTCTACAACAGCTTCTTCAACACGGCCACGCCGCCCGCCATCGAACTCGCCGAGTTGCTGGCGGAGATCACGCCGCCGCAATTCCAGCATGTCTTCTTTGGTGGTTCGGGCTCGGAGAGCAACGACACCATCGTGCGACTGGTGCGGCGCTACTGGGATTTGCAGGGCCAGCCCGAGCGCAAGGTCATCATCAGCCGCAAGAACGCTTACCACGGCTCTACCATGGCTGGCGCCTCGCTGGGCGGCATGTCCGAGATGCACCAACAAGGGGGTCTGCCCATTCCCGATATCGTGCACATCGAACAGCCGTTCTGGTTTGCGCTGGGGCGCGACGAGAAGGGCCAGCGTCTGAGTCGTGACGACTTCGGCATCAAAGCCGCCCACTGGCTTGAACAAAAGATCCAGGAAATCGGCCCCGGTCGCGTGGCGGCCTTCATCGGCGAGCCGGTGCAGGGCGCGGGTGGCGTGATCGTGCCGCCGTCCACCTACTGGCCCGAGATCCAGCGCATTTGTGACCAGCACGGCATCCTGCTGGTGTCCGACGAGGTGATCACCGGCTTTGGGCGCACCGGCCAATGGTTCGGCTGCGAGACCATGGGCACGAAACCCGACCTCATGACCTTCGCCAAGGGCGTGACCAGCGGCTATATCCCCTTGGGCGGCGTGATGGTGGGCGAGCGCGTGGCCAAGGCGCTCGCCAACGGTGGCGAGTTCGCCCATGGCTACACCTACAGCGGCCATCCGGTGGCCTGCGCTGTGGCGGTGGCCAATATCCGACTCATTCAGCGCGAGGGGCTGGTTGAACGCGTGCGGCAAGACACGGGGCCCTACTTGGCCGAGCGGTACGCCGAGCTGGCCGAGCATCCCCTGGTGGGAGAGGCCCAGACCTGTGGCCTGATGGGTGCCTTGCAGCTGGTGCGCGACAAAGCCAGTGGAGCGGCCTTTCCGGGCGAATTGGCCGTCGGCATGATGTGCCGGGCGCACTGCTTCCGAGAGGGCCTCATCATGCGCGCCGTGGGGGACCGCATGATCATCGCGCCGCCACTGTCGATGACCCGCGCGCAGATCGATGAGATGCTGGCGCTGATCCGCCGCTGCCTGGACCTCACCGTGGCGGAACTTCGGCAGAAAGGCGCCTTCTGATGGGCCTGGCCAAGCGGCTTGGCCCTGGCGGGTGGCACGGACTTTGCCTCCGCCACTTCCATGCGCCCGAGGTGGATTGGGCCCGCCGTATTGGCTGAAAATCAGCCCAGAATCGCGTATTCGAGTTTCCCTCGTCCTCAAGACTTGATCGTTCCTGCATCACTCTTCGGCATTAGGAGGCCATCGTCATGAAGCTGAATTTCCGCCCTTGTTCCGCGCTCGCCACGGTGGCCGCGGTGCTGCTGTCCTCGGCCTCCCTCCTCTGGGGAGCGAGCGCTTCCGCGCAGGAAGCCAAGGTCTTGAACGTCTACAACTGGTCCGACTACATCGGGGACGAAACGATCGCCAATTTCGAGAAGGAAACCGGCATCAAGGTCCGCTACGACAACTTCGACAACAACGAAATCCTGCACGCCAAGCTGGTGGCGGGCAAGACGGGTTACGACATCGTGGTGCCCTCCTCGAACTGGGCCGCGCTCCAGCTCTCCGCGGGCTTGTTCACGCCGCTGGACCGCAGCAAGATTCCCAACCTCAAGAACCTTGAGGCGCCGCTCATGTCCCAGCTGGCCGCAGTGGACCCCGGGAACCAGTACCTGGTGCCTTGGCTCTGGGGCTACACCACCCTGGGCATCAACGTGGACAAGGTCAAGAAGGCGATCGGCGGTGAACTGCCCGCCAATGTCTGGGACTTGCTCTTCAAGCCCGAGTTGGTGAGCAAACTGAAATCCTGTGGTGTGTCGGTGTTGGACTCGGCCGACGAAGTCGTGCCTGCCGCCCTGCACTACCTGGGCAAACCCCGCGTTTCCAAGAGCGCGGCGGACTACAACGCGGCCTTGGCCCTGCTCAAGAGCATTCGCCCCTCCGTCACGCTGTTCAGCTCCTCGGGCTACATCAACGACATGGCCAGCGGCTCCATCTGCCTGGCCTTGGGCTGGTCGGGTGACATCAACATCGCCCGGCAGCGCGCCATTGACGGCAAGACCGGGCAGAACATCCAGGCGCTGGTGCCCTCCACCGGCGGCTTGCTGTTCTTCGACGTCATGGCCATTCCCGCGGATGCCCCGCACATCGAGAACGCTTACAAGTTCATCGACTACATCCTGCGTGCCCAGGTCAACGCCGGGCTGACCAACAAGGTGTTCTACCCGAACGGCACCTACAGCGCTTCCAAGCAGTTCATCAATCCATCGGTGGCGAACAACAGCACGGTGTTCCTGTCCCCCGCCGACATGGGCAAGATGGTGGGCTATTCCGAACAACAGCTGACCAATGACATCCGGCGCAACCAAAGTCGGGTCTACACCGCCTTCAAGACCGGCATGTAAGGCAAGGCCGCCCAGGATCACGATAATCGCCCCTTTTCAACCCTAGTCTCAAGGCGAAGAATGAGCAGCCCAAAGAGCAGCCATAACGCGAAATTCCTGCAGATCAAGAGCGTGGTGAAGGAATTTGGCGGGTACAAGGCGGTCAACAACGTCAACATCGACATCGCCAAGGGCGAGATCTTTGCCTTGCTGGGCCCCTCGGGCTGCGGCAAGACCACCCTGCTGCGCATGCTGGCTGGGTTCGAGACGCCGACGGCCGGCAGCATCGTGCTGGACGGGGTGGACCTCGTGGGGCTACCGCCCTACGAGCGGCCGCTCAACATGATGTTCCAGTCCTACGCCCTGTTTCCGCACCTGACGGTCTGGGACAACATCGCTTTTGGCCTACGCCGCGAGGGCATGCCCAAGGCCGAGGTGGCCGAGCGCGTCGAGGCCATGCTCAAGCTGGTGCAACTGGGCAAATTCGCTCAGCGCAAGCCGCACCAGCTCTCCGGCGGGCAGCAGCAGCGCGTGGCCTTGGCGCGCAGCCTGGCCAAACAACCTCAGTTGCTGTTGCTGGACGAGCCCCTGGGCGCGCTGGACAAGAAGTTGCGCGAGCAGACCCAGATCGAACTGGTCAACATCATTGAGCAGGTGGGCGTGACCTGCGTGATGGTCACGCACGATCAGGAAGAGGCCATGACCATGGCCTCGCGCCTGGCTGTCATGAGCGAAGGGCGCTTCCTGCAGGTCGGTGCGCCGGGCGAAATCTATGAAACCCCGCAATCGCGCTTCGTGGCTGACTTCATCGGCAACGTCAACCTGATGGATGGCACGCTGGACGTGGACGACGCGGCCCATTGCGAGATCGCCTGCGCCGACGTGCGGCACTACGTGGGCCACGGCATCACCGGCACCGAGGACATGGCGGTCACGGTCGCCCTGCGGCCCGAGAAAATCAAGCTGTCGCGCCAGGCGCCCGAGGACACGCGTTTCAACACGGTCAAGGGCACGGTCAAGGAGCTGTCTTATTTTGGCGGACTGACGATCTACCGTGTGAAGCTGGCCAGCGGCGCGACGCTCAAGGTCAGCATGGCCAACACGGAGCGACACCCGGACGATATCTTCACCTGGGACGACGAGGTCTGGGCGCATTGGAGCCCGCAGGCCCAGGTCGTGCTCACGCAATAAAACGAGGTGCCACAGGCAAGCAGGACCCCGCCATGAGCAGTGTCATCTCCCCCTCTTCCGCCGCGCCTGACTCGGGCACGGGTTACGTGCGCTTTCGCCCCGCCTGGTGGCGTGGCCGCAGCGCCGTCATCGGCATCCCCTATGTCTGGTTGCTGCTCTTCTTCCTCGCGCCTTTCCTGATCGTCCTCAATTACTCGGTGTCCGAGATGGGACCGGTGATGGCCCAGGAGCTGATGACCATCAAGGATGGCGTGGTGAACCTGAGCTTCAAATACGCCAACTACGTCTTTCTGTTCAGCGACGACCTCTACGTCAGGGCCTATCTCTCCAGTCTGAAGTACGCGGCCGTCACCACGGCCTGCTGCCTGTTCATCGGTTATCCCTTCGCCTACTTCATGGCGCGGGCCAAGGCCACGGTGCAGCCCTTGCTGTTGATGCTGGTCATGCTGCCCTTCTGGACGTCCTTCCTGTTGCGCGTCTACGCGTGGAAGGGCTTGCTCAGCGAGGGAGGCTGGGGGGCGTCGGCGCTGAACTTCCTGGGGCTGGACCATCTGCTCATGGCGATGGGCGTCATCGACGCGCCGGGCATGTACCTGTACACGCCGTTCTCCTTGGTCATCGGGATGACCTACACCTACCTGCCTTTCATGATCCTGCCGCTTTACGCGAACCTGGCCAAGATGGATCTGCGCCTGCTGGAGGCCGCCGCGGATCTGGGTGCGACGCCCTGGACGGCGTTCTGGAAGGTCACGGTGCCGCTGTCCAAGGCCGGCATCATCGCGGGTTCCATGCTGGTTTTCATTCCCTGCATCGGCGAGTTCGTCATTCCCGAAATGCTGGGCGGTGCGCGCACCTTGATGATTGGCCGCGTGCTGTGGGACGAATTCTTCAGCAACAACGATTGGCCCATGGCCTCCACCGTCGCCGTGGTGCTGGTGTTGCTGATTGTCGTGCCCCTGGCCATCTTCAACAGGTACCAGGCCGAGGCCCAGGAGAAGGCGAAATGAACGCAGCGCAGAGCCATACCCTGATGTTTCGTCAAGCAAGCTCGCAACGCAGCGCGAAGCGCGGAGGTGTTTCGACATGAGCAAAGCCCTGTTCAGCTCGCGCTTCGCCGCCGGGTTCGGCAAGGGATGGCTGGTCGCTGGCCTGCTGTTCCTGTACCTGCCGATGATGGCGCTGGTCATTTTTTCCTTCAACAAATCCCCCCTGCCCACCAGCTGGGAAGGGTTCACGCTGGACTGGTACGTCAAGCTGGCGGGTGACCGGGAAATCCTCAACGGCCTCTGGCTCTCGCTCAAGATTGCCTTCCTGTCGGCCTGCCTGTCCGTCACCCTGGGCACGCTCGCCGCCTTTGCCCTGGTCAAGTACAAGCGTTTCCGTGGTCGCACCTTTTTCTCCGGCATGGTCAACGCACCGCTGGTCATGCCCGAGGTCATCCAAGGTCTGTCCCTGCTGCTGTTGCTGGTGGCGCTGCAGCGCGCCATCGGCATCCCCGAGCGCGGTTTGGTCACGATCCTCTTGGGTCACATGATGATGGGGATGGCCTACGCCACCGTGGTCATCGCCGCTCGACTGCAGGCCATCAATCCTCAACTCGAAGAGGCGGCCATGGATCTGGGGGCCAAGCCTTGGCAGGTCTTCACCTTGGTCACCTTGCCTTCGATTTCGCAGGCCCTGGTCTCCGCCTGGCTATTGACCTTCAGCCTCTCGCTGGACGACGTGGTGATCTCGGCCTTCTTGTCCGGCCCGGGGTCGACCACGATGCCACTCATCATCTTCTCGCGCGCGCGTCTGGGGTTGAACCCCTCGGTCAACGCGGTCGCCACGGTGATCATCGTCGTGGTGGCCGTGTGCGTCACCGTGGCCAGCATCTTGGTGGCGCGTGCGGAACGGCGCCGCGCCGCCGAAATCAGCGCGGCGGCCCGCAACGAATAAGAAAAGTCCTAGGAAGAGCTCGCTCCCGGTCCCCATTTCGCGTTGAAAGACAAACCGTCTGTTCAGGTCCCGCCTACCCGATACCCCTTCACACAAGGAGAAGCCGATGAGAGTCCACCACCGCACCATCCTCGCGCAAGTTGCTGCGCTCGCTCTCGGCATCGCAGCGGGGGGGCAGGCCGCCGCTCAACAGAATCGCATGGGCCTGACGCCTGACCAAATGCAGGACATCAACCGCACCATCATCAAGACCGAGGCGATGGAGGATGCCTGGGAGACCGCTGGCTTCAAGGGCTTGAAGATCACGGGTTACATGGACCCGACCTACATCTACGACCAGAACGCCAATCGCGCTGGGTTCCAGTTCCTGAGTTCCGAGTTCAGCGGCTACTCGGATACGCCTTTCTTTGGCAATGCCACGATCACCTTCACCAAGGAAACGGACGATGGCACGACTTACACCCTGCAGTTGCAGCCGCTCAACGGTGACCACACCATCACCGCGGCTTCGGTGTCCATTCCTTTGTCCGACCGCCAGACGCGGATGATCGCGGGCAAGGTGCTGGATTGGTCTGGGTACGAGTACGCGGACCCGGTGAAGTCTTCGCTGATCACCCACAACCTGCTGTTCGATTTCACGCTGCCTGTCGCCTACACCGGCGCGGGGCTGGACATCTCCACCGGCAGCTGGCAGCTGCGCACCATGCTGGCCAACGTGGACAGCGCCAGGGCCCCGGAAGGCAAGACCGCGCCCGCGTGGGTCTATCGCTTTGACTACTGGCCGGAAGAGTTCTGGGGCGTGGGTTTTGCTGGTGTGGTCGGCAAAGCCGACAACTGGAACAAAACCGTGGACGCGGATGGCGAAGTGGCCGACAAAAGCACGGCGGTATTGTTCGAGGTCGATGGTTACTACAACCGCGGCAACTGGACTTTCGGTGGGCAGCTTTCGTATGGCACGCAGAAGGACGCCGCCAACGACGGTGTGAGCGATGCCAAGTGGGCGGGCGTGTCCACCACGGTGGGGTATTTCTTCACGCCGCGTCTGCAGTTCCTGGTGCGGGGTGACTACATCAACAATGAAAAGAATGGCGGCGGCTTGTTCACCTACACCGCGTTCGACGACGGTGCGGGTGTCCGTGCGGATGGCGTGAATGGCCTGGGCATGGATGAAAAGGCTTCCGCCGACTGTGACGCCGGCGAAGAGTGCAAGGGCGCCAACCGCTACGCCGTCTCGCTCGGCCTCAAGTACGCGCTCAATCCCAACGCTTGGCTGAAGTTCGAGTACCGGTATGACGGCGCGGACCAAGACGTGTTCTACGACGTGAAGAACGAAGAGTACAAAAAGAACAACAACCTCGTCGGTGCCGCCCTCGTGGTGTTTTTCTGAGCGCGATCCTTCCGCGCGTCCAAGCCATCGAAAGGGAAGCCGTTCGCAGCGGCTTCCCTTTGTCACCTAGGGAACCACTGCCATGAACAAACCCGCACCCGACTGGCATGCCGCCGCCAAGGTGGTCAAGAGGGACGGCCGCGCGCTGATCAACGGTCAGCGCGTGGCGGCCGTGAGTGGCGAGACCTTCGCCAAGCATTCGCCCATCGATGGTCGCCTCTTGGCTGAGATCGCGCGGGGGCGTGAAGCCGACGTCGACGCCGCCGTGAAGAGCGCCCGCGCCGCCTTCGAGGACGGCCGTTGGGCCGGGCAAGCCCCCGCCGCTCGCAAGAAAGTGCTTCGCGCCTTCGCCGACAAACTGTTGGCCGCGCGTGAGGAACTGGCGCTACTCGAATCCCTGGACATGGGCAAACCCGTGCAGCAGGCGCTGGCCGTGGACGTGAGCAGCAGCGCGCGCACCATCGCCTGGTACGCCGAGGCCGTGGACAAAATCTACGACGAAGTCGCACCCACGCCCGCCACCGCCTTGGCCCTCATCACCCGCGAGCCCATGGGCGTGATCGGCGCCATCGTGCCCTGGAACTACCCCATGCTCATGGCCTCGTGGAAGCTCGGCCCCGCGCTGGCTGCTGGCAATTCGGTGGTGCTCAAGCCCAGCGAGAAGTCGCCGCTCACCGCCTTGCGCATGGCCGAGCTGGCGCTGGAGGCGGGCTTGCCACCGGGGGTGTTCAATGTCGTGCCCGGGTATGGCCACGAAGCGGGCGAGGCCTTGGCCCTGCACATGGACGTGGACGCGATTGGTTTCACGGGCAGCACCCGCGTCGGCCGGCGCATGCTGGACTACGCGGGCCGCAGCAACCTCAAGCGGGTGTACAACGAACTCGGCGGCAAATCGGCTTTCGTGGTGTTCGATGACTACGCCGACATCCAGCGTGCCGCCCAAACCGTCGCGGGCAGCATCTTCTATAACCAGGGAGAAAGCTGCAACGCTCCGTCCCGTGTCTTCGTGCACGAGAAGGTGGCCGACGAGTTCTTGGCGTGCGTCAAAGGCGAAACGCCGAAGTACCAACCTCAAGACCCCTTGTCAGGCCATGCCGAAATGGGCGCGTTGGTGGACGAAGGCCAGCTCAAGACCGTGCTGGGCTACATCGACGCGGGCGCCAGCGAAGGCGCGACGTTGCTGACCGGCGGCAAGCGCGCGCTGGCGGAAACGGGCGGTTATTACGTCGAACCGACGGTGTTCATCGACGTGACCAACCAGATGAAAATCGCGCGCGAGGAAATCTTCGGCCCGGTGCTCTCCGTCATCCGCTTCAAGACGGAAGAAGAAGCCATTCGCTTGGCCAACGACTCGTCCTATGGCTTGCAGGCCAGCGTCTGGAGCGACAACTTGAGTCGTGCCCACCGTGTCGCGCGCGCCTTGCGCGCGGGCACCGTGCACGTGAACCAGTATGACGAGGACGACATCACCGTGCCCTTTGGCGGTTACAAGCAAAGCGGCAACGGCCGTGACAAATCGCTGCACGCCTTTGACAAGTACACCGAGTTGAAGACCACCTGGATACGGATAGACAAGCACCCCTGAGCGCCTTGCGGCGCTTTCCCTCCAGGGGACGCAGCCAGTGATCCGGCAAAGCCGGCCCCACGGCTGCCGCGCATGGAAGTCAGAATCTTTCAAGGAGTCACAAGCATGAACCACTCAAAGAACGAACAGCTGATGGCCCGCAAGGCCGCCGCCACGCCGCGTGGCGTGGGCGTGATGGCCAGCTTCTTCGCCGAGCGCGCGGACAACGCCGAGCTCTGGGACGTGGAGGGCCGACGCTTTCTCGACTTCGCGGGCGGTATCGCCGTGATGAACAGCGGACACGGACACCCCAAGGTCGTTCGAGCCATCCAGGAACAACTGGAACGCTTCACCCATACCTGCTACCAGGTCGTGCCTTATGAGAGCTACATCGCGCTGGCCGAGAAGCTGAACCAGCTCACGCCTGGCACGCACGCCAAGAAGACCGCCTTGTTCTCCACCGGCGCGGAGGCGATCGAAAACGCCATCAAGATCGCGCGCGCCCACACCAAGCGCTCGGGCGTCATTGCCTTCAGTGGGGCCTTCCATGGTCGCAGTCTGTTCGCCGTCGCCTTGACGGGCAAGGTCGCGCCTTACAAGCTGGGTTTCGGACCCTTCCCGCCCGAGATCTACCACGCGCCCTACCCTGATGCCCACACGCCGCTGGACGACGTGAAGAAGGCCGTGCATCACATCTTCAAGGCCGACATCGAGCCCAGCCGTGTCGCAGCCATCGTCTTCGAGCCAGTGCAGGGCGAGGGCGGCTTTAACGTGATCCAGACCGAGGCCGTGCGCTGGCTGCGCCAGCTCTGCGACGAACATGGCATCGTGTTGATCGCCGATGAAATCCAGAGCGGTTTTGGCCGCACCGGCACCTTGTTCGCGATGGAGCAATTCCTGGCCCAGACCGGCGTGGTGCCTGACCTGATGACCATCGCCAAGTCCCTGGCCAATGGCGTGCCGCTGTCAGCGGTGACGGGCAAGGCTGACATCATGGACGCGCCAGCCCCCGGCGGTTTGGGCGGCACCTATGCGGGCAACCCGCTGGCCATCGCCGCCGCGCATGCCGTCATCGACGTGATGCGCGAGGAACAATTGCCCCAGCGCGGCAAGATGCTCGGTGACCGCCTCAAGGCCACGCTGGAGCAACTGCGCGCCCAGGTTCCCCAGATCGCGGACGTGCGAGGTCTGGGGGCCATGGTGGCCGTCGAGTTCCGCCAGGCCGATGGCTTACCCAACGCCGATTTCACGAAGAAGGTGCAGGCCGAGGCCTTGCAGCGCGGACTGATCCTGCTCACCTGCGGCGTGGACGGCAACGTGATCCGATTCCTTTTTCCACTCACCATTCCCGAAGCGCATTTCGAGGAGGCCCTGGGCATCCTGCGCGTGGCCTTGAAAGCTGCTCACTGAATGCAAGCCGACCCCCTTGCCTTGCAGGAGCGCTTGGCCGCCGAGGGCGTGCACACCGTGCTGGCCCAATTCACCGACCTCCACGGCGTCGCCAAGGGCAAGTTCGTTCCCTTGGCGCAACTGCCCAGCCTGCTTGACACCGGCGCGGGTTTCGCGGGGCCGTCCATCGCGGGCACGGGCCTGCCGCGCACCGGGCCGCGTTCCGAGTACTACGGCCGTGCGGACCTGTCCACCGCCAGCGCCATGTCCTGGATGCCGGGCTACGCCCGCGTGGTCTGCGACGGTTTTGTGGCGAACCAACCCTTCGACGCCTGCCCGCGTCAGGTGCTGCGCCGTCAGCTGGCGCGACTGAGTGAATGGGGCTGGCAATTGCAAACCGGCATCGAGCCCGAATTCTTTCTCTTGCGCAAGACCGAGTCGGGTGGCATTGCCCCTGCGGACACCCAGGACGCCTTGGACAAACCGTCTTACGACCTCAAGAGCCTGCCGCGTCAGCGCGACTTTCTGAACGAGCTGAGCTACGGCCTACAGGCATGCGGGCTGGAGGTGTTCCAGATCGACCACGAAGACGCGCACGGCCAATACGAGCTGAACTTCCTGCATGCGGACGCGCTGCGCAGCGCGGACAACGTGATGCTCTTCAAGCTGGCCGCGCAAGCCATCGCCGAGCAGTACGGACTGCTGTTCTCGATGATGCCCAAGCCCTTCGCCAACCAGCCGGGCAGTGGCATGCACTTCCATGTGTCGCTGTGGCAAGGTGGGGGACAAGGCGCGCGCTGCCTGTTCGATGACGAGAAGCGCATGGGGCATTTCATCGCGGGCGTGCTCGCACATTCGGCGGGGCTGGCGGCCCTGGCGGCGCCCACGGTCAACTCCTACAAGCGCCTGGTGGTGGGCGAGTCCTTGTCCGGCACCAGCTGGGCACCGGCTTACATCGCGCACGGTCCGAACAATCGGACGGCGCTGGTGCGCACCTTGCCGGGTCGGTTTGAATGGCGCTTGCCTGACGCGGCAGCCAATCCCTACCTCGCCACGGCGGGCTTGATCGCGGCGGGTCTGGACGGCTTGGATCGTGAGCTCGACCCCGGCGTCGCTTGCACCGACGATTTGTTCGAGCTGTCTCTCCCGCAGTTGCGCGAGCGTGGCATCGGCGTCTTGCCACAAAGCTTGGGCGAGGCGGTCGATGCCCTCGAAGCGGACACGGTGTTGCGCGGGGCGCTGGGCGAGACCTTGAGCGCGCAGTTCATTCAACTTAAACGCGCTGAGTGGATCAGCTACGCCCGCCACGTCAGCGACTGGGAAGTCCAGCGCTACGCCGCCTTGTTCTGAATCGCTTCCTTCCGACTTCTCTTTCGGTCTTCATCATGTCTTCCTTGCACGCGGGGCTGCCCTGGCTGGCCTATCTTTGCTTGAGCGCCAGCATGACGCTGGTTGGCAGCTATGTGGGCCTGTCCAAGCTGCTGGTCACGATCTTTCCCGTGTTCCTGCTGGCCTGGCTGCGCTTTGGCATCGCAGCGGTGGCCATGGTGTCGTGGACACATCGTGGGGCCGAGGAAGCACCGTTGACCCGTCATGACAAGGGCTTGCTCTTTCTAGAGTCCTTCCTCGGCAACTTCCTCTTTTCCATCTGCATGCTGTTTGGCGTGGCGCTGAGTTCCGCGCTCGCTGCTGGCGTGATCATGGCCGCGCTGCCTGGCGTGACGGCGCTGCTGTCGCGCATCGTGCTCAAGGAGCAGATCAAGAAGCGCGTCTGGGCGGGCATTGCCTGCGCGGTGGGCGGCATTGCCTTGGTGACCTTGAGCAAGCAGAGCGCCGTGGTGGAAGGTGGTGCAGCGAATGCCGGGAGCTACTCGGTACTCGGCATTGCCTTGCTGATTGGCGCGGTGTTCTGCGAGGCAAGTTATGTGGTGATCGGCAAGAAGCTCAGCGGCAAGGTTTCACCCAAGCGCATCAGCGCGCTCATCAATCTCTGGGGCTTGCTGCTGGTCACGCCCTTCGGCCTCTGGCAGGCGCTGCAGTTCGACTTCGCTGTCGTGAAGCTGGAGATCTGGGGCTTGCTGCTGTTCTATGCCCTGGCCGCCAGCATGTGGACGGTGTGGCTCTGGATGACGGGGCTCAAGCGCGTGCCCGCCGCGCAGGCGGGTGTGTTCACGGTGATGCTGCCGATCAGCGCGGCGCTGGTGGGCGTGGTGTTTCTGGGCGAGCACGTCAGCAGCGTTCAGGCGGCGGCGTTTGGTCTGGCCTTGGCTGGGGTGGTGTTGGCGACCTGGCCTTCAAAATCTTCTGACCAGATAGTGCACTGAAGTTCGGGGAGCACGCGGACGCTTGGGGCAGGGGACCGCTCTTCATACGATTTGCTACGCAAATCCAAATCGTCGGGCTCCCCTGCCCCAAGCGTCCGCGTGCTGTGGTTGTTCAGATGCACCTGATGCCACGCGTTCTCGGAACGTGCTCGCGAAATCTTCGTTGGCGTGCAAACCGTGCTTGTTCCAGCGAGTCGGGGGTAAGCCGCGCCGCCGATTTGGATTTGCGCAGCAAATCGTATGAGGCGGACGGCTTACCCCCGACTCGTGCAGCCAGAGATCTGTGCGTGAATGAACCGCGCATCGGATGTCCATAGCGCGGTGGCCCTGCGTGAATGTTTCAGGGCACGCGACAAATCTTCAGCATGTTGGTGCCACCCGGCGCGCCCATGGGTTCCCCGCAGGTGATGACGTAGATGTCGCCGCTTTGCACGATGCCGCGCGCCTTGAGGTGCTTTTCCGCCTGTTCGAGCGCCGTGTCGCGGTCGGCGCTGGTGTCCATGAGCAGGGGCGTGACGTTGCGGTACAGCGTCATCTTGCGTTGCGTCGTCACCCGGGGCGTGAGCGCGTAGATGGGGATATGGATGTGGTGGCGGCTCATCCACAGCGCCGTGGAGCCGGAGTCGGTCAGCGCCACCAGTGCCTTGGCACCCAAGTGGTAAGCCGTGAACAAGGCCCCCATGGCAATGGACTGATCAATGCGCCCGAAGGTCTGGCCCGAGAAGTCGGCATCGAGCTTGACCTCCTCGGCCGCTTCGGCGGCCAGGCAGATGGCGGCCATCTCGCTCACGGTCTCGAGCGGGAACTTGCCGGTGGCGGTTTCGGCCGAGGTCATCACCGCGTCGCTGCCGTCGAGCACGGCATTGGCCACGTCACTCACCTCGGCGCGTGTGGGCATGGGGCTGTTGATCATGGACTCCATCATGTGGGTCGCCGTGATCACGGTCTTGTCCATCTCGCGTGCCAGCTTGATCATGCGCTTTTGCAAGGCGGGCACGGCCGCATTGCCCACCTCGATGGCCAAGTCACCGCGCGCCACCATGATGCTGTCGCTGGCGCGCAGAATTTCTTCCAGCTTGGGAATCGCCTCGGCGCGCTCGATCTTGGCGATCAAATGCGGCTTGTGTTTGTACTCGGCCGCGGCCACGTTGCAGAGTTGGCGCGCCAACTCCATGTCAGCGGCGCTCTGCGGGAAGCTCACGGCCACGTAGTCGGCCTGGAAGCTCATGGCGGTCTTGATGTCCTCCATGTCCTTGGCCGTCAGGGCGGGCGCGGTCAGGCCGCCGCCCTTCTTGTTGATGCCCTTGTTGTTGGACAACTCCCCGCCTTGCACCACCGCGCAATGCACAGCTTGCCCTTTGACGGCTTCGACTTGCATGGTGATCAGGCCATCGGCCAGCAGCAGCACGTCGCCCACTTTCACGTCCTGCGGCAGTTCCTTGTAGTCCAGGCCTACGGCATTGACGTCGCCCGGTTCGGTGCGGCTGGCGTCGAGCACGAACTTCTGCCCGTTCTGGAGCTGCACCTTGTTCCCGGCGAACTTGCCGACGCGGATCTTGGGGCCCTGCAGGTCGGCCATGATGCCCACCTCCAAGCCGGCACGGGCCGCGGCTTCGCGCACCAGGCGCGCGCGTGCGATGTGGTCTTGCGCCGTGCCATGGCTGAAATTGAGGCGAACGACGCTGACCCCGGCACGGATCATCTGTTCGAGCAGGGCCGGGTCGCTGGAGGCGGGGCCGAGGGTGGCGACGATCTTGGTCGCGCGGCGTGTCATGGTGCGAGTCTCCTTTGAAATTGCGTTCCGATTCTTTCACGAAGCGGTGTTGAGCGGAACGGCATCCGGTGTGCCCCCACAAGGAAAAAGGCCCCGTGAAAACCACGGGGCCGTTGACCTAGCGCAGACCGTTGCTCAGCCCAGCGCCCGCTTGCCCAGGATTTCGAACGCGGGCAGCGTCTTGCCTTCCAGCACTTCCAGGAAAGCGCCCCCGCCGGTGGAGATGTAGCCCACATCCTTGTCGATGCCGTACTTGGCGATCGCGGCCAGCGTGTCGCCGCCGCCCGCGATGCTGAAGGCGCTGGATTCTGCGATCGCGCGTGCGATGGTCTCGGTGCCGTGGGCAAAGGCGTCGAACTCGAACACACCGACCGGGCCGTTCCAGACAATGGTGCCTGCAGCCTTGAGTTGCGCTGCGAGCTGCTTCGCCGTTTCGGGGCCGATGTCGAGGATCAAATCGTCGTCGGCGACCTCCGTCGCCTTCTTGATGGTGGCTTGGGCGTCGGCCTTGAATTCCTTGGCCGTCACCACGTCCACCGGGATGGGCACCGCCGCGCCGCGCGCCTTCATGACCTCGATCACCGCCTTGGCGTCGTTCAGGAGATCGGGTTCGGCCAGGGACTTGCCGATCTTCAACCCCGCAGCCAGCATGAAGGTGTTGGCGATGCCGCCGCCCACGATGAGTTGGTCCACGTTCTTCGCCAGCGATTGCAGGATGGTCAGCTTGGTGCTGACCTTGCTGCCCGCGACGATGGCGGCCAGTGGGCGCTTGGGCGCGGCCAGGGCCTTGCCGATGGCGTCCATCTCAGCGGCCAGCAGCGGGCCCGCGCTGGCGATCTTGGCGTACTGCGCAATGCCGTAGGTCGAGGCCTCGGCGCGGTGGGCGGTGCCGAAAGCGTCGTGCACGAAGATGTCGCAAAGCGCGGCCAGTTTCTGCGCCAGCGCGGCGTCATTCTTCTTCTCGCCTTTGTTCAGGCGCACGTTCTCCAGCATCACGAGCTGGCCTGGCGCGACCTGCACGCCTTCCACCCAGTTGCTGACCAGCGGAACTTCACGACCCAGCAGTTCACCCAAACGTTTCGCGACGGGTGCCAGGGAATCCTCCGGCTTGAATTCACCTTCGGTGGGTCGACCCAGGTGAGACGTGACCATCACGGCCGCGCCCGCGTCCAGCGCCATGCGGATGCAGGGGATGGACGCGCGGATGCGCGTGTCTTCGGTGATGTGGCCCGCATCATCCTGCGGGACATTGAGGTCAGCGCGGATGAAGACGCGCTGGTTCTTGGCTTTACCTTGGGCGCAGAGGTCGGAGAAGCGGATGAAGTTCATGGCGTGAGTCCGGCATGGGCGCTGGGCGCAAGGCGCGGCGCGTGGGGTGGTGTGAGATCAGCCCACGATTTTAAGGGGCCGGTCTTTCCGGCCCGGCCTCACCAGCCTAGCCCGATGTGCAGCGGCAGGTAGATGGCCATGCCGGTGACGATGGTGCCCAGCACACCGCGCTTCCAAAAGTAATAGATGGATGCGCCCACGACGGCGGGCAGGCGCGCGTCCTGCCAGGTCCGCAGGAATTCGCCCTGGGTCATCAAGATCTCGGGCGCGATCACCGCCATCAAAGCGGCCAGCGGCGCGTACTTCAGGCCGCGCTTGAGCCAACCCGGCATGGGCAGCTCGCGCTCGGGGATCATGAAGAAGGCGCGGGTGACCACGGTGATCACGGTCAGTCCGATGACGGCGATGATGATTTCCAGCGTGCTCATGCAGTGCCTTTCATGGGTGCCGTTCCTCGCGCAGTGGCACTTCGTCGCCCGACTTGATGCGCTCGCGCTCCTCGGGCGGCAGGCGGCTGTCGGCGGGCACCAGCACCACCTCGGGCACTTGCCGGTGCTTCTCCAGTGCCTCGATCAAGAGGCCCACGGCCACGGCGGCGGCGATGGCCACCAGGATGTTGAGCTTGAGCGGCAGGGCGAAGGCCGCCACCGCGGCCGTGGCGGCCACGCCCGCCGAGACCCAGCTGGCGCGGTCGAACAGCATGGACAGCAGCACGCCCAGTAAGGCCAGCGTGCCCGCGAAACCCAGGCCCCAGGACAGCGGTACTTCGTTCGCCAGCAGGATGCCAGCGATGGAAAAGACCTGCCAGGCCAACCAGTTCGTGGCCGCCGCGCCGCAGAAGAAGGGTAATTGGTCGGGGGCACGGCGCTGGTCCGGGTAGCGCTTCATGAAGGCGGCGAAGATCACGTCGCCGCTGAAGTAAGCCAGCCACAGGCGCTGGCGGCGCGGCAGCCAGCCGAAATAAGTGCGCCAGAGGCTGCTGAAGATCACGAAGCGCAAATTCACGCAACTGGCCGTGAGCCAAACCACCCACAGCGGCGCGCCCGCCATGATGAGCGGCAGCGTCGCCAGTTGGGCGCTGCCGGCGTACACCACCAAGGACATGAAGATGGCAATCCCGAGGCCCATGCCGCTCTTGACCATGGCCACGCCGGTGACCAGGCCCCAGGCGCCAACGCCCAGGGCCGTGCCAAACATCTCGCGCATGCCGTCACGGAAAGCCGGGTGACGTGTGTTGGTCGCGACCGCATGGCGCAGTCGGCGCCAACGGGATGTGGACGGGGTTGAGGCGCTCATGACGACGTGGTCCCCAGCTGGCCGCCAATGCGCAGGGCCGTCCCGCGCAGAAAGTCCGCCGCGCCCAGGCGCTTGCCACCCGCGCGCTGCAACTCGGTGATCCGCAGCCGACCTTGTCCGCACTGCACGGTGATGCCCTCGGCGCCCACTTCAACAATCTGCCCTGGAACCAGGCGAGGTGACGCTCCCTGCGCATCGATCGCGTGCGATGTCTGTGTCGCATGCGCCTGCCAGAGCTTGAGCACCTCACCGCCGTGTTCGCCATCCAGCAAGGTCTGTGCCCCGGGCGCGGGGTTGAAGGCGCGGATGCGCCGCGCAATCAGATCGGCAGGCAGCGACCACTCGATCTGGGCCTCGGCCTTGTCAATTTTGTGGGCGTAACAAACACCTTGCTCGGGCTGCGGCGTGGCGCGCAGCTCACCCCGTTGCGCCAGCGCGAGGCTGCGCACGATCAGCTCACCTCCCAGCGCGGCCAACTTGTCATGCAAAGTCCCCGTGCTGTCGTCTGGGGAGATCGGCAGGCGGTCCATGAGCAGCATGTCACCTGTGTCCAGGCCCGCGTCCATCTGCATGATGGTGACGCCGGTTTCTGCGTCCCCAGCCTCGATGGCCCGGTGGATGGGTGCCGCGCCGCGCCAGCGCGGCAACAGGCTGGCGTGGATATTCAGACACCCGAATTTGTGGGCACCCACGCTGGCCGCCGTGAGTGCTTCGCTGCCCCCCGAGGGGGCGTTTTGAGCATTCGCGCCTTGGGACGGCCCGGCAGCGCTCATGCCATCGAGGACCCACTGCGGCAGGATCAGGCCGTAAGCCGCCACCACCATCACATCGGCTTGCGCAGCTGCCAGCATGGCCTGGGCGGCCGCAGCGTCTTCGGGGTATTTGCCGTCAAGGCGCAGGCTGCGGGGTTGCGCGACGGTGATGCCGTGCTCCAGCGCGAACTGCTTGACGGGCGAAGCCTGTAGCTTCATGCCCCGACCGGCGGGCCGGTCGGGCTGCGTCAACACCAGGACGATTTCGTGCCCTGCTGCGTGCAGGGCTTGCAAGGCCACCCGGGCGAACTCGGGTGTCCCCGCGTAAACAACTCTCATCGAATTCCCATTCAGGCCCGCGCGCCTTCGCGCTGGTGTTCGCGTTGCAGCTTCTGCATCTTGGTCTTGATGCGGTTGCGCTTGAGCGGTGAGAGGTATTCAACGAACACTTTGCCCAGCAGGTGGTCCATCTCGTGTTGGATGCAGATGGCCAGCAGTCCTTCGCACTCGACCACGCGGGACTGGCCCTCGCCGTCCAGCGCGCGCACGTGCACGCGCTCGTGTCGCTCCACGCCGTCGTAGATGCCGGGCACCGACAGGCAACCTTCTTCGTTGATCTTGGTTTCGGGGCTGGCCCAGACGATCTCCGGGTTGATGAAGACCTGGGGCTGGTCGCGTCCCTCGGACACATCGATGACCACCAGCCGCTCGTGCACATTGATCTGGGTGGCGGCCAGGCCGATGCCATTCATGTCGTACATGGTTTCAAACATGTCGGCGATCAGCTGCTTGATGCGCGCATCCACGGCTTGCACGGGCTGCGCGACGGTGTGCAGGCGGGGATCTGGGTAAGTCAGGATGGGCAGCAAAGCCATGGTGTGTTTCCTCCGGGGGCCGTATTTTCCGCGCTTTTTGCACCGCATTGTCGGCATGGGGGCTTGCGCGCACACTGAAGCGCATGAAGAAGCCGTACTCAGCCCTCATGGGCGAAGCCAGCCTGGGCCCTGTTGACCCATGCGCCGGTCCCCTTGCCGTGGCGTTTGCCCGCTGGTGTGACGAGGGCTGCTGTCTGGCCGGGAGGGCGTGAGCATGGAGCGCGATGAACTGGGTGCTTGGCTGCGCCTGCTGCTGACGCCCGGGTTGGGTCCGGTCAGCGTCCGGCGCTTGCTCGCGGCTTTCGGCTCGCCGCAGGCCGTGCTATCGCAAAGCGCCGCCGCCCTGCGCCAGGTGGTGAACGCGCGGCAGGCGCAAGCGTTGAACGGTGGCGATGAGGCAGCACTCGACGGTTGGCGTGAGCTG
This sequence comes from Hylemonella sp. W303a, assembly GCF_046452315.1. NCBI lineage: Bacteria > Pseudomonadati > Pseudomonadota > Betaproteobacteria > Burkholderiales > Comamonadaceae > Hylemonella > Hylemonella sp. W303a. The sequence goes on along the minus strand of NZ_JBKFDG010000004.1, from coordinate 174,013 downwards.
CTGGTCAAGAGCTGGGACTGGTTGCACGCACCCGACGCTTTGGAACAGCGCGCCATCGTGGCTCTGGGGGAGCCGGGCTATCCCGCCGCCTTGCTGCACATGGAAGACCCACCCCTCATGCTGCACCTGATGGGTCGCCTGGAGGGCCTGCATGAAGGCCGGTTGTGGACCGGCCCTTTGGCCGAGCGCCGCTGCCTTGCGGTGGTGGGCAGCCGCAACCCCACGCCCCAGGGCGCCCTGAACGCCCAGCAGTTTGCGCGCAGCTTGGGCGAGGCGGGTTTGGTCATCGTCTCAGGCCTGGCCCTGGGGGTGGACGGCGCGGCTCACGAGGGCGCACTGAGTGAGTCCGACGTGCATGCAAATCCGGCGCGTGCCGCAACCGTCGCCGTCGTGGGCACCGGGCTGGACCAGGTCTATCCCAAACGCCATGCGGCGCTGGCGCGGCGCATCGCCGCGCAAGGGGTCATCGTCAGCGAATACCCCTTGGGCACGCCACCGCTGTCGGAGAACTTCCCGCGCCGCAACCGGCTGATCGCTGCTTTGTCCTGCGCCACCTTGGTGGTGGAAGCGGCGCCCCAGTCCGGCTCGCTGATCACGGCACGTCTGGCGCTGGAGTTGGGCAAGGAGGTGCTGGCGATTCCCGGCTCCATCCACAACCCCCAATCCCGGGGCTGTCACGCGCTGATCCGGCAAGGTGCCAAATTGGTCGAGTCGGCCCAAGACGTCCTGGAAGAGTTACCCGCCTGGGCGGGCGTCGCGGCGGCGGCGGCCTCCATGCCGAATCGGGATGACGCGAGCGAAACGACGGAAGCCACAGAAACCCCCGAAGCGATGGACGAAGCGCTCGATCCGTCCGAGCCCCACGAGCGCCTGCTCGCCGCCTTGGGCGCCGACCCGGTGAGCCTGGACGCATTGCAGGCGCGCACAGGCTGGCCCACCGCGCAATTGCAAGCGAAGTTGATGGCCTTGGAGTTGAACGGCGAGGTGGCGCGCTTGCCAGGAGGCCTGTTGCAGCGCTTGCTGCGGGCGTGAGTTCACCCCTTTGTCGGCGCCTTGCTGGGCTTCATGGCGCTGACCCATGCGAGATCGCTGCATAGGAAAAAACCTGACAAGCTTGTCTCCCGAAACCCTGCAAGCCGCTGTCTCCGAAACTCTGTAAAGAAATCCGAAAAAGGATGGGGGAAAAGAACGGGAAAAGTGCCTCATTACCGGTTGTCACAGTTCGAGGTTCTTGAATACAGTCCCTCACATGTTCGATGTGCTTGTCTACGTCTACGAAAACTACTGGCAGGGCGATGCTTGTCCGGAGTGGTCTCAGCTTGAACGCACGCTGAGCACCCTGGGCTTCGAGCCCGAGGAGATCGAGGGTGCCTTGTACTGGCTCGACGGCCTGTACGACGCGGTGCAGGGGCAGCTGGAGCATCCTGAGCTTCAGCATCCGGCCAGCATGCGCGCCTACCTTCCGCGCGAGCAAGAGCACCTGGGCGAGGAATGCCTGGGTTACCTGGGTTTCCTCGAGGCCTCTGGCTTGTTGCCTCCCTTCATGCGTGAAGTCGTGGTGGACCGCGCCATGGTGCTGCCCTCCGAGTACCTGTCGCGCGAGATGCTGCGACTGATCCTGCGCATGGCGTACTGGAGTTTCGGCACCGAACCGCAGGACCACCTGGTGCTCAACGAACTGTCCGACGACGGCGTGCTGCGCGTGTTGCACTGAGGACTTTCGACCACTTTGAACCCGCTGGCGCGCTCGCGCCGTGCCCCGCAAGCCCATGCGTGGGGTCTTGCCCATGGGCGGCTTGGGCAGGGCGGATAAAATCGAAGGCTGTCCCAACAGTCAACCATTTCCCCAGGGGAACCCCATGCCGCTCGTTTCCATGCGCGAACTGCTGGACCATGCCGCCGAAAACGGCTATGGCATTCCGGCCTTCAACGTCAACAACCTGGAACAGGTGCAGGCCGTGATGGCCGCCGCGGATGAAGTGGGCGCTCCCGTCATCCTGCAGGCCAGCGCTGGCGCGCGCAAATACGCGGGCGAGCCCTTCATCAAGCACCTGATCCAGGCGGCGGTGGAAGCCTTCCCCCACATCCCGCTGGTCATGCACCAGGACCACGGCACCACGCCCAAGGTCTGCGAAGGCGCGATCGCCCTGGGTTTTGGCTCGGTGATGATGGACGGATCGCTCAAGGAAGACGGCAAGACCCCGGCCGACTTCGCCTACAACGTGGACGTGACCCGCAAGGTCGTGGACATGGCGCACAAGGTGGGCGTCACCGTCGAAGGCGAACTCGGCTGCTTGGGCAATCTGGAAACCGGCGAAGCCGGTGAGGAAGACGGCATCGGCGCCGAAGGCAAGCTGGACCACAGCCAGTTGCTGACCGACCCCGAGGAAGCCGCCCAGTTCGTCAAGGCCACCCAGCTCGACGCCCTGGCCATCGCGATCGGCACCAGCCACGGCGCTTACAAGTTCAGCCGCCCGCCCACCGGCGACATCCTGGCCATCAGCCGCGTCAAGGAAATCCACGCCCGCATCCCCAACACCCATTTGGTGATGCACGGCTCCTCCTCCGTGCCGCAGGAATTGCTGGCCCTCATCAACCAGTACGGCGGCAAGATGAAGGAAACCTACGGCGTGCCCGTGAAGGAAATCCAAGAAGCCATCAAGCACGGTGTGCGCAAGATCAACATCGACACCGACATCCGCCTGGCCATGACCGGCGCGGTGCGCAAGTTCCTGGCCGAGAACCCGGACAAGTTCGATGCCCGCGAATGGCTCAAGCCCGCGCGCGAAGCCGCCAAGCAGGTCTGCAAGGCGCGTTACCTCGAATTCGGTTGCGAAGGTCAGGGCGCCAAGGTCAAGAGCCAAGGCTTGGCCGTCATGGCGCAGAAGTACGCCAAGGGCCAACTGGCACAGCTCGTGCATTGAGCACAGGCCCCAGCCCGCGCAGCTTGCGATAATCCACAGCCCGGCAGCGCGCCGGGCTTTTTCTTTTCCGGGAACCTGTTCATGACCAGCGCCCTGCACACTTCCAGCCTCCGATCCCTGCCCCTGCTCGCGCGCGGCAAGGTGCGCGACAACTACGCCGTGGGCGAGGACCGCATCCTCATGCTCGCGTCCGACCGCATCAGCGCCTTCGACGTCATCATGAGCGAGCCCATCCCAGGCAAGGGCGAGCTGCTGACGAAGATGGCGCTGTTCTGGTTTGACCAGCTGGGACACATCGTGCCGAACCACCTCACGGGTGCCGCGCCCGAGAGCGTGGTTCAGCCCGATGAGGTGGCACAGGTTCGCGGCCGCGCCATGCTGGTCCAACGCCTCAAGCCCATCCCGGTCGAGGCGGTGGTGCGCGGCTACCTCGCGGGCAGCGGCTGGAAGGAGTACCAGGAATCGCAGGCCGTCTGCGGAGTGAAGTTGCCCGCAGGGTTGAAGAACGCCAGCAAGCTGCCCGAGCCCATCTACACCCCGGCGCACAAGGCCGAGATGGGCGAGCACGACGAAAACATCAGTTTCGAGAAAACCGTGGAACTGATCGGCGCCGAACTCGCGGCCAAGATCCGTGACGTTTCCATCGCGCTCTACAAGACCGCGAGCGAGATCGCCTTGAGGAAGGGCATCATCATTGCCGACACCAAATTCGAATTCGGCCTGGACCCGCAAGGTCGCCTGGTGCTGATGGACGAGGTGCTGACGCCCGACTCCTCGCGTTACTGGCCGGTCGAAGGCTACGAACAAGCGTTCAAGCGGGGAGTCAACCCGCCCAGCTACGACAAGCAGTTCCTGCGCGACTGGCTGGAGCAGGCCAAGGTGGACGGCCAGCCCTGGGGCAAGACGCCCCCCGCGCCGACCTTGCCCGCCGAGGTGATCGCCCAGACGGCGGCCAAGTACCGGGAGGCTCTGACCCGCCTCACGGGGGCGTGAGTACCGATACCGGATTCAGGAACACAGTTCAGGAGCGCGCATGACCATCGAAACCCAAGAAGACCTGGAAGGCTTGCGCCGCGTCGGCCGCGCGGTCGCCCTCGTGCGCGACGAGATGCTGTCTCGTGTCCAACCTGGCATGACGACGCGCGAGCTGGACGAGATCGGCGAGCAACTGCTGGCGCGCCAGGGCGTGCGTTCCGCCCCGCGCCTGGTCTACGACTTTCCGGGTGCCACCTGCATCAGCGTGAACGAAGAGGCGGCGCATGGCGTGCCCGGGGATCGTGTGCTCCAGGCGGGTGATGTGCTGAACGTGGACGTGTCGGCCGAGTTGGGCGGGTATTTCGCCGACACCGGCGGCACCACGGTGATCCCGACCGGTTCCGCGCAGAAGGCCCGGCTGTGCCACGCGACGCGCGAGGCCCTGTCGAACGCGCTGCAAGTGGTCCGCGCGGGGCGTCCGATCCGCGATGTGGGCGCGGCCATTGAGCAGACCGCGCGGCGTTATGGATTCCGCGTGATCGAAAACCTCTGCGGCCACGGCGTCGGCCGATCCCTGCACGAGGAGCCGGAGTACATCCCGGGTTATTTCGACCGCACGGACACGCGGGTGCTGCAGGAGGGCATGGTGATCGCCATCGAGCCTTTCCTGTCGACCAAGAGCCGCACGGTCAAGGAAGCCGCCGACGGCTGGACCCTGGTGGGCGCGCCGGGCAATCTGTCGGCCCAGTTCGAGCACACGCTGGTCGTCACGCGCGGCGAGCCCATCCTGCTGACGGTCCATTGAAAACGGCGTCCGAGGACGCCGTTTTCAATGCTCAGGGCTGGGGCAGACTGAGCGGGCTCAGTTCAGCGCCATGCTCAGCTTGCGCCGGTAGCTCGACACCAGCGCGGCCTGTTCGTCCTGCTGCACGGTGGCGTGGCCCGCGAGTTCGATGCCGCCTGCGCTCTTGCCGCTGGCCGCCTCAGCCCCCTTGTCTTTCGGTGCGGGTGGTGTGAGCAGTTCAAGGATGGCGATGTAGGTCTTGCGCGGCGCCTCGTCGGCCCATTTCTTGTCGCGCAGGATGATCTCGAGCAGCTCGTCCAGCGCGGCGGACCACTCTTGCATGGCGACCAGGACGCGGGCCTTGGCGAAGCGGGCATCAAAGTCGCGCTTGTTGGCCGCGATGCGTGCGTCGAAGGCTTCCAAGGGCTGCTGGGCCTGCGGGTCTTGGGTGACGAACTCCAGCGCGTTCAGCCACTGACGCAAGGCCTCGAACTGCAACGGCACGGGAATGCGCGTGAGCGTGGGGGCCAATACCGCGGCCGCCTGCTCCAGCTCGCCCGCGCTGATCAGCAGCTTGGCGTAGTCGTAGCGCAAGGTGTCGTTGTTCGGGTCGGCCTGGAAGGCTTCGCTCAGGCGGGCCAAGGCACCGTCGATGTCACCGGCTTCCAGTGCCTCTTGGGCTTCCTCGGCCTCCGCCTGGGCCGCGAGTTCGTTTTCGCCGGGCAGGTGCTTGTCCAGGAACTCGCGCAGCTTGCCTTCAGGCAAGGCGCCCATGAAACCGTCCACGGGACGACCGCCGATCATCAAGATGCAGGTCGGGATGCTGCGGATGCCGAAGGCACCGGCCAGTTCCTGTTGCTCGTCGGAATTGACCTTGGCGAGGGTGAAGCGCCCGCCGTAGGCGACTTCCAGTTTTTCCAAGATGGGGCTGAGGGATTTGCAGGGGCCGCACCAGGGCGCCCAGAAGTCCAGCAGCACGGGCGTGGTCTGAGAAGCGAGGATGACCTCGGTCTCGAAGTTGTCGGCGGTGATGTCGAGCATGGAAGGACGGCAGGGGATAATCGGGGCTTATGAAAACTCTCATCGGCGTGGTCATGGGCTCCAGTTCCGACTGGGACACCATGCAGCAGGCGGTCCAGATTCTCCACCACTTTGGCATCCCGCACGAAGCCAAGGTCGTCTCCGCGCACCGCATGCCGGACGACATGTTCGCCTACGCCGAAGCCGCCGAAGGCCGGGGCTTGAAAGCCATCATCGCGGGTGCCGGGGGCGCGGCGCACCTGCCGGGCATGCTGGCGGCCAAGACCGTGGTGCCCGTGCTGGGCGTGCCGGTGCAAAGCAAGGCCCTGTCCGGCGTGGACTCGCTGCACAGCATCGTGCAGATGCCCAAGGGCATCCCCGTCGCGACCTTTGCCATCGGCGCGGCTGGCGCGGCCAACGCGGCCTTGTTCGCCGTGGCCATGCTCGCGAACCAAGACACCAGCTTGCGCGACAAGCTGAATGCCTACCGCGCCGAGCAAACCGCGCACGCGCGGGCGATGACGCTGCCGCCTGCTCTGTGAGGGTCACGCACGCGATGAAAACCATTCTTCCGGGTGCCACCCTGGGTGTCATGGGCGGTGGCCAGCTGGGCCGCATGTTCGTCCACGCCGCGCAGCAAATGGGGTACTTCACGGCGGTGCTTGATCCCGATGCCTCCAGCCCTGCGGGGCTGGTGAGCCACCATCACATCCGCACGCCGTATCTCGACGAGGCGGGCCTGGCGCAGCTCGCGCAGATCAGCGCGGCCATTACCACCGAATTCGAGAACGTGCCCGCGCCCGCCTTGCAGCGCCTGGCCGCCTCGCGCTTCGTGGCCCCGGCCGCGAGCGCGGTCGCCATTGCGCAAGACCGCGCGCAGGAAAAAGCGCATTTCACGCGCTGTGGTGTGCCGGTGGCGCCCAATGCCGTGATTGAAACGTCGGGGCAGCTCGCGGCCTTGCTGGAGGAACCGAGCGCAGCGCCGGGCCGCCCCAAGCAAGCGAGCACCCCCTCTGGGGGCAGCGAACCACACGCAGTGGGGAGTGTGGGGGTGAACAGTCTGTTGCCCGGCATCCTGAAAACCGCGCGCCTGGGCTACGACGGCAAGGGCCAGGTGCGCGTCAAGACGCAGGCCGAACTTGCGGCTGCCTGGGACGGTCTGAAACACGTGCCCTGCGTGCTGGAAAAAATGCTCCCGCTGGCGGCCGAGGTGTCCGTCATCGTGGCGCGGGGTGCCGATGGGCAGATGGTCAACTTCCCCGTGCAGCGCAACCTGCACCGCGCCGGCATCCTCGCCGTGACCGAGGTGCACGAGGGCAACATCGATCCATCGCTGGCGAAGCAGGCTATCGCCGCGACGAAATCCATCGCCGAAGGCCTGGGCTATGTTGGCGTGCTGTGCGTCGAGTTCTTCGTGCTGGCCGATGGGTCACTGGTGGTGAACGAAATGGCGCCTCGTCCGCACAACAGCGGCCACTACAGCATCGACGCCTGTGATCAGTCGCAGTTTGACCTCCAGGTGCGCACCCTCGCGGGTTTGCCGCTCACGCAGCCGCGCCTGCACAGCCCCAGCATCATGCTCAACCTGTTGGGTGATCTGTGGGGCGTCGACGGTGCGTCGCCTGCGTGGGATCGGGTGCTGGCCCTGCCCGGCGCGCACCTGCACTTATATGGCAAGCACGAAGCCAAGCCGGGCCGCAAGATGGGCCACCTGACCTTGACCGGTGCCAGCGTGGCCGAGGTGCGCCAAACGGCCCTGGCCGCCGCCGCCCTCCTGGGCATCGATCCGTTTTGAACATGGTCCTCGACGGCCGCGATCCGTCTGCTGTCCAGCGCGCGGCCCAGGCTTTGCGCGCGGGCGAGCTGCTGGGCTTGCCCACCGAAACGGTCTACGGCCTCGCGGCCGACGCGGGCAACGACGTCGCCGTCGCGAAGATCTACGCGGCCAAGGGTCGGCCGCCGGGCCATCCGCTCATCGTGCACCTGGCCGACGAATCGGGCGCGCGCGAGGGGCTCGCGAATTTCGCGGCGCAGGTGCCCCCTTTCGCGCGAACGTTGATGGACGCGTTCTGGCCCGGTCCCCTCACCCTCATCTTGCCGCGCCGAGCGGGCGTGGCCGCTGCCGCTGCGGGTGGGCAGGACTCCATCGGTCTGCGCTGTCCCGCGCACCCGGTCGCCCAGGCCGTGCTGCAAGCCGCCCGCACCCTGGGCGTGGCGGGCCTGGCCGCGCCCAGCGCCAACCTGTTCGGCCGCGTCAGCCCCACGACCGCCGCCCATGTGCAGGGTGAATTTGGCTCGGAGCTGCTCATTCTGGATGGCGGCGCGTGTGAGGTGGGCATCGAATCCACCATCGTCGACTGCACGCGGGGTGCCCCCGTGCTCTTGCGACCCGGGCAAATCACCCGCGCGCGGATCGACGAGGTGCTGCGGGCGGCGGGTACCGACATGCGCTTGCGCAGCCCGGACGAAGTCCAGGCCCACACCGCGCAGGCGGCGCCCCGGGCCTCGGGCATGCTCGAATCGCATTACGCGCCCCGCGCCAAGGTTCGTTTGATGGACGCAGCCGCCTTGCAATCCACGCTGGTCGCCAGGCGCAGTGTCCCGGGACCGGCCGGTATGGAAGGCGAGGCCCAGGTCGCCTTGATCGCTGTGTACGCGCGGACGTCCCTCCAGCTGCCCGAAGGCGTCGTGCATCGCCCGATGCCCCTCGAGGCGGATGCCGCCGCGCACGAGCTGTTCGCGGCCCTGCGTGCCCTGGACGAAACCGGCGTGCGTGAAATCTGGGTCGAGACGCCGCCCGAGGCGCCTGCCTGGGAGGGCGTCACCGACCGCTTGCGCCGCGCCGCGGCCTGATCGCCGGGCGGCTTGGCCGAGCCTCGAGTGGCTCAGTCCTTGCGGGCGACCCGGCCGTAGCGCAGCTTCATCACCAGGATGGCCAGCGCCAGCGACAGGGTGACGATGTTGGCGGCCAGCAGCGGACCGGAGGCCATCAGCGCGCCATAGGCCACCCACAGCGCGACGCCCGTGGTGAACAGCGCGTACATGCCCAGCGAGATGCCGCTGACGTCGCGGGTGCGGAAGGTGTGCAAGGCTTGGGGCAAGAAGCTCAGGGTCGTCAGGCCAGCGGCGAGGTAGCCGATGAGGTCGGTCATGATGAAAAAGTGCTTGAGAGGTCTTCGGCTCAGAAATCCACCAGGCTCAGGCCGATGCTGAACACGGTGCGGCGGTAGTTGTAATCGATCAGCGAATCGCCGTAACCGCTGAAAAGTTGCAGGTGCAGGCGCAGCCCCGGGGCTTGGCTGTCCAGGGGGCGCAACCACTCCGCGCGCCAGGACGTCAGGCCATTGCGTTCCGAATCCGGGCGCAGGTTGTGACGCAGGGTGAGGACGAGATTGTGTCCCCGAGCCAGATGCCAGGCGGCCATGACCTCGGCACGTCCGTAGGTCTCTTCAATGCCGGGGTTGTCGTCCTGGGCGTTGACGTCGCTGCTGCTCTCGCCATCGCCATCGCCGAGGCGCTCCCACAGACGCAGACCCACTGAAAATTGATCTTTCTTTTCCAACCCGGTCATCAGGATGGCGCGGTTCCAGCTGCGCGACAGGGGCAGGGTCTGGCCGTTGGACTGATGGTTCAGGGCCAAGCCGGTGTAGATCCATTGCCAACCCCAGGGCAGGGTCAGCGGCGTGGGCGCGACGTAAATCAGTTCGGGCTCGTGGTCGGTGGTGCGGAAGGGGCGTGAGAGCTCCGAGTTGAAGAGCTGCCAGTAGCTCTGCTGGGTGTAAGCAAACCAGAGTGAATCGCGCGGTCCTCCGGCTTCCCAAAAGAGCAGGCCCGTGGCGAGCTTGCTGCGCACCGAGAGCTGGATGCGCATTTCGTTGTTCTCGTAATCCTGGGCGTTGGCGGCAGCGACGTCCCGGGTGTCATTGTCCGATTGGGGCGCGTTGTTGACGCGACTACCGTGCACCCAAGACAGGCTGATGGGCTTGTAGCCGCGGATGTTGTAGTTGCCGCAGTCCGTGTCGGAATCCAGCTCCCAAAATCGTCCGAAGGAGGACAAGTTGCCACGGCAGCTCCGCGTAGCGCCGGGCGGCGGCGCGGGAGTGGCTTCAAGACCGGCTGTCGTGGTGGGCTCGCCACTTTGCGCTTGAGGTGCTTGCGACTCGGAAGCCGGTGGTGCGGAAGCCGCTTGCGGGGTTTGCGCAAAGGCGCTCACCAGCAGGCCGCTCGTGCCAAGCGCCAGCAACGCGGCTCTCGCGAGTCGGTGGGTCACACGGGACTCCCGCTGGGCTGCGGGTTGGCCGCGGCGGCGGCCGTGGCCTCCGCTTTCTTGGCGAACTCGGCGCGCAGCGCGCGCAGTTTCTCGCGGGGGTCTTCCTTGACCGTGGCCTGGCTCAGGGCCATCTCGGCGATGAAACGGCTGGGCTGCGCGGCGATCATTTCGCGGCCCTTCTTGCGGCGTTTGGGCCAGCTCACGGCCAGGGTGCGCTGCGCGCGCGTGATGCCCACGTACATCAAGCGGCGTTCTTCCTGCAGGCGTTCGGCGATGCTGTCATTGGCGGCCTCATGTTCGCGCTGCGAGCCGCCCGCCGAGTCCGCGCCGTCGTCCAGCTTGAAGGGCAGCAGCCCCTCGCACACGCCGATCAGCATCACGTGCGGCCACTCCAAGCCCTTGGAGGCGTGCAGGGTGGACAGCGTGACCAGGTTTTGGTCTTGCTGGCGTTCGGACAAGGTCGAGATCAGCGACACAGTCTGCGCCACGTCCAGCAGGTTCTTCTTCTCGCTGGCGAAGTTGTCGCCGAAGCTGGCGCCGTTCTCGTCCTCGATCTCGCCGCCACAGCGCCCCGCCATCCAGTCGCAGAAATCGAGCACATTGGTCCAGCGCGACTGCGCGGCTTTTTCGTGCTCTTCGCTGTCGTAAAGAAACTTCTCGTAGCCGATGTCCTTGAGCCATTCCAGCAGGAAGGCCAGCGCGGCTTCCTTGCCTTCGGTGTGGCGCGCGCGGTACTCCAGGTCGTTCACGTAGCGGCCGAACTCATGCAGGCCATCGAGCGCGCGGCTGTTCAGCACCGAGGGCAAGGAGCTGGAGAACAGCGCTTCGAACAGACTGACCTTGTATTGCCCGGCGAAGGTGCCCAGGGCTTGCAGTGTCTGGTGGCCAATGCCGCGCTTGGGCGTGGTGATGGCGCGCAGAAAGGCCGGGTCGTCGTCGTTGTTGACCCACAGGCGCAGCCAGGCGCAGAGGTCGCGAATCTCGGCGCGGTCGAAGAAGCTGATGCCGCCCGAGACCTTGTAGGGGATGTTGGCCTTGCGCAGCGCCTGCTCCAGGATGCGGGACTGGTGGTTGGCGCGGTAGAGCACCGCGAAGTCCTTCCACTCCTTGTGCTGCGAGTTCTCGCGCAGGCTCTGGATGCGCGCGACCATGCGCTCGGCCTCGTGTTCCTCGTTGTCCGCGTCCACCACGCGCACCGGCTCGCCTTCGCCCAGCTCGCTCCACAAGGTCTTGGGAAAGAGCTTGGGGTTGGGGCCGATCACATTGTTCGCCGCCTGCAGGATGGCGCTGGTGGAGCGGTAGTTCTGCTCCAGCTTGATGATGCGCAGGTTGGGGAAATCGATGGGCAGTTTCTTCAGGTTGTCCAGCGTCGCGCCGCGCCAGCCGTAAATCGACTGGTCGTCGTCGCCCACGGCCGTGAAGTGCGCGCGCTGCGGGTCGTCGGACGTCAGCAGCTTGAGCAGCTCGTACTGCGTGGCGTTGGTGTCTTGGTACTCGTCGACCAGGATGTGGCCCATCATCTGCTGCCATTTGGCGCGCACCTGCGGGTGCTCGCGCAGCAGCTTGAGCGGCAGGCCGATCAGGTCGTCGAAGTCCACGCTCTGGTAGGCCGTCAGGCGCTCTTCGTAGCGCGCCATGATCTTGGCGGTGACGCGCTCGTTGTCGTCCGCCGCCTGGGCCTCGGCCTGCGCCGCCGTCAGGCCGGCGTTCTTCCACTTGCTGATGGTCCACTGCCATTGCCGAGCCGTGGCCGCGTCCGTGCTGCCGCCTGCGTCCTTGAGGATGCTGGTCACGTCGTCGCTGTCGAGGATGGAAAAATTGGCCTTCAAGCCCAGCGCCTCGCCGTCCCCGCGCAGCAGGTGCACGCCCAAGGCGTGGAAGGTGCAGATGCGCACTTTCTTCGCGTCGCGTCCGATCAGCCCCTTGGCCCGTTCGCGCATTTCGGCCGCGGCCTTGTTGGTGAAGGTGATGGCGGTGATGCGTTGCGGCTCCAACCCTGCTTGAATCAGTCGCGCGATCTTGTGCGTGATGACCCGGGTCTTGCCGGACCCCGCGCCCGCCAGCACCAGGCAAGGCCCATGCAGGTGGTTGACGGCGTCTTGTTGGGCGAGGTTGAGGCCAGCGGACATGCGGAGGGCGGAGGGCACAGGGAGTGGCAGGGCGAGCGATGATACCCGTGCACATTCTGTTGCATGCGGCCTTGCACAATCAGGGCCATGCAGAACCTGCTTCAGATTTTCTCCGTCACCTTCCCCTTCTTCGCCCTCGTGCTCTGCGGCTACCTCGGCGCCCGCCGCCGCCTGCTGCCGCTGGAGGCCATTCCCGGGCTCAATGGCTTTGTGCTGTTCTTCGCCCTGCCTTGCATGCTGTACCGCTTTGGCGCCAGCACGCCCATCGCGCAACTGCTGGACTATTCGGTCTTTCTGATTTGGCTGTTGTGCGCCTTGCTCATGGTGGGCTTCACGGTCGCGGTCACGCTCAATCGGCGCATCCGCTGGAACGACGCGGCCTTCGGTGCCCTGGTCGCCGCTTTTCCGAACACGGGGTTCATGGGCGTGCCCTTGCTGGTGGCCCTGCTGGGGGCCCAGGCAGCCGCGCCAGTGATCGTGGGCATCCTGGTGGACATGGTGATCACCACCTCGCTGTGCATCGCGCTGTCCCGCCTGGACGGCGCGGACAAGCACGGCATGGCGGTGGCCTTGAAGAACGCGCTCAGGGGCATGCTGACCAACCCCATGCCCTGGGCCATCCTGCTCGGCGGATTGGCGTCCTACCTGCGCTTCGAACTGCCCGGGCCCGTGCACCAGACCGTAGGCCTGCTGGCCGACGCGGCCTCGCCCGTGGCCTTGTTCACCATTGGCGCCGTGCTTGCACGCTCACACATCCTGGCCACCGAGCGCGAGCAATCGCCCGTCCCGCTGCGTGACTACGTGCCGGTGGCGGTCTTCAAGCTGGTGTTGCACCCGCTGTTGGTGCTGGGTGTGGGGCTGCTTGCCATGAGGCTGGGCGCGCCGCTGACCGATTTCGCGCTCACAGTGATGGTGCTGGCTGCGGCCTTGCCGAGCGCCAGCAATGTGTCCCTGCTGGCCGAGCGATTTGGCGCGGACAACGGGCGCATCGCCCGCATCATCCTGGTGTCCACCGCCGTGGCCTTCCTGAGTTTCTCGGGTGCGGTCAGCCTGTTGCGCTGAGTCCGGGTTAGCACCTATGACTATCCATCCATGGATAGATGCCGCCTATTTGATAGATAAACTCAATCAAATGGCTTCTGCAATAGATGACTTTTAGACTGAGAGCCCGTCAACACCCAGGAGCCTCTCATGTCGCTGTCTTTGATCGATCGGCAGTCTTGGATGGAAACCCTGGCTGCCCTGGCGCAGGTCTACTGATTGACTTGTCCTGATCGTGGCCTGTTCTGTCCTTCCCCACCTTTCCGACGCGCCCAGCGCGCACCTCACCAAGGAGAGTCCCCATGTCCGATGAAGCCAAATGCCCTTATCACCACGCCGCCGGGGGCGGCACCAGCAATCTGGATTGGTGGCCCAACCAGCTGCGCGTGGACCTGCTCAACCAGCACGGCGACCGCTCCAACCCCCTGGGTGAGAAGTTCGACTACGCCGAAGAGTTCAAGAAGTTGGATTACAAGGCGCTCAAGGCCGACTTGGTCAAGCTCATGACCGACAGCCAAGACTGGTGGCCCGCCGATTTCGGTCACTACGGTCCGCAAATGATCCGCATGGCCTGGCACGCGGCGGGCACCTACCGCACCACCGACGGCCGCGGCGGCGGCGGGCGGGGGCAACAGCGCTTCGCGCCGCTGAACTCCTGGCCCGACAACGTCAACATCGACAAGTCGCGCCGCTTGCTGTGGCCGATCAAGCAGAAGTACGGACAGAAGATTTCTTGGGCCGATCTCTTCATCCTCGCGGGCAACGTCGCGCTGGAGTCCATGGGCTTTCGCACCTTCGGCTTCGCGGGCGGCCGTGAAGACGTCTGGGAACCCGATCTGGATGTGAACTGGGGCCCGGAGATGAAGTGGCTGGGCGTGGACCCCAAGCAGCGCATCGGCGACAAGCGCGAGCTCAACGGCCCCTTCGGCGCGTCCCACATGGGCCTGATCTATGTGAACCCTGAAGGTCCCAACGCCAGCGGTGACTACCTGCTGGCCGCCAAGGACATCCGCCAGACCTTCTACCGCATGGCCATGAACGACGAGGAGATCGTCGCCTTGATTGCCGGCGGTCACACCTTCGGCAAGGCCCACGGCGCGGCGCCCGAATCGCACAAGGGCCCCGAGCCCGAGGCTGCGCCGATCGAAGCCCAGGGCCTGGGCTGGAACAGCAACTACGGACAAGGCCACGGCAAAGACACGATTTCGTCCGGCATCGAGGTCACTTGGACCAAGACGCCCGCGCTGTGGAGCAACAACTTCTTCGAGAACCTCTTCAAGTACGAGTGGGAACTGGAGAAGAGCCCGGCCGGTGCCAAGCAGTGGGTGGCCAAGAACGCCGAGGAGATCATTCCCGACGCGCACATCAAGGGCAAGTTCCACAAGCCCAAGATGCTGACCACCGACCTGACGATGCGCTTCGACCCCGAGTTCGGCAAGATCTCCAAGCGCTTCCTCGAAGACCCGCAGGCCTTCGCCGATGCCTTCGCCCGCGCCTGGTTCAAGCTCACGCACCGTGACATGGGCCCCAAGGCCCGCTACCTCGGCCCGGAAGTGCCGAAGGAAGACCTGATCTGGCAGGACCCGCTGCCCGCCGCCAGCCACAAGCCGACGGCCGCCGACATCGCCGACCTCAAGGCCAAGATCGCCACCTCGGGCCTCACGGTGAGCGAGCTGGTGTCCGTGGCCTGGGCCTCGGCGTCCACCTTCCGAGGCAGCGACAAGCGTGGCGGCGCCAATGGCGCGCGCATCCGCCTGGCGCCCCAGAAAGACTGGGCGGTCAACAAGCCCGTGCTCAAGGCCCTGGCCAAGTTGGAAGACATCCAGAAGGCCAGCGGCAAGGCCTCGCTGGCCGACGTGATCGTGCTGGCCGGCGTGGTGGGCGTGGAACAGGCCGCCAAGGCCGGTGGCGTGGCGGTCGAGGTGCCCTTTGCGCCGGGCCGCGTGGACGCGACTCAGGCGCAGACGGACGTCGAATCCTTCGCCGTGCTGGAGCCCGTGATCGACGGTTTCCGCAACCATGGCCGGGGCAAGGAGGGCACGCCCACCGAGGCCATGCTGATCGACAAGGCCCAGCTGCTGACGCTCACCGCGCCCGAGTTGACGGCCCTGATCGGCGGCCTGCGTGTGCTGGGCACCAATGCCGACGGCAGCAAGCATGGCGTGTTCACCGACAAGCCGGGCGCGCTGACGAACGACTTCTTTGTCCACCTGCTGGACATGGGCACGCAGTGGAAGGCCACCGACGCCAGCGCCGAGGTCTTCGAAGGCAAGGACCGCAAGACGGGCAAGGTGAAGCACACCGCCACCCGCAACGACCTCGTCTTTGGCTCCAACTCGGTGCTGCGCGCCTACGCCGAGGTGTACGCCGCGGCCGATGGCAAGCAGAAGTTCGCCCAGGACTTCGTGGCCGCCTGGACCAAGGTCATGAACCTGGACCGCTTCGACCTGCGCCAGTGAGTCGTCGCCCTCGGGCGTGACCGAGAAAAAAAGCCGCCGGGCTAAACTCCGGCGGCTTTTTTCTTCACGACGGCAGATTCCGAGGAGACTTTCATGCGACGCATCCTGAAACCATTGTGGCTGGGGCTGGTGATGAGCCTGGGCCTTGCCACCACCGCGCAAGCGCAAGGCTCGGCGACCAGCTACCCCGACAAGCCCATCCGCCTCATCGTGCCCTTCCCGCCCGGCGGCGGCACGGACATCCTGGCGCGACTGGTCGCGACGGAACTCGGCACCCGGCAAGGCTGGACGATCGTGGCCGACAACAAGGCGGGCGCGGGCGGCACCATTGGCATCAGCGAAGCCGTCAAGGCCGCGCCTACAGGCTATGAGCTGGTGATCGGCCAGAAGGACAACCTCGTCATCGGTCCTTGGCTCTACAAAGGCCTGCCCTGGGACCCGACGCGCGACCTCGTGGCCGTGGCGCATATCGCTTACACGCCGGTGCTGATCGCGACCAGCGTGAACTCCAAATACCAAAGCCTGGAGGACGTGATCGCCGCGGCGCGCAAGGACCCGGGCAAGATCAGCTACGGCTCGCCGGGCAATGGCACGTCCATCCACCTGGCTGCGGAGCTGTTCCAGAAGGCTGCAGGCATCCAGCTCACGCACGTGCCCTACAAGGGGTCCAACCCGGCCTTGATGGACGCCTTGGCGGGCAACATCGACTTGCTGGTGTCGTCCGTGCCCTCGGCGATGGGACAGATCAAGGCCGGCAAGCTGCGAGCCCTGGCCGTGACCTCCGCCGCGCGCAGCTCGTCGCTGCCCGACATTCCCACCGTGGCTCAGGCAGCACGCTTGAAAGATTTCGACGTGAGCACCTGGTACGGCCTGTTCGCACCCGCAGGCACCCCCGCCCCCCTGGTGGACAAACTGCACGCTGCGGTGAACCGCCTGCTGGACGACACGGCCGTGCGCACCGCCATCCAGGCCCAGGGTGCCGAGCCCCAGGCCAAGAGCGCGGCGGCTTTCGCCACCCAGCTGCGCACCGAGTACCCGCAGTGGAAGGGCATCGTCGAGGCGGCGGGCGTCAAGCTGGACTGAGGCGAGACCGAAGACGAGCCGACCCCTAGGCTTGCTCGCGCTGCCCCGAGACTGTGGGAACCGGTGGCGCCGTTGAGGTCGTTGAGGCCCTGGGCGTGATCCTCGCTGGCAAGATCGGAGGATCGCTCTGAACCACGCCGGTCACCCGGCTCAGATCGCCAGCGGGTCCACGTCCACCGCCCAGCGCAGGATGCCTTGGCCTTCGGGCGCGTCACGCAGGGCGTGCAGCTTGGCCTGCCACTGGGACAGGAAGCGCTGCAGTGCCGCGCGTGACGCACTTTCCACCAGCATTTGCGCGCGCTCCACATTGGCCACGCGTTGCACGCTCATCGGCACGGCCGGATAAAGCATCACGGCCAGAGGGCTTGCCATGTCTTGGCCCAAGGCGCTGGCGGCGTTCAGGAAGGCTTGAGCACCTTCTTGCGTGCGGGCTTCCGCTCGCACCAGGGCCTGAAAACTGAAAGGCGGCAGGCCCGCTTGCTCGCGTTCCAGCAGCTGTTGCGCCGCGAAGGCAGGGTAGTCGTGGCGCTTCAGCGCTTCGTAAAGCGGGTGCGTCGGTTGCTCCGTCTGGACCCAGACCTCGCTGGCCCCGGCCGCGCTGTCCCGCCCGGCCCGGCCCGCGACCTGCATCAGCAGGGAGAACAGGCGCTCCGGCGCACGGAAGTCGCTGGAGAACAGCGCCGTGTCCGGATTGATGACCGCGACCAGGGTGATGCGCCGGAAGTCATGACCCTTGGCGATCATCTGCGTGCCCACCAGCACGTCCACTTCGCCTCCGTGCACCTGGGCGAGCTGGGCTTCCAGCTCGCCCTTGCGCCGCGTGGTGTCGGCGTCAATGCGCGCGATGCGCACCGGGCTGCCGTCGGTCGCCGCCGCTTCTGTTCCCGCCCTGGAGCTGTCCGGCCGCCGCACATGCGCGAGCAGCTCGGCCAGGTGTTCTTCGATCTGTTCAGTCCCGCGCCCGATCGGGCGGATGTCCGGGCTGCCGCAAGACGGGCAGGCGCGCGGCACGCGCTCGGTGTAGCCGCAGTGGTGGCAGCGCAGCGTGCGGTCGATTTTGTGAAAGACGCGGTAGGCGCTGCAGTGCGGGCATTCGCTTTTCCAGTCGCATTCGGCGCAATGCAGCACGGGGGCGTAACCCCGGCGGTTCAGGAAGACCAAGCATTGCTCGCCGCGTGCGATGCGTTCTTGCATGGCCGCCAGCAAGGGGGGCGAGAACACCGCGCCCTTGGGCTGATGCCGCATGTCCACGCGCCGCACCTGCGGCAAACCGCCGCTCGGCGCGTCGGGGCGGGCGATGGCGCCCACGCGGCTGGGCATGGCCAGGCGAATGTAGCGCCCACCCTCGTCGGCGGGCCGGCTGTGGTGCCAGCTTTCCAGTGAGGGCGTGGCCGAGCCGAGGATGACCTGGGCGTTGTCCAGTCGGCCACGGTAAACAGCGAGGTCCCGCGCCGAGTACCGCGCGCCTTCCTGCTGCTTGTAGCTGGGGTCGTGCTCTTCGTCGACCACGATGAGCCGCAGGCGCGGCAAGGAGGCGAAGATGGCCATGCGCGTGCCCAGCACGATGCGCACCGGGCTTGTGATGGCGTTCGCCGTCTCGCCTTCGTTGGACAGCCGACCGTGCGCCGCCAGCCAGCTTTGCAGGCGCTGCGGGTGGGTCATGCCGCTGTGCATGGACACCACGGCGTCGCCACCAAAGCGTTCAACGAACCGGGCCTCAAGCTGCGGGGTGAGGTTGATCTCAGGCACCATGACCAGGGCCTGGGCTTGTGGATCACGCGCGAGCAGGGTCTGCACGGCGCGCAGATAGACCTCGGTCTTGCCGCTGCCGGTGGCGCCGAAGAGCAGGAAGGGTGCGCTGGCGTCGCGCTGGGCCAAGGTGTCGAGCGCAGCGGCTTGCTCGGCCGTGAGCGTGGGCAGCGGCTGGGCGGGTGGGTCGGCTGCGCTGGGGCGGGTGCCAGCACGGAGCGTTTTTTTGATCCGACGCGCCAATTGCTCGCCGCTCAACTCGCGCAGCGCGGGTGGCAAGGCGGCCAGGGCCACCTCCCCCGCCGAGCGCTGGTAGTAACGCGCGGTGAAATCGACCAGCTGCCGCCAGCTCTCCGTCAGCGGCGCCAGCGCCGTGAGTGCTTCGGTGACGGGGCGCAGCTTGTCCGCGTCCACGGCAGGCGTGTCGAGGGCCTCGGCCGAGCGGTCCCACACGATGCCCAGCACCTCGCGCTTGCCCAGTGGCACCCGCACCAATGTTCCTGGCGGAAGTGCCTGCTCACTCAGCCAGCTCAGCATGCCCCCGGCCAGGTGAATCTTGCTGTGCGCTGGCGTGGGAACCAGGATGGGAAGCAGGTGCGCCATGCGTGAGCTGGGGTGATGAAACTTAGGCCGTGATCTTGGCTTGGTTTGGCGAAAGCACGGCTAAGTGCTTGATCTGCAAGGGTTGCGAAACTAATCCAGAGCTTCTGTGGATAACTTTGTTGAAAGCTGCCCTGACAAACGCGCGAGAGCCTTGTAAATCAAGGCTTCCAACAGATTGCCTTTGAAAAAAGCAATTTAGGAATGCCATAAAAATCAACAACTTAGAGCTGCTATGGCTTTTGTAGCGTAGGGGGTAGAGAAGGACTGAGCCAGGTCACAGTGCTTACGGATTTTGTGCATAAGTAAGCCTGCGCCCTCTTGACAAAGCCCGTTCACAGGTGTTTTCGAATTCGTCCGCGCGCCGGTCAGGCCTCAGGCGCGCCGCAGCGCACGGGATTGCGCGTGCACGGCTTCCACCAATGCGGTCACATGCTCGGGCGGGGTGTGCTGGCTGATGCCGTGGCCCAGGTTGAAGATGTGGGTCGGTCCGGGGCGCGTGGGGTCGGTATGGGGCGTGCCAAAGCTGGCCAGCACCTTGGCCACTTCCGATTCGATGGCCGCGGGGGGGGCGAACAGCACGTTCGGGTCCAGATTGCCTTGCAGCGCCTTGCCCCGGGGGCCCTCGCCCACCAGGGCGCGGGCTGTGCCGAGGTTGACGGTCCAGTCCAAGCCCAGCACCTCGCAATCCAGCGACTCCATGTCGCGCAGCCACAGGCCACCGCCCTTGGTGAAGACGATGCGTGGCACCACCTTGCCATCCACGCCCGTGCGTTTCAGCTGGGTCAGCACGCGCGCCGTGTAGGCCAGGCTGAAGGACTGGAACACGCCATCGGCCAGCACGCCGCCCCAGCTGTCGAACACCATCACGGCTTGCGCGCCTGCGTCGATCTGCGCGTTGAGGTAAGCCGCCACGGCGTCCGCGTTCACTTGCAAGATGCGGTGCATCAGGTCGGGGCGCGCGTAGAGCATGCTCTTGACCAGGCGGTAGTCGTCCGAGCCCGAGCCTTCGACCATGTAGCAGGCCAAGGTCCAGGGGCTGCCCGAGAAGCCGATCAAGGGCACGCGCCCGTCCAGCGCCTTGCGGATGGACGTCACCGCGTCGAAGACGTAGCGCAGCTTGTCCAAATCCGGCGCGGCCAGCTGGGCCACGGCGGCTTCGTCACGCACGGGCGAGGCGAACTTGGGTCCCTCGCCCTGCGCGAAGGACAAGCCCAGACCCATGGCATCCGGCACGGTGAGGATGTCGGAGAACAGGATGGCCGCGTCCAGTGCGTAGCGGTCCAGCGGCTGCAAGGTGACTTCGGTGGCGTAGTCCACGTTCGTCGCCAGGCCCATGAAGCTGCCCGCGCGTTCGCGGGTGGCGCGGTACTCGGGCAGGTAGCGCCCGGCCTGGCGCATCAGCCACACAGGGGTGTAGTCGGTGGCCTGGCGCAGGCAGGCACGCAGGAAGCGGTCGTTTTTCAGGTCGGCGAAGCGGGTCATGCCGCGATTGTCGCAGGCAGGTCTGTCCTCCCTCCGAGACGCTGGGCTTCAGCGGGCCCGGCGGACTTCCAGAATCTCGAAGTCGATGGCTTCGTGGTAAATCTTGGCGTCGCGCACGGCCATGTGCAGCAGGATCTTGGGCGCTTGCCGCGCCACGATGCGGTGGGCCACCACGCCCAGCAACACCATCACCAGGCCGATCCAGGGGTAGCCGTACCAAGCCATGCCGATGCCGGCGCCGACGACGGGCAGGATCAGCGCCGTCAGCATCAAGCGGTGCTTGACGTACTTGCTGGCGCGCTCGGGGTTGACGATCAGCCTGAAGTGCCCGGCTGGCAGACCCGTGCGGAACTCTTCGTGGGGTACGTAAATGGGCTCTGGGGCCGCTGTTGTCTCGCTCATGGGTGGATTTTGCCCCAGGCCCGTGGCCTGTCACTGGTACTTGATGCTGCAGCCGTAGGCGCGGGTCGTGCTTTGGCTCAGGGGCTGGCCCGCCAAAGCCTGGGCCAGTCCCACGCGGATGTGGTTGGTCGCGCCGGGGATGTCGCTGGCGCGCGCTGAAGGTTTGTCGTCGATGCCGCCCGCGTAGATCAAGCGGCCTTGCGGATCAACGATGTACATGTGCGGTGTGACCCGCGCAGCGTAGGCGCGGCCCACCACGCCGTTCGTGTCCATCAGGGTGGCCGTGGAAGCGCCGCCCTGTTCGCGCATCCAGCGCGCCAGCTGGGCTGGGGCGAGGTAGTCGGCATGACCGGCCTCGGTCGAGTTGATGGTGAGCCAGGCGACATTCTTGGCGCCGGCTTCCTTCTGCAACTGCTGCATGTTGCCGCTGCCGTAATGCTTCTGCACGAAGGGGCAACTCGGGTTGTTCCACTCCAGCACCACATAACGCCCCCGGAAATCGGAAAGACGCACGGTCTTGCCACCGACGTCCTGCAAGGTGAAGTCGGGCGCGCTTTGCCCGACGGACGGGACGGTGGTGGCCTTCGCGGCCAACGGCATCGCGACGCAGGCCAACACGGCGAGCAGACGTGAGAAGCGACGTAGCGTTGTGTTCAACATGGTGTGCTCCTGGGCGCAGCAGTTCACAAGGTGTCCAGGGCGCGCTGCACTTCGCCCGGACTCAACAATTCGGACAGCACCACGGGGGGGCGGAGGTCGGGCTGCGCTGGCCGGTGCAGCACGTAGACCGGCACGCCGCTGCGGCCCAGCGCTGTCAATGCCGCGCCGATGGCCGGGTCGCGCCGCGTCCAGTCGGCGCGCAGCAGCGCGACGTTGCGCTCGGCGAAGGCCTTCAGCACCTGCGCGTCATTCAAGGTGGTGCGCTTGTTGACTTGGCAGGTCACGCACCAGGCGGCCGTGTAGTCGACGAAGACGGCCCGCCCCTGGGCAAGCAGGGCTTGCTCACGCGCGGGGCTCCAGGTTTGCCAGACCTCGTCGCCGGTCTGGGCCTGAGTCGCGGGCGCAGCGTCGGCGAACATGGATGGGCCGAAAGTGGCGCTGAACCAGCCGCCCACGGCGAGCAGCACGGCACCCAGCAGGACGCGTGCGCGGCCTTTCAGCGTCAGCACCCACACCAGGGCCGCGAGCAGCACCAACAGCACCAGCAAGGTCGCCGCGCCATCCACGCCACTTTGGTGACCCAGCACCCAGACCAGCCAGACCACGGTGAGCAGCATGGGAAAAGCGAGCACGCGGCGCAGCGTCAGCATCCACGGGCCGGGCCGGGGCAGCAGACGCGCCACGGCTGGAATGAAGCTGGCCGCCAGGTAAGGCAACGCCAGGCCCAGGCCCAGAGCGGCGAAGATGGCCAAAGCCTGACCCGCGGGCAAGGTCGCGGCCAGGCCCAGCGCGGCGCCCATGAAGGGGGCGGTGCAGGGCGAGGCGACGACCACCGCCAGCACACCGGTCAGCAGAGCGTTCAGCGCCGGATGGCGAGCCTGCAAGGCGGCGAGTTGGCCCGGCGCAAGTTGCCCGAATTCAAACAGTCCCAGGAGATTCAGCGCGATCACGGTGAAGAGCGCGGCCAACACCGCCACCATCCAGGGGCTTTGCAATTGGAAACCCCAGCCCAGGCTCTCGCCCGCGCCCCGCAGGCCCAGCAAGGCCAGGCCCAGGGCGAGGACACTCAGCAGCACGCCGGTGGTGTAAGCCAGACCACTCAGACGCAGGACGCGCTTGTCCTGAGCGTGGTGAGCGAACCCCAGCACCTTGATCGCGAGGATGGGCAGCACGCAAGGCATGAGGTTGAGGATGAGCCCGCCCAGCAACGCCAGCGCCATGGCGGCACCAAACGTGAGGGATGTCACGCTGGTTCGGCTGGGGGTGCTGGCGGCCTTGGCGTCCAGCGCCGCCTGCAGTGCAGGAGAGAGGGCCGCTGGTGCAGCGGCCACAGGCCAGGCGCCGCGCACGGGCAGCGCCACGCGCCAACCTTCGCTGGCGTTGCGGTGGGCGGCGTCTGGATCCTGCGCCAAGGTCAGCACCACGGGCAACACAGCAGGGCTCGCGCTGCGCTGGGCCGACAGAGGCAAGGCAGCCGTCCAGAGCGGGCCTTGCCAGGCCTGTGTCCACGGGGCGGAAGGATTCAGCACATCGGCGGTTTCCGCAAAAGCATCCAGTTTCTTCCCCTGCAGCTGAAGCGGCAGGCCGGTCACGGACAGCTTCAGTTGATCGCCCTCGATCTGGATGTGGCTTGCGCCCAGGTCCAGGTCACGCG
This sequence comes from Hylemonella sp. W303a, assembly GCF_046452315.1. Classification (NCBI taxonomy): domain Bacteria; kingdom Pseudomonadati; phylum Pseudomonadota; class Betaproteobacteria; order Burkholderiales; family Comamonadaceae; genus Hylemonella; species Hylemonella sp. W303a. The sequence continues at coordinate 150,778 of NZ_JBKFDG010000004.1, read as the reverse complement.
GGTGCGCCCGTCGAGCCGACTCGAAGGCCTGGGCGTTCAGGCTGGTCGCGCCGCGCAGCGGAATGCGCAGGGCGTAGCGCCCTTCTTCGGGAATGCACTCGCTGCGACAGATCAGCCAGCTGGCGTGCAACTGAATCGTCAGTTCATTCTGTCCCGGCGGCGCTTGGAAGTCCGGGCTGACCGTCAGCGGCACGGGCAGCAGCACGGTGTCTTCGTAGCCGTAGTTGATCAGCGGATCGCTCGTGCCGATGGCAAATTTCTTGGGCGCAGGCCACTCGATGTCACCGGCCTGGATGCCGGGCGGCAAGGTCCAGCGCAGCTCCGTGGGCAGCCCCGAGTCGCCTGGATTCTTCCAATAGGTGTGCCAGTCCTTGGCGTGTGTGATGCGCAGTCCGGCCCAGAACGTCTGCCCCGGGGCAATGCCCTTGGGTGCATGGGCGACGAGCTCAGTGCGCGCCTGGCCTGTTTGCACCACGGCGCCAGTTCCCGAGGGGGTGCTGGCCAGATAGGTCTGGGCCTGCACTGCGCTGTGCAAAGTCAGCGTCGTCAGCAGAGCCATGGGGCCCAACAGGCCAGCGATGGAGGAGCGGGAGAAAAGCGAAAGACGCGAGTGACGCAGCATGGTGCGCGCGATGTTAAGCGAGCCCACTGGGGCGTCAGCAATCTCACAAACCTGTGAAGGAATAAGCGGTCTGCAAACCTCGGTTACATCCTCGGATCACGGTCAGCGGTGCCCGGTGGTCATAATCTTTCCTCGGTCCCAATCCTGTAACAAAACCCGCGTTCGTGGAGAGTTGTAGTGATGGTTGCAGCCAGCAAGATGGAAGCCGCGTTGAACCCCTGGGTGACCCAGTTCAAGAAGAAAGTCAATTTGCCGGTTCTGGTGCAGTTCGGTGACAAGCACGGAGAAGGCGCCGGCTTCAAACTGGGTGACTTTGAAACCCCTCTGGTGACCATTCGCCTGCTCAAGCCCAGCGCTGTGAAGCACCTGCTCAGCCCTAGCCTGGACAGCCTGGGGCAAGCGTATGTGGAGGGCCTGCTGGACGTCGAGGGCCGAGTCGACGACATCTTGGCGCTGGGGCACCGAATGGCCGAGGCCGGCAGCCGGACCGAGGGGCGGCTGACGCGCATCGTGCGGCGATTCAAGCACACGAAGAAGAGCGACAGGGAAGCCATCCAATACCACTACGACGTGTCCAATGCCTTCTACCAAACCTGGCTGGATCCGCGCATGGTCTATTCCTGCGCCTACTTCGAAAACGGCGACGAAACCTTGGAAGAGGCGCAGCTCAAGAAGATCGACCACATCTTGAACAAAGTCCAAGTGCGTCCTGGGCACCGTCTGCTGGACATCGGCTGTGGCTGGGGCGCCCTGGTGATTCGCGCCGCGCAAAAGTACGGCGCGCGGTGCGTGGGGGTGACGCTGTCGAAGAACCAGTTCGACCTGGCCACCGAGCGCGTCAAGGCGGCCGGTTTGCAGGACCAGATCGAAATCCGTCTGCAGGATTACCGCGATGTCGAGGGGCAGTTTGACCGCATCACCAGCGTCGGCATGTTCGAGCATGTGGGCCTGGACTATTTGGAAGCCTACTTTGCCCAGATTCGCAAGTTGTTGACGGACGATGGCTGGGTGCTCAACCACGGCATCACCTCGACCGACCCCAACAACGGCGAAACCTCGCATGGCGGCGGTCGCTTCGTGGACCGTTATGTGTTTCCGCAGGGAGAGCTGCCGCACATCAGCACCGTGCTGCGCACCATGCAACTGGGCGGGCTAGAGGCCCTGGACGTGGAAAGCCTGCGCCGCCACTACATGCACACCACAAGGCTCTGGAGCCAGGCCTTCGAGGCCGGCACCGAGCGCTTGCGCGGCATGGTGCCAGAGAAAACCTGGCGCATCTGGCGCATCTACCTTGCGGGTTGCCAGTGGGCGTTCGACAATGACGAGATTTCGCTCTACCAGGTCTTGTGCGGGAAGTCGGGTCGACTTGCAAGCCACCTGCCCTGGTCTCGGCGCTGGATGTACCCACGATGAACCCTTTTGCCCCCAGCCATGCCTGGGCCGACCTCACGACTCAGGATTTCGTCCAGATGGACGCAGCTCAACGCGCGCGCGTCATCGCTGTGTTGCCGCTGGGCGCGACCGAGCAGCATGGCCCGCATTTGCCCCTGAGCGTGGACCACGACCTGGTCAATGGCGTGGTGGCGGCCAGCCTGCCGCACCTGGGTGACTTGCCCGTGTTGTTCCTGCCCACGCAGGATGTGGGCTTCAGTCCCGAGCACCAGGCTTATCCTGGCACCCTCACCTTGCCCGCGCCGGTGGTGATCGGGCTGTGGACGGCCCTGGGTGAGTCGGTCGCGCGCGCGGGGGTGCGCAAGCTGGTGCTGCTCAACGCGCATGGCGGGCAGGTCGGCCTGCTCGACGTGGTCGCGCGCGATCTGCGCGCTCGGCTGGGCTTGCTGGTCTACAGCGTCAACACCTTCAATCTGCCCCTGCCGCCGGAAGTGGACGGGCTCTTCAGCGCGCAAGAACACCGCTATGGCATCCACGCGGGGCAGATCGAGACAGCCATGATGCTGGCCCTGACACCGCGGCGCGTGCGCATGGAGCAGGCTCGGCATTTCGATTCCGCGTCGCAAAAGCGCGCGGCGCGCTTTCCCATTTTGGGCAACGGTCGCAGCGCCAAGCTCGCCTGGCAGATGCAGGATTACAACCCTGCGGGCGCCGTGGGCGATGCCGCGGCGGCCACGGCCGAGCAGGGGCGCGCGGTCCTCGAGGCCCAAGGGCGGGCCTTGGCCGCCGTGCTGGACGAAATGGATCGCCTGCCCGCGGACACTTTGGCAGAAGGGCCTTTGGCCTGACAATAGGCCCCCATGTTGCGTGTCCTGAAGAAAATCTTTTCCGCACCCTTCACCCCCTCATTGGGGAAGACCGATCTGATTGAGCTAAGGCCCATGGCACTGACCCAACAACTCGCTTACCGGCGCTTCCTGCGTTCGGTCTTCCAGGCACCAGCCCGCCTGACCTTGAGCAGTGGCGTGCTCGACGTGCAGGTGGTGGACATCTCGCTCAAGGGCGTTCTCGCCGAGCTGCGGGTCGGCGCGGGCACGGCTCTGCCGACACAAGGCGGACGAGGACGACTGCGCTTGTCCCTGTCGGCCACCGACTACATCGCGATGGACGTGGCCGTGGCTCGCGTGCAGCAGGTCGGACCGGCCGCGGAAGGCTTTGGCACGGTCTGGCAGGTGGGTTTGCAATGCGCGCACATTGACCTGGACAGCGTGACGCATCTTCGGCAACTCATCGAACGCAATATGCAAGACCCGGCCCTGCTCGGGCGCGAGCTGGCCGTGCTGATTGGCTATTCCCCCGACGCCTGAGCTCCGCGCCCTCAGGCGTAGGTCACCCAGTCGCCGAGGCCGGGTTCTTCCAGGTGCGGAACCGCGTTGAAGCTCACCAGGCTGAACCGTCGCGGCGTGTAATTGAACTCGGTGATGGCGCTGTTGCGCAGGCGCAGATTCAGCTCAATGCCGGCATGCGCCGGGGCGCCCAGCACCTGAGCGACGGCGGTCGAGATGGGTCCTCCACTGGAGATCATCAAGACATCCCCCGTGCAGTGGTTGCGCACATGGTCCAGCGCCCCGCGCACGCCCGCGGAGAACTCGGCGTAGGAGGGCATGCCACGCGGCGCGATGGCGCCCTCCGCCCATTGTTGCAATGCGCTGCGCAGCAAACGGAAATGGGCTCGGCGTGTGTCCACCGTATCTGCCGCCCCGGGTTGCGGCGGTGTGGCCCCCAAGGCTTCGATCAGCGCGCCGCTGTCGTACTCGTCGAGCCCGGGTAAGCGCAAGGGAGTTGCTGGGTCATCTTCGCGAGTCGATGCCAGACCGAGTCCCCGGGCGATGCCCGCCCAAGTCTGGGCATGGCGCCGCAGCGTGCCAGTCACCACCACTTCGAAACGCGGTTGATCACCCCGGTCGCGCGCTCGCCAGTACTGGCCCAGTCGCTCGCTCTGACGTTCACCGAGCTCGCTGAGCTGGTCGTAGTCGGAGGCACCGAACGAGGCTTGCGCATGGCGCACGAGGTAGAGGGTGGGCATGCGGGTCAGTATGCCCGCGCAGGCCGCCGCCTGCCTTGCTCTTTGTCGCGCGCGTGTCAGTTCAAGGCGGCGGCACCTGGGATCAAGCCCAGGCTGTGCGGGCGCGTCAGCGCCTGAGCCAGCGTGCGCAGCACGGCGCGGCAGAGGTCTTCGTTGGCATAACCGTAGCTCTCGGCCAATAGGCGTTGCCCTCGGGCATCGCCTGCCTCGATCGCCTGCGCCAGTTGCAGCGCCGGATAGTAGGGCCCGCTGCTTTCCAGCAAAGCCTGCTGGATGCGCTGAGACAGCGGCAGGCCGCGCAGCAAGCTGGGTAGCGATTCGCCGACCAAACGTTCCATTTGCGCATACAAGCCACAGAGGTAGATCTCGCGGCGCAGGTCTTCTTCGTCGCCCGGGTCCAGCAGATGTTCGACCAGGTGCGCGTGCACGGCCATGCCCATGCGCACGGGGCGCAAGTCCGGCAGATCATCCGAGTTGGCCTGTTGCGCGTGGAGCCAGGCATAGACGTGTTTAAGGCCCCAGACCTGAAGGCCTCGGCGCACGGTGTCGATGGAGCCGCGTTCCCTGGGCGCGGCCTTGTTCACGCGTTGCAGGAAGCGATGGCACAACACGGGATCGGCGCAGAGCAGGGCTTCGATGTCGTCGTCCGACGCGTCGTCCTCGATGGCCTGAAGCACGCCGAGTATGGAGGCACGCGCCGGCGCGCGTGCCGCGTCGGGCAGATCACGGAGCGTGTCTTCCACCGGCCAGCCGGCGACAGCCCAGGTCTGAGCGCTCTTGTCGTTCATGTCCAGGGCTTGCGCGGCCAGCAGGCGTCGTTCGGGCGCTTGTAGGATGAAGGGCGCGCCCGTTTCCTGGCGGGTGGTCCACAGCACGGGCAATCCACGCGCGGCCGCCTGACGTGCCCGCGGGCCCAGCACCGGATCGCGCTGCGCTTCCGGGCCGAGGGCGATCCACAGACCTTGCGGCGCATCACCCTCCTTCGACGCGCCGCGCCTTGCCTCGCTCTTTTCCGAGGGTTGAGCCTGGGTCAGCATGTCCAGCAGCAGCGCCGGGTCACGCAGGGTCAGCAGCAGCGGTGGCGCATGCGGCGGCCACAAATCGGCCAAGGTGGCGAAGAGGTAACGGGCATATCCGGCACCGGAGATGTCCGCGTCGGGCAGGGTGTCGATCAGCAACTGGGCGCCGGCCAGCGCGCGCTGGCGGTCCCAGAGCAGTCGATGGCTCAGAGTCAGAGAGGCCAGGGGAGACGCGCTCATGGTGAGGTGTCGGCGGTGGCGCGTTGAAACAGTCGCTGCCCGACCGGAGGATGTAGGTCGGACAGCACCTGTTGGGTTGAAGTGGGGCGGACCGCGGGGTCAGCTGATGAAATTGAACAGCGAGAGCCGCTGGACTTGCGCGTACGTTTGCAGCGCGGCCTGGTAGCCGACCTGCATGTTCTGCATGTCCGAAATGCCCTTGATCATGTCCATGTCCTCGGCGCGTGAACGGTCGGCGGCGAGCTGCAGGGTCTTGTCGCCCTGCGTGGTTTCGATGATGTCGGTGCGGTTGAGCAGCACGCCCGCCTCGCTGCGTGCCGTGGAAATACGCTCCTTGCCACTGTCGAGTTGCGTGAGCGCGACGGCCAAATCCTGCGACAGTTGGTAGCCGTTGGCTGCGCCGTCGATCGCGGCGATCGCATCGTCCAGCACGGCGAAGAGGTCCGTGCGTTTGCTGGCCTGGATGCTCAAGGTGTCACCGTCAGCGGGCTTGCCGTTCGGCGTGATGGACATGCCGTCGAAGATGATGTCTTGACCCTCGGTGTAAGGCTGGTCGGACGCCACGGCGACGGCCGCCGCGCCGGTGGGATCGGCGATCGGGTCGTAGCGGTAGACGTCATACGTGACGACTGCGGGCAGTGTCCAGTTGTCCGGATTGGTGGAGACGGGTGCAGGTTCGGCCAACTGAGGCGTGACGTTGAAGCGGACAATGTAGTTGTTGCCGGTCAAGGCCGACGGGTCCACCACTTGGCCGACGCCAGCCCAGACTTCGCCCTCATTGACCGTGTTCATGGTCTTGTCATAGGGCCAGTCCGGGTCGGCGGGGCTGGCGGGCACGCCGGTGGTGAAGGTGCCGATCAGGGCCGTCGGCGAGGCCGGGATCGTGCCCATGCCCAGGTCGGTGGTGAAGATGCCGTTGCCCGTGGGTACGTTCATCCAGACGGCCTGACCGTCCATGGTTCCGGGCACGCTGACCAAGGTGCTGGCGCGGTTGCCGGTGGTGCCGTTGAAGGTCACGCCGCCCACTTCGTCGGTGAAGGCTTGGGGCGCGCTGCCCAGACCGCCGAAGAGCGGAATGCCGTTGCTGTCTTGCTTGATGGCGTAGCCGAACAACTGGTCACGCATGCCCTTGATTTCCAGCGCCAGGGCCGAGCGGTCATCGGGCGTCAAGGCGCCGTCGCCTGCGTTCACTATCAACCGTCGAATGTCCTGCAACAGATCCATGCTGTTGCCCAGCGTGCCCTCGGTCAGGGCCACGGTGTTGCGCTGCAGGTTGAGCGCGCGCACTTCCACGTCCACGCGGGTCGAGCGCGTCATCGCACGCTCAGCCTGGGCGGCGCCCGTGGGGTCATCGCTGCCGCGCAATACTTTCTTGCCCGCAGCCAGTTTTTCCTGCTGCTCAGACAGTTCAGCCTGACGCTGCGTCAGGATGCTGAGCGTGCGGTCGTAGGAGTTGGCGGTGCTGATGCGCATGGCCATGGTGGTGTCCTTTCCAGTGGCGGGTGACGCCGAGGTTCAGTTTGGAGTATGTCGTGCCGTTATCAGTTCCGGGGGCAAGCTGAGGGGCTCATCAAGCGCGCACGGAAGCAATCAAGGTGTCAAACAGGGTCTGGGCGACTTGCATTGCCTTGCCCGCAGCCTGGTAGGCCTGTTGGAACTGCAGCAGACGCGCTGCTTCCTCATCCAGGTTCACCCCGCTGACGGCGGTGCGGTCTTGCTCGATGCTGACGGCAATTTGTTCTGACACTGCGGCGGTTTGCTTGGCGCCCAAGGTTTTGGTGCCGATGTCGGCAATCAAGCTCGCGTACCCGTCCGTCAGCGGCGCCTTGTCGAACAACTTCATGTCCCGCAGGTCCATCATGGCCTGCGCATTGGCCGCGTCCAGCTGGGTGTAAGGGTTGGTCTTGACCGTGAAGCTGTCGCCCGGTTGCGGCACGCCCTTGAGCGTGAGCGACCAGCCCCATTCCGTCGTAGGGTCGAAAGCCGGGAGGCTGGTGCGGCCGTCCGCTTCGATGGCATTACCCGGCGTGTAGTTGTAAAGCTGGGTTGGGGCATTGGTCTGGTAGTCCAACACCGCCGCGTCGTAGACCGGGTCACCGGGCTTGAGGCCTGCGGTGATCGCCGCTTCAAGTGGCGAGCCGGTGTAGTAGGCGTCGTCCGTGCGGATGTATTGGGTGGACGTCAGAAAAACCAGGCTCACGTCTGGCCCTGGCGTCGTGGGCACGCTGCGCGTGTACAGGCTCGAAAGCGTCAGCGCCCCCTTGTTGCCGGTAGCGGCCTCCGCCGTGATGGGACGGGCCATGGCCAGTTCCTTGGGCGAGGTGAAAGCCACGGTCAAGCTGCGCGACGCAGCGGAGTAGGGTGCAATCACGAAACGGTCGCCCACGGCGGGGACGTCTGCGGCGGCGAAGGACAGCCGCAGACCGTCGAATTCACCTTCCAGATTGGTCGAGGCGTTGGCCAGGTTGTCGGCGAAGCTGACCGTCTGCTGCACCCCGTCGGACAGGCGAGTGACCACGGCCGTGAACGGCGCCGCGCCCGTGCTGGTGAAGGTGATTTCGTAGTTGCTGGCGAGAAAGTCCTGCATGCCGTCCGGCACGCCCGTGGTGTCGTTCAGGGAAATGCCCACCGACAAATTGTTCAGTGTGCCGGTGTTCTGCTTCGCGGAGTAGGCTGCGGGCAGGTTGGCCAGATTGAAGAGCGGGTTGCCCTGATTGCCGTTCAGGTCCAGCCCCAGGGCCTGTTGGTTGTTCATCACGGTGCCGATGGACAAAGCCATGCGGCCCAGCAGGTTCTCAGCTTGCACCAGATCTTCGTTGGAAAAGCGCAGCAAGCCCGTGACTTCACCGCCACCCAGTAGACCCGTGTCCAGGACGCGTTCCTTGCCATTGAAGGTGATCGCGAACTTGCGCTGGTTCGGATTGTTGAAATCGTCGCTCACCAGGGCGACCGTGGACGCCGTGTCCCCCATCACCAGGGGCTGGCTGCCGCCGACAAACAGGGTCAGCGAGCCATCGTCGGTTGTGACGCTGGAGGTCTGAATGTACTTGTTCAAGTCGCGCACCAGCTGATCGCGCTTGTCCATGAGGTCATTCGGCGTGTGACCACTGCCGAGGGCCTGGGTGATCTGCTTGTTGACGGCGCCGATCTGCTTGGCCAAGTTGTTGATCGCGGCGATGTCCACGTCCAACTGCTGGTTGACGCCGATGCGCAGCTCATTGATGGACTCGGCCGTGGACTGGAAGCGGTTGGCCAGTTCCTCGGCGCGTGCCAGCGTGACGCCCCGAGCCGTCAGGTCGGTCGGCGCGTTGGCGATGTCGGAGAAGGAGTTGAGCAAATCGCTCACCGAAGCACCCAGGCCGCTTTCGCCGCCGGGGAACAGGCTTTCGAGCTGCTGCATGTAGGTGGAGCGCACGCTGTCACCGGCGGCGACCGACTTGGTGGTGGCGGCCTGGCGCGTCAAGAAGGCGTCGTAAATCCGGGTGACCGTCGTGATCTCGACGCCCTTGCCGTAGTAACCAGTGCCCGCGTACTGGCCCGGAATGGACTGGAGGATCGCCTGCTGGCGCGAGTAGCCTTCCGTGTTGACGTTGGCAATGTTGTTGCCAATCACGTTCAAGACGTTTTGGTTGGCGGTCAAGGCGCTGGCGCTGATGCTGAGGAGGCTGCTCATGGCGGGTTCCTGGTTTCTCAGTGAAAAATCTTAGGCTGTTTTCCTGTTTCGCGCTGCGTGAATCACATGCGGCGCTGCAGGAGCAGGGTGGTGTTGATGGCGCGGCTGAGCTTTTCAGCGTATTGCGGATCGGTCGCGTAACCCGCGTCCTGGAGACCTTGGGTCCAGCTCTGAACGGACTCCGAGCCGTTCGGCGCATCGGCTTGCAAGACCTGGTCACGCGCATCGGCATAGCGCGGGCTGTTGCCGATGAGGCGGGCGAAGTCGCGGTAGGAATCGGCGTAGGAGTCGTAGGCGCGGAACTTGGCGGTGACTTTGCGTGCCGAGCCGTCCACGTACTCCGTGGTGGTGACCTCGGCGACCTTGCCCGTCCAACCCGCACCGGCCTTGATGCCGAACAAGTTGTGCGAGTTGCTGCCGTCGGCCATGCGGATTTCGCGGCGACCCCAGCCGGTTTCGTGACCGGCTTGGCCCAGCAGGTAGCTGGCGGGCAAGCCGCTGCTGCGCTCGACCTGCTTGGCCATCTCGGCGTGCTGCATCACGAAGTCGCGCGCGGCGGATGGAATGCTCGCGGCGGGAATGAGCGGCTCGGTGGTCGTGCTGTCGGTCGCTGCGGTCGACGCGGCGGATGGGGTCGCGAGCGCCGCCGCCTGAGCGCTGCGGGCGGGATTCGAGTTCGCGGCAAGGGGCGCGGCATCGACCGAGGCCGAAGCACTGGCATCCGTCATGTTCATCTGACGCATGAGTTGCTTGGCGATCATCTCGCTCAAGCCGCCAGGCATGCCACTCATCTGCAATGCGTACTGCTCGTCCAGCATGCTCGTGCCCATGTCTCCCATGGGACTGTCGAACATGCCGCTGCTCATGGTGGTCTCGCGCATGCTCTTCATCAGCTCGCGCATGAAGAGGGCCTCGAACTGCTTGGCAGCTTCGCGGATGGTTTGGGGCGTGTTCGCCTGGCCGGCCTGGTACTTCAGGCGATCCAGGCTGGAGCCGTCAACGGCCAGCGCTTGCGAATTGGAAACCAGGTCGGCACTCATGTCGAAGGCCTTTCAGATCACCTCAAGCTCGGCGTTCAATGCGCCCGCCGCCTTGATGGCTTGCAAAATTGCCAGCAGGTCTTGCGGGGTCGCGCCCAGGGCGTTGAGCGCGCGCACCACTTCCTGCAAAGTCGGTGAGCCAGGCACCGTGATCAGGTTGCCGGGTTCTTGCGTCACCTGGATGCTGGCTTGCTCCGTCACCACGGTCTGGCCTTGCGACAAGGGCGCGGGTTGGCTGATCACCGGCGTGCTGTTGATGCTGACCGACAAATTGCCATGCGCGATGGCGCAGGGCCCCAGCGTCACGGCCTGATTGAGCACGATGGAGCCCGTGCGAGAGTTGATGATGACCTTGGCGGCGGGCGTCGTGTCCTGAACGTTCAGCTCTTCCATTTGAGCCAGGAAGGCGATGCGGTCATTGGGCGCGGTCGGAGCGCGAACTTCGATCGAGCGACCGTCCATGGCGTTGGCCACGCCGGTGCCAAAGCGTTGGTTGATCGCGTCGGCGACGCGCGAGGCGGTCAGGAAATCGTCCGAATTGAGCGCCAGGCGCACACTGCCCCCTTCCATCAGGGGCGTGGGCACGGAACGTTCCACCAGCGCGCCGCCCGGAACGCGGCCGGCGCTGAGGTGATTGATCTGCACGCTGCTGCCCGCGGCGGACGCGCCGGCCCCAGCCACCACCAGGCTACCTTGGCCCAGGGCGTAGATCTGGCCATCGGCGCCGCGCAGCGGTGTCGCCACCAGCGTTCCACCCTTGAGTGACTTGGCGTTGCCCAAAGACGAGACGGTGATGTCGATGCGTTGGCCAGGGCGCGCGAAGGCGGGCAGCTCGGCCGTGACCAGCACCGCCGCCACGTTCTTGAGTTGCAGCCGCGAGGCCAGGGTGGGGTCCAGCGAGATGCCCAGTTGCTGAAGGTAGTTCGCCAGTGTTTGCGACGTGTAGGGCATCTGCGTCGTCTGATCGCCCGTGCCGTCCAAACCAATCACCAGGCCGTAGCCTGTGAGTTGGTTGCTGCGCACGCCTTCGATGGAAGCGACTTCCTTGATGCGAGCCGCATGGGCGGTGGAATACAGACCGACAAGCGCGGCGGCGCCGAGCAGCAACGCGGCGGGACGGAGGAGACGGGACAAGGTGTTCATGGCGCGGGCCTCGAGGTTCTCGACAACATCAGAACGGCGACAAGGTATGGAAGAAGCGCGTCAGCCAGCCGACGGTCTGTGCCTCGTATTGCGGACCACGGCCTCTGGATTCGACGCGGACGTTCGCCACATTGGTGGAAAGAACAATGCTGCCGGGTTGGATCGCCAGGGGATCGACGGTGCCCGTGAAGCGCAACACGTCCACGTTTTGGTTCAAGCCAATCTGCTTCTCGCCCACGACAACCAAGTGGCCGTTGGGCAGGACTTCGGAGACGATGGTGGTGATCGAACCCGAGAACGTGTTGGTCGCCGAGGTGCCGCCCTTGCCCGAGAAATCGGACTTGTTTTCCGCGCCGATGTCGAACTTGCCCAGCGTGCCGCCCGACAGACCCGGCACAGCCGTGATCCCGCCGCTGATGCTGCCACTGCGGTTGGCTGTCGAACTGGACTGCTGGCTGGCCGATACGTTCTCGACGATGCGGATCGTCACCGTGTCGCCCACCTGGCGAGCGCGACGGTCTTCGAAACCCACCCGGTAGGTTGCGGACTGGAACAGGCTGCCGCTGGCCGGACCTGCGGGGATGGTCTGAGACGGATAGGCCGCCATGGTCGGCGTGGCGAAATCCACTTTCGCGGCTTGTGGCGCCGTGACCGTGCAGCCCGCGAGCAGCACCGCGCCGAGCGCGAACGACAGCGCGCCGAGACGCGCGGCGTGTGAGATCAGGTAGGAAAGGGTTTGTTTCATCACAGCTGTCCCAGTTTCTGCAGCATCTGGTCCGAGGTCTGGATGGCCTTGGAGTTCATTTCATAGGCGCGTTGCGTCTGGATCATGGTCACCAGCTCTTGCACCACATTGACGTTGGAGGACTCCAGGTAACCCTGCATCAGCTTGCCGATGCCGTTGGCGTTGGGGGCGCCCGTGCTGGGCGTGCCGCTCGCGGCGGTCTCGGCAAACAGGTTTTGCCCCTTGGCTTCCAAACCTGCCGGGTTGATGAAGGTGGCCAGGGTGATGTTGCCGATGGTCTGCGCCACCACCTGTCCAGGCAGCTTCGCCGTGACCGTGCCATCTTCGGAGATGGAGACGTCGCTGGCGTTCGGCGGGATCACGATGCCGTCGGCCAGCGGCAGGCCGTTCGAAGTCACCAGGGCCCCGGTGGCGCTGATCTCCAGCGCACCGTCGCGCGTGTACTGGGTGGTGCCGTCGGGCATGGAGATTTGGAAGAAGCCATTGCCGTTGACCGCCACGTCCAGAGGCCGTCCCTGCACCAGGTTGCCCTGGGTGTAGTTGCGGCTGGTCGCCACCGCGCGCGCGCCCAGACCGACCTGCAAGCCCGTGGGCAGGTTGGTTTGTTCGCTGCTGGGCGAGCCCGCGCTGCGCAGGTTCTGATACATCAGATCCTCGAACACGACGCTGGAGCGTTTGAAGCCATTGGTGGACGAGTTGGCCAGGTTGTTGGAGATGGTGTCCAGCTGGCGTTGCTGGGCTTCCATGCCGGTCTTGGCGATCCACAGTGCGTTGAACATGGCGTGTTCCTTCTAGATTCGGTTGAGGGGTGAGCGTCTTGGGGGCACGCAGGAACCAGGGCCTGCGTCAGCCTTCCAGGCTCAGCAGCTTGGCGGCGCTGCGGTCATCGGATTCGGCGGTCTGCAGCATGCGCATCTGCTGCTCGAACTGGCGGGCGGTCTGGATCATCCCGACCATGGTTTCGACGGGATTCACGTTCGAACTTTCAAGCACGCCGATGTCCATCCGCGCGTTCGTGTCGCTGGGCAGTTGTGCACCGGAGGTTGGTCTAAACAGCCCATCGTCTCCGCGCTTGAGGCGGTCTTCCTCGTTCGACGTGGCCAGCTTGATGCGACCCAAGGTGGCTGGAGGCTGGCCTGCGCTCTTCGCGCTGACCGTGCCGTCCGAACCCAGGTTGACGAGGGAGTTTTCCGGGATGGTGATCGGACTGCCTCCGTCGGACAGCAGTGGCAAGCCGTTGCTGGTCTGCAGAACGCCTTGGGGGGACACCTCGAAACTGCCGTTGCGGGTGTAGGCCTCGCGGCCGTCCAGGCCCTGCACCGCGAACCAGCTGCCTTGTTGAGGCATGGCGTCCAGGTCGCGGCCCGTGCGCAACGAGGGGCCGGGCGCGTCGCGTTGGCCAGCCGTTGCCTCCAAGGCGAACACCCGGGTGGTGGCGCCCTCGCCGCGCAGAGGCACCGCACGGTAGGTGGAGAGCTCAGCCCGGAAGCCGTTGGTTGAGATGTTGGCGAGGTTGTTGGACAGCACCGATTGCCGATGCTGCGCGGCATTGGCCCCGGTCATGGCTGTGTAAATGATGCGGTCCATAGGTTCAAGCCTTTCAAATATGGGCGAGGGAAGGAAGCCAGATCAATGGAATCCAAAAGCCATCCTTTTTTGCCTCGTGCAGGGGATTGTGGAAAAACTTGAGGTCCGGGGCGAGGGAATAAGAGGGTAAAAGGCGCGGTAATTGGGTGCTTTGGGGCTTGCCAGGACGGGGGTGTTGATCTACGGAGATGCCGGCGCCGAACCTGGTGGGCGAGTGCCCGTTTGAGCAAAAAAAAACCGCTGGCAGGGCCAGCGGTGGGGAAAGGAGATCTGCTTTTTCTTAGTATGGGCCGCGTGCCGCCAAGCGACGCCATCACCCGGCGGCTCACGGAATTGGAAAGAAACCACGCGGTAAAACCGCAGGATTCCTTACCGCATGTTGACCAGGGTCTGCATGACCTGATCCTGGGTCTTGATGGTCTGGGCGTTGGCCTGGTAGGTGCGCTGGGCCGTCATCATGTTCACGAGTTCCTTGGTCAGATCGACGTTGGACTCTTCCAAGGCGCCGGAGCGCAGCTCACCCAGATTGCCTTCGGTCGGACCGCCGAAGATGGGCTGGCCGCTGGCTTGGGTCTCGACCCATTCGCCGTTGCCGGTGGGGGACAGGCCTTGCACGTTGCGGAAGTTGGCCAGCGCCAATTGACCGTAAGCCTGGGTTTCGCCGTTCGAGAAGCGGGCGGTGATGACGCCGTTGTCTTCGATCTTCACGCCCACCATGTCGCCCGGCGGGTAGCCATCCTGCGACAGATCACCCGCCGTGAAGCGCGTGTTGTGCTGGACGATGCCCGACAGATCGATTGTGATATTGCCGGTGCCGTTCAGACCGATGGTGGTGACATTGGGTGAGGGCGGCAGCGTGACATTGATGACCATCGAGGCGTTGGTCGAGGCGGTGGTCGTACCGCCGACCGCTCCATCGGGGTCGATGGTGCCCACGTCAACCGAGTAGTCGGCAAAAGCCAAGGCGGTGTTGTTATTGGCGTTGGTCAGGTCGATGGCCGCGAATGTGGTGGGCAGCGTGGCGATGGCCGTACCTACAGGATAAGTGACGGCGGCAATCGTGATGGCGGTAGTCGTGTTACCCGTCCCATCGTTGAGCTTGTTCCAGTTGTTGACGGTGATGTCGGCTTGAGGGCCCGTAGCGGGCAGTGCCGCGGACGCCGTGCTGGTGACGTAGCTCCTGCGCAGCGAGCCATCGGTGTTGAATTCCAGCAGACCGAGCTGACTTTGGTTCGCGCCAGCGTCGCCGTTGTCCGCGTCGGTGTAGACCTGCCACACGTTGGGTGCGACCTTGCGGAAATAGAGTTCCACCGGCACCTCATTGCCCTGAGAGTCGTAGTTGGTGATGGCCGTGCCGAAGCGCGCCAGCGAGGTGCTGGGGGTGGATTGGTTCCAGACCGTGGCGGCGGAGTCCAGGGTGAACTTCGACGCCGTGATGGACGTGGTCTGGTTGGCGGCGATGCCTTGGCTCGTGGGCAGGCGCATGGCTTGGAGCGTGACGCTGGTGCGGTTGCCCGCCGGGTCCGTGGGGAAGCCCATGACCTGCGCGCCGGTGTTGGTGATCACGTAGCCCTGCGGGTCCAACTTGAATTCGCCCGCGCGGGAGTAGGCCCGGGAGCCATCTTGCAGCTGCAGAGCGAAGAAGCCGCTGCCGTTGATGGCCACGTCCAGGTCGTTGTTGGTGATGGCGATGTTGCCCTGGGTGAACTGTTGGCTGACGGTGGAAACCTCCACGCCAATGCCGATGGTGCCCGCGCCCGAAGCGCCGATGGAGGACGCGAACACATCCCCAAACTCTGCTCGGGCCGACTTGAAGCCCGTGGTGTTCGCGTTGGCGATGTTGTTGCCGATCACGTCCAGGCTGCGGCTGGAGGCGTTCAGGCCGGAGAGACCTTGTTGGAAGCCCATGGTGTGTTTCCTTCGTGGGGGGTGGGAAAGGGTGAGTGGATGAAAGGCGCTTACAGGACAGCTAGGATGTCGCTGTAATTGATGCTTGCTGCGCCAATCAGATCAATCTTCAGCGCGCCGTTGGACATGCCGACCGATTGCACGTAGTGACGTGCATAACCGGTGGCTTCGACCGTCTTGCCGCCGTTTTCGGCAACAACACGGAAGCTGGGTGCGCCGGAGCCGGTGTAATCGGTCGCATCCCAGGTGAAATAGTGGCGGCCTTCCGGCAGAGCGCCCGCGTCGATGGTGTCAATGACTTCACCCGAGGGGCTCAGAATCTCCACCTTGACCTTGTCGGCCGTGCCGCTGAGGTCGATGGCGCCGTTGGCATAGCGAATCGTTTCCTTGTCGCCTTCTTTTGCATCCTCTGCAGTGCTGTCCCGGGTGCCTTCGTTGATTGAGAGCGTGGTGTCGCTGACCAGCACCTCGCGGCCTACCAGTGATGTGCCCTGCAGCATTTGCAAGGACGTGAATTGACTGCCCAGGTCCTTGACCGTTTGGTTCAGATTCTCGATCCCCGTGACGGTGTTGATCTGCGCCATCTGACTGGTCATTTGCGCGTTGTCCATCGGGTTCAGCGGGTCCTGGTTGTTGATCTGGGCGATCAACAATTTCAGGAATCGTTCTTGCATCTCCGCAGAGTCCGTGCTGGAACTGCTGGTGCTGGTGCTGCCTTTGTTGACCAAGCTATTGATGTAGTTGGTGCTGTCTACGGAAGCCATGGGTGTTCCTTCGCGGGGGAGTCAGGTCCAGAGGGTGTGCGCGGGTCACTGGCCCATTTGCAATGTCTTCAGCAGCAGCGTCTTGGCGGTGTTCATCACCTCGACGTTGTTCTGGTACGAGCGCGAGGCCGAGATCATGTTGACCATCTCCTCCACAGCGTTGACGTTGGAGTGATTGATGTAGCCGTTCGCGTCGGCGGAAGGGTGCGTGGGCTCATAGGTCCGGCGCGCGGGCGCTTGACTCTCCGTCACCGCGTTGATCTTCACGCCAGCCGCACCGGGCGTGGCTTCGTCGAAAGGCAGGGTCTCGAAGACGACCTGCCGAGCCTTGTAGAAATCGCCATCCGGACCGGCAACGGCATCCGCGTTGGCCAGATTGGAGGCGACCACGTTCAGGCGCTGGGCCTGGGCACTGATGGCGCTGCCGGAAACGCCGAAGATGGAAAACATGGACATGGCGATCTTCCTAGTCGTTCAGTTGAGTGGGTGAGGGTTCCGTTACTGACCCTGGATGGCGCTCAGGATGGTCTTGGAATACCCATTGATGAAGCGCAGGGTGGATTCGTAGCGGATCGAGTTGTCCACGAAATTGCTGCGTTCGCGGTCCATGTCAACAGAGTTGTTGTCCATGGCAGGTTGAATTTGGTCGCGGTAGCCCATGCCGTTTTCGCCCAAGCCGCCTTGCCCGGTGTTTCTGGGCAGCGGAATGTGACGGGGATCGGTGGCACCGGCCACGGCTGGGGTGTTTCCCGGGGCATAGGTACCTGCCGTGGTGCCCGAGATGTTGAGCGTCGAGGGCTGAGTCAGCTTGGCATCCGTCTGCCCCAGGGCATCCTGCATCGCGGCCTTGAAGTCGAAGTCACGCGCCTGGTAGCCGGGGGTGTCGCCATTGGCGATGTTGCTGGCGATGGTGCGCTGACGTTCGGAGCGCAGCATCAGGGCCTTCCCATGGAAGTCCAGCGTGCCGGTCAGTTTGTCGAGCATGGCGTGCGCCCTTTCATTCAGTTCAGCCTTGCGAGAACGGTGTCAGGCTCTCCATTGCGAGCGCCTGAGCCACCGGGTGCGACAAATTGTGGTGAAACTTGATGGCGCGGTTGACGGGAATAAGCGGGTGAAAGCGGCTCATTTGGCGGCTTTGTCTTGGGCGGCCATCCCTATAGTCATCCGCATTCAGGACGATATGAAGTGCCCATCATGAATTCACTCAGGTATGCGATGGAGGCCCTGCGGCGTTGGTCGTCGCAGGCTGTGGCGTTTGCCTTCAAGGCGGGCGGACTGACGCGCGTGCTTGCGCGCCGCGGCCCTGCGGCGGTGGCATGGCTGTCTTGGCTGTCGCTGGGCGTGGCCATGTTGGTGATGGGATGGTCCGTCCCGGGGCATGCTTCGCAGCAAACGTTGGTGAATCCGACGTACCGCGTCAACAGCGAGGCGGACTTGCCCTACGTGGCCCAGCACTGGCTGGAGCGCAATCTGCCGGTGTTGTCGGCGCGCGAATCGGAGCGCGGTCCTCGTGTTCGTTTGCAGGCCCAATTGGGCCGTCTGGACGGGCGTTTGCGTCTCGCTCCCTGCGCGGAAGTCGAGGTTTTCACTCCGACGCGTCTGTGGGGCAATAGCCAGCTGGGCATGCGCTGCATTCAAGGGGCCATGCGTTGGAGCGTGACCTTGCCGGTTCAGATTCAGGCCATGGGCTCGGCCTGGGTGCTGCGGGCGAATGTTCTGGCCGGACAGGCCGTGACCGACCAAGACCTTGAGCGACGTGAAGTGGACTTGGCGGAGGACAGCAGTCCGGTGCTGACCGCCGATGCCTGGGAGGGTCAGGTCGCCGCGCGCAGCCTGCGCGCAGGCCAGACCCTGCGCCAGAACCTGTTCCGGGCCGCCAAAGTCTTTACGAGCGGCGCGCAGGTGCGCGTGCTGGTTCAGGGCAGTGGGTTTCAGATCAGCGCCCCGGGGCGCGCGTTGTCGGTCGGCGTGGTGGGCCAGCCGGCCCAGGTGCGCATGGAAAACGGGCGCGTCATGAATGCCACGGTCGTGGACGCTCGCACGGTTCGAGTCGAAATCTAAAGTCGTCGAGGTGTCGACGCTGCACCAAATCGGTGCAAAAGCTTTGTCAGGGCCTTGGTGGCCACGGGAAAAACGAGAAATGCGCTCAGCGCATCGGAAAAGCGAGCTGAAAACCGCCTTGTTGCTTGTCTGAAGGGGCTAAAGTTGCGCCGGTCCACGCCGATAAGATTGGCACGGGGCGGAACGGCTACTTCCCAGCCCCGAACAGGACTACAGGCAAAAAAGGCTTATTGGAGTAGATGATGAAAGTCGGTCAAGGCGCAGCAGATCCGCTGCTCAAGGTGACGCCTCAGGCGACCCAGCCCGCCAAAAAAGAAGCGGCGGCTAAGGAAGCTGTGAGCGTGTCGACCCAAGGTGCGACTTCCGCAGCCCAAGGCAGTGTCTCGGTGACGGTTTCGTCGTCGGTGCGTGCCCTGGAACAGTTGCGTGGCACGGGTGAAGCCGCGGACATCGACACGGACAAGGTCCGCGCGATCCGCGAAGCGATTGAAAACGGCACTTACGTGGTGAATGCCGAGGCCATCGCCGACAAGCTGTTGGCAGGCGCCGAGGAGTTCCTCGCGCCGCGCCGCGTGCATTGATTCCCTGACTTGAGTTTCCAGGCGCGCGGGGGTGCGTGCCGAGGTTGAAAAACCAGCCACCGTAGCCGGGTGGACGCCCCCAAAAGAGAAAAAGTCCTTCAAGCCTTCGACTTCGTGATCCCGGTCCCGGAGTTTTTTTGCAAATGCCTGTAGTGCCGTCCGTCTGACCTTGTGTCAAGCGTCCGGCATCCTTGATTCAAAAGGAGCCTGTTCCATGATTTCCTACGCGGATTACGAAAAACCTCTCGCCGAGATCGAAATGCTCTGCGAGGCGGTGTCCCAAGCCCTGCTGGGCGGCGCCAGCTTGGAGCAACTGGAGAGCGCCAGTGCCTCCCTGCGCGAGGCGTCAGTTGCCTTTGCCGCCTTCACTGAAAAGCACAAAGTGCTGGTGCACGGAGGCACGGAGTTGCGTGCCCGCATGAAGCGCATCGTGACGCTGATCCATCTGCAGCGCGAAAGCCTCTTGCGCTTGGCCGCACAGGCCGAGCGCAGCCTGCATACGCTGCTCCCCGGCATGGCTGAGCAGAAAAACGTCAGCTACGAGCCGCTGGGCCGCGCGACGTCGACACACCGCGGTTTCGGCGGCTGAGCCTGCCTGGCCTCGGCGTCTGCCGCGCTATGGGGCGGCAGCTGGCAGTTCAGGATCAATGAAAAGGAATTGAGGTGCTTTGAGCCCTCAATTCCTTTTTTCATGCGCTTGACGGACTTGTAGGATTTTGCCTGACACGTCGCTGCCGGTCTTTCTCGCAGCAAGTGCAGAAGGTGGCTGATTCAAGTTTCCTGGCCGCAGATCAGAATCAGGCCCAACGCCAAACGCAAGAAATGCGCTGTAAAGGAGCCCCAAATGACTGAAGAACAACTGAACGCCGAAATCCGCGAGTCCAACCTGACCTACCTCATGTTGGCCCAGAGCCTGATCCGGCGTGACATCGCGGATGCTCAATTCCGCCTGGGGCTGTCCGAGGAATCGGCCAACCTGCTCGCCATGATGTCGCCCGCGCAGATCTCCAAGATTGCCTCCAGCCCGATGCTGCTGTGCCGCTTCCGCATGGACGACGAAGTCGTGTGGAGTCTGTTGACCAACCACAACACCAGCAAGGTGGACAACCCGGCCACCACGCGCCTGCATGCCAGCATTCTGATGGCGGGCCGGCATGCGGAAGCGACCGGCGCCTGAGCGTCTTCTCATCAACCAAGCCGGGAATACCTCATGAGCACCGTCAAAAGCGTCCTGAACGAATCGCGCCAGATCGAACGTGCCGTCGCCCTGATCAAGTTGGGCGCGCGCTTGCAGGTTCTGGAAAGCGAGACAGATTTGTCCTACGAGCGCCTGCTTCGCCTCTACAAGGAGGTGGCCGGCAAGTCGCCCAGCAAAGGACAGTTGCCGTTCTCGACCGATTGGTTCCTGACCTGGCAGCCCAACATTCACTCTTCGCTCTTCCTCAATATCTATGAGTACCTGAGCAAGGCCAGCAGCATCGAAGACATCGATGCGGTGATGAAGGCCTACCGCCTGTATGAAGAACAAATGAAGGCTTTGGAGATGGAACCCCTGCTGTCCATCACCCGCGCCTGGCGGCTGGTGAAATTCATCGACAACAACATGCTGGCGATGACACGCTGCTCCAAGTGCGGGGGGCATTTCGTCTCCGAAGCCCATGAGAATGCGCGCAACTATGTTTGTGGCCTGTGTGAGCCCCCTGCGCGCGCTGGCAAGGGAAGCACGACGGGCATTCAGTTGCACTGAGCTTTGGGTGCGCGGGGCTTGACGCCCTGCTGAAACTCAGCGTTTCACCGCATTGAAGCCTCATGCGCCACCACCGTTCGAGACGCCGATTTGGTAAATCGGACACGCCGGTTTTGCAACAGAAGTTTGCAAAAGAGTCGAGACTAGGGGCAGTTTTCCACGCTTTTGCGTGTGCTGACATGGGCGCTATCCCCTAGAATGGCCCGAGTTACATTTTCCCTGCCCCTTTTTACCTTAGCCGCCCACCCATGCTCGTCATCATCGGTTATGCCGCTGCCATGCTTGCCATCTTCGGGACCTATGCCCTGCATGGTGGCAATACCGACGTCCTGCTGAAAGCCCTGCCCTTCGAACTGACCACCATTTTCGGCGGTGCCCTTGGCGCCTTCGTGGCGGGCAACCAACCCAAGGTGCTCAAGGCCACCATCGCGCAGGTTCCCACGGTGCTCAAGGGGTCGAAGTACACCAAGGAGCGCTACATGGACTTGATGGCGCTGCTCTACGACATCCTCCAGAAGGCCCGCAAGGAAGGTCTGATGGCGATTGAAAAGGATGTGGAAGAGCCCCATGAGTCACCGCTGTTCCAGGCGCACCCCGTGGTCGGCAACGACCACCATGTCGTCGAATTCACCACCGACTATCTGCGCATGATGGTTTCGGGCAACCTGAACGCCCATGAGATCGAGACGCTGATGGACAGCGAAATCGATACCCATCACCAGGAAGCGCATGCACCTGCGACCGCTGTCCTGCGCCTGGCAGGCGCCCTGCCAGCCTTCGGTATCGTGGCCGCCGTGCTTGGCGTGGTGAACACCATGGGCTCGGTGGGACAGCCGCCGGCCATCCTGGGCGGCATGATCGCTTCCGCTCTGGTCGGAACCTTCCTGGGCATCATGTTGGCGTACGCCATCTTCGAGCCTTTGGGTACTTTGCTGGAGCAGAAGGCGGCGGATGGCACCAAGGAATTGCAGTGCATCAAGTCCACCTTATTGGCCAGCATGCAGGGTTACAACCCCGCGACCGCCATCGAGTTCGGTCGCAAGGTGCTGTTCTCAACCGAGCGCCCCGGCTTCCTGGAGCTGGAAGCGCATGTCCGCAAGAAGTGATCCGCGAACCGGCGCAAGCGCGGAACGGGGCATGCGGGTGACCAGGATGAAAGGCTAAGGGGAAATCATGGCCACGGATGCCAAGAAACTTCAGCCCATCATCATCAAGCGGGTGAAAAAGGGCGGCCATGGTGTCCATGGCGGTGCTTGGAAGATTGCCTACGCCGACTTCGTGACGGCGATGATGGCCTTTTTCCTGTTGATGTGGCTGTTGGGTTCCACCTCCAAGGGCGACCTCAAGGGCCTGGCGGATTATTTCCGTGCTCCGCTCAAGGTGTCCATGGTCGGCGGCAATGGCTCGGGGGCCAGTTCTTCGATCTTGCCGGGTGGTGGCGCGGATCTCACGCTGACCGCCGGTCAGCATCCTGAGGATGCGTCAGCCGCAGACCGCCGCCGGCGTGCCGAAACTGCCCGCCGTGACGCGCAGCGGCTCGCCGCGCTCAGCGCCAAGATCAGCGCCGCCATTTCCAATAATGCGCAGTTGCGCCGGTTCAGCCGGCAGATTCAGCTGGAGAGCACGCCCGACGGCCTCAAGATTCAGATCGTGGATGAGCAGGGGCGCCCCATGTTCACCACGGGCAACGCCGCCGTGCAGCCGTATATGCGTGACATCCTGCGTGAGATTGGCGCGGCGCTCAATGGCGTAGAAAACAAGATCAGTCTGGACGGCCATACCGATGTGACGCAGTATGGCAACCAGGGTCGCAGCTACAGCAATTGGGAACTCTCGGCGGATCGGGCCAACGCGGCTCGGCGCGAACTGGTTGCTGCTGGCATGCCCGAGGACAAGTTGTTGCGCGTGACGGGCCTGGCTGCCAGCAACTTGCTGGTGCCGGACAACCCGACGGCTCCCGCTAATCGGCGCATCAGTATCATGGTCCTGACCAAGGAGGCGGAGGAGCGCCAGTTGGGCATCAACCGTGAAGCGGTCGAGCCGGGGGAACGGGGTGCCGCGTCCGGACAGGCGGTGGACCCGGCCCTGGTCGCTGCCCCTGCGTTGGTGGCTCCGGGAGGCTCGCGGTGACCCGCGGGCGGGGCGAAGAGATGCGTGGGCTTGGGCCGGGCATGGAACTTGGCGATAATCTGCCGCAATAAGAACCGAAAGCAAGACTGAAAGGCATAGAAAGGCTCAACGTATGGCCAACAACCCATTGCGATTCCTAGTGGTTGACGATTTTTCGACCATGCGCCGTATCGTTCGCAACCTGCTCAAGGAAAGCGGCTTTTCCGAGGCCGATGAGGCGGAAGACGGTGTGGTGGCGCTGCAGAAATTGCGCGCCCTTCCTTTTGATTTCGTGGTCAGCGACATCAACATGCCGAACATGAACGGCTTCCAATTGCTCGCCGAAATCAAGCGGGACGAGAAGTTGAAGCACATCCCGGTGCTCATGGTGACCGCGGAGGCCCGCAAGGAAGACATCGTGCTCGCTGCCCAGCAAGGCGCGGCGGGTTACATCGTCAAGCCTTTCACCAAGGCTGTGCTCGAGGAAAAGCTGCACCACATCCTCAAAAAATCGGGGTTGCAATAACCATGAACACCCATTCCGCCGCACCCGACTCGGGGGACATGACCTTCGAGGCCCTGGAGGTCGTCCATCACAAGCTGGGGCTGTTGACGCGCCAGTTGCACGATGCGCTGCAGGGGCTGGGTCTGGCGGAAAAACTGCATGGTTCGGCGATCGAATTGCCGGACGCCCGTTCGCGCCTGACCTACATCGCCAAACTCACCGGCGAAGCGGCGGAAAAGGTGCTCAACCGCGTGGATCAGGCCAAAAGCCAAAATGACCATGTGGTGGCGCAGACCAAACACATGATCGCCCTGCTGGCCTCCGATCCGGTGTCTGCCGTGGCCAAGGGCCACGTCATGAATTTCCTGACTGACTTGGAAAAGACCAATACCGATCTGGACCAACATCTCACGGAAATCATGATGGCGCAGGATTTCCATGACCTCACGGGTCAGGTCATCGCCCGCGTGCTCAATCTGGCGTCCAACATCGAGGATCAGCTGGTTGCCTTGCTGATCCAGACCGCGCCTGCGGATGTTCAGGAACGCCTCAAGCAGCAGACCGAGCAGATGGAAGCCGAAAAAGAGGCCGCCGCCAAGGCGCCTCTGACGCCCGAAACCGTCAAGCTCGGCGGTCCCGTGGTCGACCCGGAAAAAATGGCCAGCGAAGTGGTCACCGACCAGTCTCAAGTGGACGATCTGCTGGCCAGCCTGGGGTTCTGAGCGGCGCCTCGCGCTCGTCCGGATTCACCGGATCAAGGGGAGAAAAAGCCGGAAACACCCGGCTTTTCTTGTTTTAGGTGGCAAGGCCCCGGCCGACAATGGCGTGGACTTTTAAGCCCAGGCCACCATGGAATCCAGCAGTCAGGACCGCAATTTACCCGCGTCACAGCGCAAGCTGCAACGCGCGCGGGACGATGGCCAGGTCCCCCGTTCCCGAGATTTCAGCCATTTGGCCGTGTTGGGTGGCGGTGCCGTCACCTTGGTCCTCACAGCCCCCTGGATTTACAGCGCATTGAGGGAGTCGCTGGCCCGACATTTGTCATTCAGCGCCGCCGACGTCCGTGATCCCAAGTTCATGTTGGATCACCTGCACACCATGACGCTGACCGGCGCGGGCATCAGCCTGGGCATCGCCGTCATCATCGTGGCGATCGCCGTGGTCGCCACGCTCGCGGGCGGTGGTTGGGTCTGGACCACCACGCCGCTGGCCCCGGATTTCAGCCGCATCAACCCGATCAAGGGTTTGCAGGGCATGTTCACGAAGAAGAAGCTGGCCGAGGTGGTCAAGCTCGCGTTCATCGCTTTCTTCGTGCTGGCCTTGGCCGCAGTCTTCATTTATTACACGCTGCCCTCGGTCGCGACGCTGGTGTTGCAACCTTCCACCGCAGGCATCGAGCGCATGCTCAACTGGCTGGTCATGGGGTGCGCATTGCTGCTGGGTGTGGTGTTGCTGGTGGCGTTGATTGACCTGCCGCTGCAAATCTTCCTGCACAAGTCCGAGCTCAAGATGTCCTTGCAGGAAATGAAGGACGAACACAAGGACATCGAGGGTAATCCTCAGATGAAGAGCCGTCGTCGTCAGAAGCAGCGTGAACTGGCGCAACGCCAGAGTCTGCCCAAGGTGCCGCAGGCCGATTTCGTGCTGATGAACCCCACCCACTACGCCGTCGCGGTGAAGTACGAGGAAAAGTCCATGGCGGCGCCTCGGGTGGTGTCCAAGGGAGCGGACTTGCTCGCCATGAAGATCCGCGATCTGGCCAAGGCCCATCAGGTGCCCGTCTTGCAATCCCCCGTGCTCGCGCGAGCCTTGTACGCGCATGCCGAGTTGGATCAGGACATTCCTTCCACGCTCTACACGGCGGTGGCCCAAGTGCTGGCCTACGTCTACCGTTTGAAGGCCGCCTTGCAAGGCCGAGGTCCCATGCCTGGCGAGATGCCACAACCGGTCGTGCCACCCGGCATGGACCCGCAAGATTCCCGCGCCGCCCAGGCCGCCTATGCCGCCAGCGTCGCGGCCAAGGCCAAGGCAGCGAAAGCCGCCGCCGCCGCAGAAGCAGCCGGCGTCGCCCGTACCGAACCCATTTCCTCTGTTAGAGCCACATGAACCCGCTGATCCAACAACTGCAGCAGCGTTTTGGGCGTCACGCCGCGATGATTCAGGGCGTGGCGGCGCCGCTTTTTGTCGTCGCCGTGCTGGCGATGATGGTGTTGCCGCTGCCGCCCTGGTTGCTGGACATCCTGTTCACCTTCAACATCGCCATCGCGCTGATGGTGATGATGGTCGCCGCCTACATGACCAAGCCGCTGGATTTCGCGGCTTTCCCCGTCGTGCTGTTGCTGACCACTTTGCTGCGCTTGTCGCTGAACGTGGCGTCCACCCGGGTGGTGCTGCTCGAGGGGCATACCGGCACCGGCGCCGCTGGCGCGGTGATCGAGGCCTTCGGGCACTTCCTGATTGGCGGAAACTTCGCGGTCGGTTTGATCGTGTTCGCGATCCTGGTGGTCATCAACTTCGTGGTGGTGACCAAAGGTGCCGAGCGTATTGCTGAAGTGTCGGCGCGTTTCGCTCTGGACGCCATGCCCGGCAAGCAGATGGCCATCGACGCCGACTTGGGTGCCGGCCTCATCGACGAGAAAGAAGCCAAGCGCCGTCGCTTGGAAGTCAGCGAGGAAGCGGACTTCTTCGGTTCCATGGACGGTGCCTCGAAGTTCGTGCGTGGGGACGCCATGGCGGGCATTTTGATCTTGCTGATCAACATCATCGGTGGCTTCGCGATCGGCATGGCCCAGCACGGCTTGAGCGCCAGTCAGGCGGCCAACAGCTACATCCTGCTGGCCATTGGTGACGCCTTGGTCGCGCAGATTCCGGGCTTGCTGATCTCCGTGGCCGCCGCCATGGTGGTGTCTCGCGTGGGCAAGGACCAGGATTTGGGCAAGCAGATTGGCAGCCAGATGCTCGTGTCCCCGCGCGCCATCGGCATCACCGCCGGGGTGCTGGGCCTGCTGGGCCTGATCCCTGGCATGCCCAACTTGGTGTTCCTGGGCGTGGCCAGCCTGCTCGGTTATGCCGCCTGGGTTCTGGCCAAGCAGCCGCAGAAGGCTCAAGCCGAGGCGACTGCCGCGGCAGCCGCTGCCGCCGCGGCGGCAGCCCCCGGCGATGGCGAAGCCAGCTGGGACGATCTGCAACCGGTGGATCAGCTCGGCTTGGAACTGGGTTACCGGCTCATCACGCTGGTGGACAAAAACCGCCAGGGCGACTTGCTCACCCGCATCAAGGGCGTGCGTCGCAAGTTCGCGCAGGAAGTGGGCTTCCTGCCGCCGCCGGTCCACGTGCGCGACAACCTGGAGCTCAAGCCCAGCGGCTACCGCATCAACCTGCGTGGCGTGGTGGTGGGCGAAGGCGAGGCCTTCCCTGGCATGTACCTGGCCATCAATCCGGGTGGCATCAGCACGCCGCTGATCGGAACGCCCGCCACCGATCCGGCCTTCGGCCTGCCCGCGACGTGGATCGACGAACGCCAGAAAGAAGCCGCGCAAATGGCCGGCTTTACCGTGGTTGATTCCGAGACCGTGATGGCCACGCATCTTTCACACTTGATGCAGGTTCACGCCGCGCGCCTGCTCAGCCGTACTGAAACCCAGAATCTGGTGGAGCACGTGTCGCGGCAATTTCCGAAGCTCATCGAAGAAGTCGTGCCCAAAATGGTGTCCATCGCCGCGTTCCAGCGAGTCCTCCAGCTGTTGCTGGAAGAGGCGGTGCACATCCGCGACATGCGCACCATCGTCGAAACCATCGCCGAGCATGCCCCGTCGACGACCGATCCGGCCGAGCTGGCGCGCCGCGTGCGGGTTGCCCTGTCGCCGGCCATCGTGCAGCAGATTTACGGACCGCAAAAAGAACTCAACGTCATCGCCATCGATCCGCCGCTGGAACGCCTGTTGGTGCAGGCACTGGGCGGAGCGAACGGCCCGTCGCTCGATCCGGGCGTGGCCGATATGTTCGCCCGCAACGCGGCCGACGTGGCGATGAAGCAAGAAGAAACCGGCGTGCCAGCTTGCCTGCTGGTGCCCGACCCCATACGCAATTCCATCGCCCGTCTGGTGCGCCGCGCCGCGCCCCGGATGCAAGTGCTGTCGCACAGCGAAATTCCTGAAACCCATTCCATTCGCATCGGACCGATCCTGAGAGGCGCCGCATCATGAGCATTCAACGATTCCATGCCCCAACCGCCCGCGAGGCGCTGGCCAAGGCACGCGCGGCTTTTGGCGAGGAAGCCATCATCCTGTCGAACAAACCGACGGCGCAGGGCGGGGTGGAAGTGGTCGCCACGAACCCCACCACCTTAGCCGCGCTCGACAAAGCCGCCGACAACGCCATGACCGCGGAAGACAGCGTTGAAAGCTCCACCTTTGGTTTCCTCTCGCGCCGCAAGGCGAACGCGGAAAAAGCCGCCAAGGAAGCCGCCCGTGCTGCGCGCGGCATGCGTGAAGAGCCCGAAGGCGACGTGCCAGAGCCGGCCGAACGCGCGGAACGCGCTGCCCGTGCCGCGCTGCGTGCTTCTCCTCGGAGCACCGTCGAAGAAGACGCCGATCAACTGGCGATGAGCACCCTGTCTTTCCAGGACTACGTGCGTGAGCGCGTGCTGCAGCGCCGTCATGAAGTGCGTCAACACGAAGCACGTCAGGCCGCGCAAACCGCCCAGGGTGGAACCGCGATCAATGTGGGGGGCGCCGCTCCGCGCACCTATGCCGTGGTCCCGCCGGATCAGCCCGTGCAAGCGCCGCGCCGTGTCGCCGTGCCGGAAGTCGCGCCTGCGACCACGGTGCCCGAAGGGTTGATGCATGAACTCAACGCGATGAAGGACCTCATCGAGGAACGCTTCAGCACCTTGGCCTGGCTCGGTCAGGCCAAGCAAAACCCGGTGCGTGCCAATCTGACGCTCAAGCTGATCCGGGCGGGTTATTCGCCCAACCTCGCGCGCGCCGCGCTCGAGAAGATGCCCAACGACACCACACCCGCCGAAGCCATGCGCTGGATGCTCGCGGTGCTGGAGCGCAATCTCAAGACCGACAAGAACGAACCCGCGCTGCATGAGGCCGGCGGCATTTATGCCCTGGTCGGTGCCACCGGCGTGGGCAAGACCACCACCGCCGCCAAGCTCGCAGCCCAGTGCGCGCGTGACTTCGGCCCCGCCAGCGTCGGCCTGATCACCCTCGACAGCTACCGCATTGGCGCGCATGAACAACTGCGCACCTACGGCCGCATGCTGGGTGTGGTCGCGCACATGGCGCACGATCAAAGCGCCCTGCAGGACCTGCTGGGCTTGCTGTCCAACCGCAAGATGGTCATCATCGACACCACGGGCGTGGCGCCGCGCGATCCGCGCAAGCGCGAAGTGCTGGACATGCTGGATCTGCCGGGCGTGCAGCGCCTCATGGTGCTCAACGCCGCCAACCATGGCGATGCCCAAGACGAGGCCGTTGCTTCGTTCCGCAGCAGCGGCGCCCAACATGCCGTGCTGACCAAGACGGACGAAGCCGTCAAGCTGGGCCCGACTCTGGACGCGGCCATCCGCCATCGCCTGGTGCTGCGCGGCGTGAGCTGCGGCCAACGCGTGCCCGAGGATTGGGCGCGCGCTGATGCGGAGCAATTGGTCAAGCTGTCGATGCGTTCCACGGGCCGCTCGGCGCACGATCCGCAACTCGGCGATCTCGATCTGTATTTCACGCAAATGGAAGGCCGCGCTCAAAGCGTGCAGGGATTGGCGACGGTGCAGCAACCGGTGCCTCCGGCGGTGCGTCGTCCGGGTCCCGCGCACGGAGGAAACCTCCATGCTTGAAGTTGAAAACCAGGCCGCAGGCCTGGCGGCGCTCGCGGTGGAATCGTCGCCGCGCATCGTGGCCCTGGCGGGCCATGAGGACGCACGCAGCGAATTGCCCTTGTTGATGCAGTTGTGCGCGGCGTGGACCAACCTGGACTATCCGCTGGTCGTGCTCGATGCCCACGTGCGTGAGACGGACCAGGTGCCCGGGCTGTCGCAACTGCTGCGCGGTGACGAAGATTTCTCCGCCGCCGTGCTGTCGAACAGTGCCACCACCTGGCCCATCGTTCCGGCCGCACTGGGTTTTGAGCAAATGCTCGACGGCGTGGCCGCCGCGCCCAAGAAGACGGGGAAAACCGCCGCGAAGACACCTGACGCGGGGCAAGACCGTGCCCGGCAACTGGCGGCTCTTTTCCCGGGGTATGAATTGATCCTGGTGTACGCGCCTGCCGCCGTGCTGGCTCGGGTCTGGCAGGGCAGCGGCCTGTCGCCTCTGCTGCCCGTCTCCGTGCAGGAATCGGCCTTGCTGTCGGCTTACCAGGCGCTCAAGCAGATGTTGAGTTTGGGCAAATTGCGGCCTACCATCGTCACCGTGATGCAAGACGCTGCCTTGACCACCCGCATGTCCGGCCACAACATCAGCCGCAATCTGCAGGAGTGCGCGCGTGATTTCCTCGCGTGCGAGACGCCCGCGCTCACGGTGTGTCCGGACCGACCGGAGGAAATGCAACGATTGGCCCTGCGTTCCCTGGAGGCGGGTTTGCAACCCCAGGGCTGGGATTTCTCCTCCGTGCTCGCGCCGGCTTACGCCAGCACGTCGGCCGCGCGAGGTGGCGCGTCGACGGCCACAGGGCAGGGGCGCTGACCGTGATCGAGGGAGCTTCGCCCGTGACGTACACCGCACAAGGCCAGCTGGATCGCGATGCCCTGATTCGGCAGTACGTGCCGCTCGTGCGCCGCTTGGCTCACCACATGATGGCCAAGTTGCCGCCGTCGATCCAGGTGGACGACCTGATCCAAGTCGGGCTGATCGGTCTGTCGGAAGCGCTGACCCGGTACGAAGCGACCCAGGGGGTGCAGTTCGAGACTTTCGCCACGCAACGCATCCGCGGCGCGATGATCGATGAGCTGCGAGAAAACGACTGGATGAGCCGCGGCTCACGCAAGAGCCAGAAGGAAATCGAGTCCGCGCTGACGCGGCTGGAGCACCAGCTGGGTCGCTCACCCAGCGAGTCCGAGATCGCCGAGGAACTGGGCATGGAACTCGCGGAGTACCAGGCCTTGCTTTACAAGGTCAAGGGGACCCAGCTGGTTTACCTTGAGGACATGAGCGGTGGCGATGACGAGGAAGGCTTTCTCGACCGGCACATGGTCGATGGCGAGTCCGACCCCATGGCCTTGCTGCGCAACCAGCGTCTGCGTGCCTCGCTGGTGGAAGCCATCAAGGCCTTGCCCGAGCGCGAGCAGTACGTGATGAGCATGTACTACGAGCAGGACATGAACCTCAAGGAAATCGCTGCCGTGCTGGGTGTCACCGAGTCCCGCGTTTGCCAGTTGCACAGCCAGTCGATCGCGCGCTTGCGCGCGAAGATGCGCTCGCACTGAGTTCGATGCGAGCTTGCGGACCCAGCAAGTTCGCGCGCTGATGGCGTGGCGGCGCGAGCCGAACACCAGACGCCAACCTCCTCATGAGATTTGCTGCGCAAATCAAATTCGTCGGGACGAACTCTGGCGCTCGGCACGCTTGATCCGGCGTTTCTTCATTCCTGCTGTTTACGCTCCAGCGCCTTTTCATACAGCGCGTTGCGCGGTGTCCCGGTGATGTC
Source organism: Hylemonella sp. W303a (assembly GCF_046452315.1). Taxonomy (NCBI): domain Bacteria; kingdom Pseudomonadati; phylum Pseudomonadota; class Betaproteobacteria; order Burkholderiales; family Comamonadaceae; genus Hylemonella; species Hylemonella sp. W303a. The sequence goes on along the minus strand of NZ_JBKFDG010000004.1, from coordinate 119,906 downwards.
CGCCGCCAGCTTGACGGCGGTTTTCAAGGGCAGTTCAGCCAGCAGCAGATCCAGGGTGCGCAGCGCCGACGGGTCCAACGCGTTGTCCTGAGCGGCACGCGGCGCAGGGTGGAGCACCAGCACGAATTCCCCACGCGAGCGTTGCGCGTCCGCCGCGAGCCAATCCGCAAATTGCGCGGCGGGCAAGGTGACGATCTGTTCGAACTGCTTGCTGATTTCCCGGGCCACGGTCAGGGCGCGGTCTCCCAAGACCAGCAGGGCGTCCGCCAGTGCAGTGATGCGGTGCGGCGCCTCCAGCAGCACCACGGCACGCGGTTCTCCCGCCAGTGACTGCACCGCCTGGGCGCGCTCGGAGGTTTTGGCGGGCAGAAAGCCGGCGAAGACGAAGCCGCCGGACTCATCCACCGCGCCGGCCGCGCTCAATGCCGCGGTGACGCTGCTGGCGCCCGGCAATGGCATCACGGGCAGACCGGCGGCGCGCACGGCCGCGACCAGGCGCGCACCAGGGTCGCTGACGGCGGGCGTGCCTGCGTCGCTGACATAGGCCACGCGCAGGCCCTCGCGCAGTCGCGCGATGACTTGCTGGGCGGCTTCCTGTTCGTTGTGCTGATGCACGGCCATCAGGCTGGCGCCGCTTTTTTCGATGCCGTAGGCGCGCAGCAGACTCTGCGTGTGGCGCGTGTCCTCGCACGCCAGCACGTCGGCGAAACGCAGCACATGCAGGGCGCGCAGGGTGATGTCGGCCAAGTTACCGATGGGCGTGGCCACCACGTACAGCGTGCCAGTTGGCAAATGCTGAGTGCCCGCAGCGTCTTGCGCGGCGAGCAGGGCTGAGGCATAAGAAGAGGAATTCACGAACGTGGTGAGTTAAGCCCATGCACAAACCTGCTCTCCCGACCCGTGCCCGGAATTCGACCAAACAAGCGGGCGACGTGGCGGAGGAGCAAGCCCTGCAGCATTTGCAAGCGCGGGGATTGAAACTGTTGACGCGCAATTATCGGACGCCTGGACGAGGCGGTGGCGAGGTGGACCTCGTGATGCGGACCGCCGACGGCACCCTGGTGTTCGTGGAAGTCCGCCGCCGCGCCAATGCCCGTCACGGTGGCGCGGCCGCCAGCGTGGGCTGGGTGAAGCGCAAACGCATCATCCTGGCGGCGCGTCACTACCTGCTGCGCTGGCCATCGCCGCCGCCTTGTCGGTTTGACGTCGTGGCGATCGAGGGCGGGCCTGGCGACGGTGACGAGCAACTGGTTTGGCTGCAAGCGGCCTTCGATCTCGGTGATGGCGGCAGAGGCTTTTGATGCGTTCATTTCGCAGACGGCTTCCCGCTTGGGGCGGCAAGCATGGGTTGGCTGTTCGAGCGGGAATGGGCCGGGGCAGCCGCGCCGAGACCAGCGTCGCTTGGCCTCGGCCCGCGCGGGTGGATGGCCGCTTGCGCCTTTGGGCCTGTGCAAGCCCGGTATCATTCGGCCCACCATGTTTGAGCAGCGCATCGAGCAACACTTCATTGACAGCGCGGACCTGAAATACCAGGCCGCGCAGCCACTGAGCAAGCCCATTTCGGCCGCGGCCCAGGCGATGTTGGACTGCGTGACCAACGGTGGCAAGGTGCTGGCCTGTGGCAATGGCGGTTCCGCGGCCTACGCGCAACATTTCGCGTCGGAGTTCGTGGGCCGTTTCGAGCGTGAGCGCCCTGAGTTGGGCGCGATTGCCTTGACCACGGACACGTCCATCCTGACCGCCATTGCCAACGACTACGACTACAAGGTCGTCTTCGCCAAGCAAGTGCGGGCCCTGGGTCAAGCGGGGGATGTGCTGCTGGCCATTTCAACCAGCGGCAATTCGCCCAATGTGATGGCTGCCATCGAGGCCGCGCACGAACGGGACATGACCGTGGTCGCCCTGACCGGCAAGGGGGGCGGAAAAATCAACGCTTTGCTGCGTGAAACCGATGTGCACATCTGCGTTCCGCACGAGCGCACCGCACGCATTCAAGAAGTGCATTTGCTGACACTGCATTGCCTTTGTGATTGCGTGGATCATCAATTGTTGGGCGAACAGGAAAACAAGGCGTGAGCAAGCACCGTTTTATCTCTCGTTTCGCTGGCCTGCGAGCCCTCTGCCTGGGCCTGGCCTGCAGTCTGGGCCTCTTGGCTTTGAGTGGATGCGCGCCGATGGTCGTGGGGGGCATCGTGGTGGCCACGGGTCTGTCCGTGCTGGACCGTCGCACCACCGGCACGCAACTCGACGACGAAAGCATCGAGACCGAAGGCATGTCACGACTCAAGCAACGGTTGGGTGACCGGGCCCACATCAACATCGTCAGCTACAACCGCCAGGTGCTGTTGACGGGCGAGGTCTTGAGTGAACAGGACCGCCAAATCGCCCAGCAGGTGATTGCTGGCCTCGACAACGTGCGCAACATCATCAATGAATTGGCTGTGCTCGGCCATTCCACGTTGACGCAACAGTCCTCGGACGTGGGCGTGACGATGCGCGTCAAGGCCACGATGGTGGATTCCCCTGATTTGAACGCCCATGTCGTCAAGGTCGTGACCGAACGCGGGATTGTCTACCTCATGGGGCGCGTGACGGAGCGCGAGGCCGGCCGTGCCACCGACATCGCGCGCCGCACGTCGGGGGTGCAGAAGGTGGTCCGCCTGTTCGAGATCATCAGCGAGGAAGAGCGCCTGGCCCTGGAGAACCCGGGCCGCAGAAGGTCCGCTGCTCCCTGACCTGCCCACCGGGCGGGCTGCATGCAGCTGGCGCCACGAGATTCAGGCCTTCTCAGGCCTTCAGCCCTCCAGCCCTCCAGCCCTTTGGGCCTGCGCCTTTGTGGATGTGTCCCCGTGGCGCGTTGTGAGCTTGCTTCCCCACCGGGCTTCACGTGCTCCAACCCTCCGATGGCCGTGCGTGACGGCGGGCTTGCGCCTCGTCAATGAGGCCGCGCCGCACGAGTTCAGCCAAATGCTGATCCAGCGTCCGCATGCCCGCGGCCGCGCCCGTTTGCAGGCTGGCATGCATTTGGGCCACCTTGCCTTCACGGATCAAATGACGGATCGCTGGTGTGCCCGTCATGATTTCATAGGCGGCCACCCTGCCTGGCGGGTGGGTCCGTGCCGTCGGGCACAGCACCTGGGCGATCACCGCTTGCAAGGATTCCGACAGCATGGCGCGTGCCAGGTCTTTCTCCCCCGAGGGAAACACATCGATGATGCGGTCGATGGCCTTGGGCGCGCTGCTGGTGTGCAGGGTGCCCAGCACGAGGTGCCCGGTCTCGGCCGCCGTGAGTGCCAGCCGGATGGTTTCCAGGTCACGCATTTCGCCCACCAGCATCACGTCGGGGTCTTCACGCAGTGCCGAGCGCAAGGCGTTGGCGAAGGACTGCGTGTGCGCGCCCACCTCGCGCTGGTTGATCAGACTGCACGCAGGCGCATGCACGAACTCGATCGGGTCTTCCACGGTCAGGATGTGACGGGCTTGTGTTTCGTTGATGTGCCGGACCATCGCGGCCAAGGTGGTGGATTTGCCCGAGCCCGTGGGGCCGGTCACCAGCACCAAGCCCCGCGATCGCTGCGTCAATTCGGCGAACAGGGGCGGCGCACCCAGCTGCGCCAAAGTTCGAACCTGCGCGGGAATGGCGCGGAACACCGCGGCGCCGCCGCGCTGGGTCTGGAAGGCGTTGACGCGAAAGCGACCTAGTTCTTGGAGGGTGCAGGCAAAGTCGCATTCCAGGGTCTGCGCGTAGCGTTGAGATTGGGTCTTGCTCATCACGGTGCTCAGCATGGCGGAGATGTCCTGATGGCTCAAGCTGCCCATCAACTCGATGCGGCGCATGTCCCCGTGCACTCGCAGCATCGGGGGCAAGCCAGCCGAGAGGTGCAGGTCGGACGCGTCCTGGTCCAGGCACAAGCGCAACAGGGTGGTGAGGTCCATGCGTAGGGGGCGTCGCGGCGACGTGGGGCCGCGCGAGCCATCCTGGGGCGGAGTGCCCGCGCTCGACCGCGATGCGGGACAATTGTGGGCCGGAGTAAGCGGTGTTCCATGTCCGATTCATCGTTCGACAATTCAGTTTTCAGTGCTGCCTTGCGGGCCGTTCAGGCGCGCATCCATGCGGCGTGCGTGTCAGCGGGCCGTGATCCCGCGAGCGTGCGCTTGCTGGCGGTTTCCAAGACCTTTGGCCCCGAGGCCGTTCGCGCCGCGCACCAGGCGGGGTTGACCGCGTTCGGCGAGAACTACATCCAAGAAGCGGTCGCCAAGTCAACGGCCCTGGCCGATCTGCCCTTGGAATGGCATTGCATCGGTCCCATCCAGAGCAACAAAACCCGGCTGGTGGCGGAGCATTTCGCCTGGGCGCAGACGGTGGATCGCTTGAAGATCGCGCAACGCTTGTCCGAACAGCGACCCTCCGATCTGTCACCCCTGCAGATCTGCCTTCAGGTCAACGTCGATGGCGGCCCGACCAAGGCAGGCATCGCGCCGGACGAATTGCCCGAGCTGGCGCGAGCGGTGCGGCGGCTGCCGCGCTTGCGCCTGCGGGGCCTCATGTGCATTCCCGACCCGCTGCCCGATGCGGCGGCGATGCAAGCGATATTCGCGCGCGCACGCACTTTGTTCGATGCCCTGCGCGCGGATTGGGATGGCCCAGACCCCATGCCAGACACGCTCTCCATGGGCATGAGCGCCGACTTGGAAGCCGCCATTGCCGCGGGCAGCACCCTGGTGCGCATCGGCTCCGCCTTGTTCGGTGCACGCCCGACCAAGCTGGCCGACCCGGCTGTCGCGCCATCGGCAGACCCTCGCGTGGGATGAAGCTCGCGGTTTGGCGAGGCCTTCGAGCGCTGGGCTTGGGGGGCGTGGTGTGGGTTTTGGTTGGGGTTGTGTGTGGTGCAGCCCAAGCCGCCCCGCCGCCCGACCGCGAGGCAGTGCTGGCACTTCAGGCGGCGCCAGTGCGTGTGCTGGCCGTGCTGGACGGCGACACGCTGGACGTGGAGGACCGCCACCAGCGTCGCTGGCGCATACGCCTGCAAGGCATCGACGCGCCGGAGTTGGCGCAGACGCGGCGGCAATCGGGACGCACCTGCCGCACCCAGGCCCAGCCGCATGCCGATTCGGCCCGCCGTGCTCTGGCCGGCAAGGTGCAGGGGCGATGGGTGCAACTGCGCACCGATGGCACCCGCAGTTATGACCGGGTGGTGGCCTACGTGCTGGTGGCCGGGCGGGAGGTCAATCGCGACCTGGTGGCCGAAGGTTGGGCCTGGAGTCTGGACCGGCACCACGCCTCGGCCTCCGAGCGGCAGGCCTATGCCCGTGCGCAGAGCGAGGCGCGCGCAGCAGGCCTGGGCCTGTGGGCAGGGACCGAAGAGGGCCAGCCCGCGCAGCACCCGGCGCGCTGGCGGGCTGAGCACGGACGCTGCTGAGGGTGTCTGTCGGGCGCCGATGCCGCGGGCGCGTTCACACCCATTGCGCGGGTGCGAACGGTTTGAGAATCGCGCCCATTGCGCCCATTGCGCCCATTGCGCCCATTGCGGTGCGCGAAGCGGAGGGCAACGGCTTTGGATTCTCTGACGTCGCTTCGTTCCGTGTTTCGGTTGAGGAGGCCAGCGTCCCCGCCTGGCTCCACCTCACTGTCGCGCCACCCAGTCCACCAAGGCTTCCAAGGCCGGCCGGGCCGCAGCGGCGTTCGGGTGGTTCACGATGGCCACCAGCACATAACGCCGTCCGCTCTGCGCATCCACCACCCCCGCGAGCGAGTTGACATCGCGCAGGCTGCCCGTCTTGAGGTGGGCCGATCCTCGGGCCCGCCAGCGTTCCGGGCGCAGCGTGCCATCCTGCCCGCTGATGGGCAGCGAGGTCAGCAGTTCCGGCATCAGCGGCCCGTCCCAGGCGTATTGCAGCAAGCGCGCCAGCGCCGCAGGGCTGACGCGGTCCTCGCGCGACAGGCCGGAGCCATTGCTGATGCGCGGCGCGCCTTCGTCCATCTGTCCTTTCACCGCCAGGTGTTCGCGCCACCAGTCTTGCAGCAGGGCGCGCGAGGCAGACAGGGTGCCTTGCGCGGGCGGCGGATTCGGTGCGCCGGTCTCGGGCGTGGCCGCTTGCTCCAGGCTCAAGGTGAGGAAGAGCTGCTGCGTCATCACGTTGTTGCTGTACTTGTTGATGTCGCGCACCACTTCGGCCAGGGGCGGAGACTCGAGCGCGAACACCGGTCCCCGGCCCTGCGCGCTGTCACGCAAGGCCTCGGGCACGCGGCCCGCGCGGACCTGGCCGCGCAGCGTGCCGCCGATGGCCTGCCACATGCCGGCGATGGCGCGGGCGTTGTAGCCCTCAGGGTCGGGCCAGGCCAGGGGCCAGACTTTCTCTTCGCAGGCGGCGGGATAGGGGCCCGCGAAGCGGGGCTGGACCGGGGCGTTGCCCTCGGTTTTTCCAAAGCCTGCTCGAGCGAAATTGGCTTGCAGCCCGCCGCGCCAGTCGCCACAGCGCTCCTGCGACAGGGGCACGCTGGCGGGCCAAGCCACGCCGGCCAGCGGCGGCTCCACGTGCAGGCGCGCTACGCCTGCGGCACGGTCGGGCGTGAAGGTCATCAGCACGGACTTGAAGTTCAGCAACAGCGCGTTCGGAGCGGCGTTGTAAGGCCTCAGGGGTTCGCCATCGAATTCGCCCGGGTCGTGGGGCACGGCCTCGAACAGGCCATCGTCCAGCACGATGTCGCCTTCAATGGTCGAAATGCCCAGGCCCTGCACCCGGCGCAGCAGCAGCCACAAGCGTTCGGCGACCAGCTTGGGGTCGCCCCGGCCCTCGATGTAGAGGTTGCCGCGCAACGTGCCCTCGCGGATCGCGCCATCCAGGTAGACCGGGGTGCGCCACTTCCAGTTCGGTCCCAGCAGTTCCAGCGCCGCGATGGTGGTGACCAGCTTCATCACGCTGGCGGGGTTCATTGGCGCTTCAGCCCGGTGGCGCAGCAGAGACTTGGCGCGGGGTGAGGCGCCTGCTTCTTCGACCACGATGCCCAGCGCGCTGGCGGGAATCTTGGCGCGCGCCAGCGCCTGCGTGACGGGAGTGGGCAATTCAGCGGCGGCGATGCCGTGCGTGAGGGCGGCGGCCAGGGTCAGGGCCGACAGTGAAAGCAAACGGGGAAGACACAGCATGCGGGAAAGTTTAGGGCAAGGCACGGTGTCGGTAGCCAGCGCCGATAATCGGTGCCCCGAAGAAACGCTGTCTGATGAAACTCCTCGCGCTCGACACCACCACCGACCAGCTCTCCGTGGCCCTCACGCGCGACGGCCAGGTTTGGCAGCACCAGGGCGCGGGCGCGGCCCAGGCGTCGGTGGCGCTGATCCCGGCCATCCAACGCTTGATGGCCGAGGCCGGTCTGCGGTATGCCGAACTGGATGCCATCGCTTTTGGCAGCGGCCCAGGGGCCTTCACCGGCCTGCGCACCGCCTGTGCAGTGGCTCAGGGCCTGGCCTACGGGGCCAGCGTTCCCGTGCTTCCGGTCGACAGCCTGCTGACGCTGGCGGAAGAAGCCCGGGCGCGCCATGCGCCCGAAGCGCAAACCCTGCGTGTCTTGGCCTTGCTCGACGCCCGCATGGATGAGTTGTACGCCGCCCCTTATCAGTACGCCGAAGGCCGGTGGCAGCAGCAGGCCCCGTTTGGCTTGCATGCCCCCGAGGCACTGCCCGCGTGGCAGGGTGACGCTTTGGCGGGCAATGTGTTCGCGGCATACGGCGACCGCCTGCCTTGGCCTGCCGCTGTTCACCGTTGGTCCGCCCTGCCCCTGGCCACGGCCATGTTGCGCCTTGCTCCGGCGCTGCTGGCCCAGGGCGGCGCAGTGCGCGCCGAGGATGCCTTGCCCCAGTATGTGCGCGACAAGGTGGCGAAGACCACCGAGGAGCGCTTGCAGGAGCGCATGGCGCAGCAGCCGTCGACGCGTTGAGGGAGCCTGCATGCGCGTCGGTTCGCCACCCCCGTTCTTGGACCCGACCACCGAGGTCCGCCTTGAGCCCCTGGACGCGGCTCGGCTGGACGCCGTGCTGCACATCGAACAACGAGCGTATTCCCATCCCTGGACGCGCGGGAATTTCCTGGACGGTGTGCGCGCCGGCTACCACATGCGAGTGCTGGTGGCGGGCGCAGCGGCCGATGAAACCGTGCTGGGCTACTACGTCGCCATGCAAGGCGTCGCCGAGGCGCACCTGCTGAACCTCACCGTCGCACCGCTCTACCAGGGCCAGGGCTGGGCCCGTCTGATGCTCGACGCCCTGGCGCTCTGGGCGCGTGGCGTGCCCGTGCAGCCACCCCTGGCGACACTCTGGCTCGAAGTGCGTGCGAGCAATCAACGCGCCATTCATGTGTACGAGGCGCAGGGCTACCGTCGCGTGGGCCTGCGCAAGGACTATTACCCGGATGGGCACGGCCGCCGCGAGGATGCCGTCGTGATGAGCCTGTCCTTGGTCTCCGACGTGTCCACGCCGCGCAACCCCGCCCAAGCACCTCTGTAGGATGCGGACCATGGAATTGGATGCACGTCAGCGGGCCATGCTGGAAGAGATGGGAATCCGCGTCTGGACGCCCATTGAATCCATGTCAGAGGACGCCCTTGCCTTCGCGGAGTCGGCGCCGGTACCGGTGCCTGGGCCGCTGGGGTCCGACACGCGCCTGGGGTCGGGGGGGCCGACGCTGCCCACGCAGACGCGTTCAGTCCCTACCCCAGTTCCAGCCGAAGCGAAGTCGTCGGTTTACGCCGAGCCTGCGTCGCGTGCCCTGCCTGCGGACATCGCCGCCATGGGTTGGGATGATCTCGAAACCGCCGTCGCCGGCTGCCAAGCCTGCGGCTTGTGCAAGAGCCGCAAGAACACCGTCTTCGGCGTTGGCCATCGGCAGGCGCGCTGGCTGATCGTGGGTGAAGCACCGGGCGAGAACGAAGACCTGCAGGGTGAGCCTTTCGTGGGCCAGGCGGGCAAGTTGCTCGACAACATGCTCAAAGTCCTCGGTCGTTCGCGCACTTCGGACGACGAGGCGCAATCGGTCTACATCGCCAATGTGCTCAAGTGTCGGCCACCGGGCAACCGCAACCCGGCGCCCGAGGAGGTGCTGCAGTGCGAGCCCTACCTGCGCCGCCAAGTTGCGCTGCTGCAACCGCGCATCATCCTGGCGATGGGCCGTTTCGCTGTCCAATCCCTGCTGCAGCACAGCGTGCCGGATGTAGCCACCCTGCCGTTGGGTCGCTTGCGTGGGCAGGTGCATCGGTACGAAGGGGTGCCCGTGGTCGTCAGCTACCACCCGGCTTACCTCTTGCGCACCCCCCAGGACAAGGCCAAAGCCTGGGAGGATTTATGTTTGGCACAGTCTTTGATGTAAGACGCACGCGCCGGATAATGGTCCGCATGACGAGCAACACCAACGACTCAGGAAGCGGGGAGAGGGCGATGATGACCACCGAGAACACCATGTCGACCACCGAGTTGCGCCTCCATGACGAACCCGGGCACCTGATTCGCCGCGCTCAGCAGATCGCCGTGGCGCGTTTCCACGAAGTGCATGGACGGCATGTCACCCCGGTGCAGTACGCCATCCTGCGCACTTTGCAAGAAACGCCCGGCATCGACCAAGTGACGCTGGCCGACAAGGTGGCGCTGGACACCTCGACCACCGCCGACATCGCCGCGCGCCTCGAAACCAAGGGGTGGATCTCACGCGAAGTGCTGCCCCGGCGCCAGCGCAGCCTGGTGCTCACGCCCGAGGGCGAGAGCGTGTTGTCCGAATTGCTCACGGGCACCAGCGCCCATTGGAACAGCCTCATGAGTGCGCTGTCCCACGACGAGCAGCGCGAATTCACCCGCCTGCTGCGCAAATTCGTCGACCTGCACGACCAGCGCGACTCCGAAGAGTGACGACTCACTGTTGATTCGCGTGGCCTGGTCTCCAGGGTAAACCCCAGGGGGCGAAAGGCCGCAGTGGCTGGTCATGTGCCACCTGACGTCCTAAAATCTCTTTCATTCAGTATACGGATTCACGATGTGGCGCCGCTTCGTAGCGCCACCCACCGTGCCCTGTTCAGCTTGAGCCCGACCTAGGAGTACGCCATGTCCACTTCCACTGTGAGCACCTTTCCCAAGAACACCTGGTACGTCGCCGCTTCCAGCCAAGAGATTGGCGCCGACAAGCCCCTGGGCCGCACGGTCTGCGGTGAACGTATCGCCTTCTACCGCGACGCGGCGGGCAAGATCAACGCGGTGCAGGACTTCTGCCCACACCGTGGCGCGCCGCTCTCGTTGGGGTACGTCTGCGAAGGCCAGCTGACCTGCGGCTACCACGGCCTGGTGATGGGCTGTGATGGCAAGACCGTTTCCATGCCGGGCCAGCGCGTGCGCGGCTTTCCCGCCATCAAGAGCTTTCCCGTGACCGAACGCTACGGTTTTGTCTGGGTCTGGACAGGCGAGGCCGCGTTGGCGGATGAGGCCAAGCTGCCCGTCCTGCCGTTCTTCGACAACCCCGAGTGGGCCTATGGCGGTGGCCTGTACCACATCGCCTGTGACTACCGCCTGATGATCGACAACCTGATGGACCTGACGCACGAGACCTATGTGCACGCCACCTCCATCGGGCAGAAGGAAATCGACGAAACGCCCTGCAAGACCACGGTCGAGGACGACACCGTCGTCACCAGCCGCTACATGAGCGGCATCGAGGCCCCTCCTTTCTGGAAGATGGCTTTGCGCGCCAACGGCCTGCCCGATGACCAGCCCGTGGACCGCTGGCAGATCTGCCGCTTCTCCCCGCCCAGCCACGTGATGATCGAGGTGGGCGTGGCCTTGCAAGGCCACGGTGGCTACGACGCACCCAACGACAAGAAGGCCTACAGCGTGGTGGTGGACTTCATCACGCCCGAGACGGAGACCTCCATCCACTACTTCTGGGGCATGGCGCGCAAGTTCAAGCCTCAGGACGCCGAGCTGACGGACACCATCCGCCAAGGCCAGGGCAAGATCTTCGCTGAAGACCTGGAGATGCTGGAGCGCCAGCAGAAGAACCTGCTGGCGTGGCCCGAGCGTCAATTGCTGATGCTCAACATCGACGCCGGTGGCGTGCAGTCGCGCAAGATCATCGACCGCATCATCGCGGCCGAGCGCGCGGGCCAGGCCACGTCGACCGTGGCCACCCCGCTGGCCGCTTGATGTCCTGATCGACACCTGGGCTCGGACGCCATCGCCAGTGTCCAGGCGTCGCAGTCTCTAGGGCCTGTTCACACTCATTTCCTGAGTGCGAACAGGCCCTGGACCACCCCGCCCACGGGCGGCGCGTGCGGTGCCGCGGCATCTGGGTGCCGCTTCATACAATCGCGGCATGACTTTCATCGACATGCTGCGCGGGGCCGAAGCCCGCAACCAGTCCATGCTCTGCGTGGGGCTGGACCCGGAGCCCTCACGCTTTCCCGGCGCCTACCAGGGTGACCCTCGCAAGATCTACGACTTCTGCGCCGCCATCGTCGATGCCACGGCCGACCTGGCCATCGCCTTCAAACCGCAGATCGCCTACTTTGCCGCGCACCGCGCCGAGGACCAGCTTGAAAAGCTGATGGCCCACATGCGGGCCAACGCGCCGCAGGTGCCCGTGATCCTCGATGCCAAACGCGGCGACATTGGCGCCACGGCTGAGCAGTACGCCCGCGAAGCCTTCGAGCGTTACGACGCCGATGCCGTGACCCTCTCGCCCTTCATGGGTTGGGATTCGGTGCAGCCCTACCTGAAGTACGAAGGCAAGGGCGCCTTCCTGCTGTGCCGTACCTCCAATCCGGGTGGGGATGATTTGCAGAACCAGCGGCTGGCCGACTTGCCGGGGCAGCCGCGCCTGTACGAGCACGTGGCGGCACTGGCCCAGGGCCCCTGGAACCTGAATGGCCAACTCGGCCTGGTGGTGGGCGCCACCTATCCGGAAGAAATCGCTCGCGTGCGCGCGCTTGCGCCCACCCTGCCTCTGCTGATCCCCGGCGTGGGGGCGCAAGGTGGCGACGCAGTGGCGACGGTCAAGGCGGGCTGGACCAAGGACGGTCTGATCGCGGTGAACTCCTCGCGCGCCATCCTCTATGCCTCCAGCGGCGCGGATTACGCCCAGGCCGCGCGGCGCGAGGCCATCAAGACCCGCGATCTGCTGCAGGCTGCGCGCGGCTGATCTGCGCGGGAACCGAAACTCAACTTATCCCGCCGACCGCGAGGCGTCCAGCTGCGCCTTGGCCCGCTTGGCCAGGGCGATCGCCTCGGGTGTGTCGGGTGTCCAGGCAGGGACCGCCATCGGCTTGCCGTGCGAGTCCACCGAGACGAAAACGATCAGGCATTCGGTCGTGGTTTCCAGCTTTCCGCCCTTCATGTCACCGCTGCGCACCTCGACCGAGATGTTCATGCTGGTGCTGCCGGTGTAGGCCAGCTTGGCTTCCACTTCCACCAAGTCGCCAATCATGATCGGGCGGTGGAAGCGGATGCCGCCCACGTAGACCGTGACACAGTAGCGCTTGGCCCAGCTGGTGGCGCAGGCGTAGCCGGCCTCGTCGATCCATTTCATGACGGTGCCGCCGTGCACCTTGCCGCCGTAGTTGACGGTGCTGGGTTCGGCGAGGAAGCGGAGCGTGATGGTGGACATGGGTTTCCTTGAAAGAGAAGACGGAAGTCGTGCGCGGTGCCGTGGGTTGAGACGATTCAGAGGTGACGGTTGCAGTGGGTCGAACTTGGAGGCGGAGCGTCGTCGCGCAGGTGCGTGCGAAACGGCGCAAAAAGCGGGCCAGCCGTGCTTGCGCGCGACGCGCTAACCGCGGTCGCGCATCAGCGTCGACTTGCCGAACAGGCTTTCCACCAACTCCACCGCCACCTGCGCCGTGCGGTTGCGCACGTCCAGCGCGGGGTTGAGTTCCACGATGTCCAGCGAGGCCACGCGACCGGTGTCGGCGATCATTTCCATGCACAACTGCGCTTCGCGGTAAGTCGGCCCACCGGGCACCGTGGTGCCCACGCCCGGGGCGATGTCCGGGTCCAGAAAGTCCACGTCGAAGCTCACGTGCAGGTGGGTGTTGTCGTTCAGTCCGGCCAGCGCCTTGTCCATCGCAGCCCGCATGCCCACTTCGTCGATGTAGCGCATGTCATACACCTCCAGCCCGGCCTCGCGCACGCGATGGCGCTCGCCCTCGTCCACGCTGCGGATGCCGATCTGCCGCAGGCTGGATGGGGCAATCGCGGGCACGTGGCCGGCCATCGACACCAGGGAGGTGGGGCCGTCACCGCACAAGCAGGCCACGGGCATGCCGTGCAGGTTGCCCGAGGGCGTGATGTCGTGGGTGTTGAAGTCGGCGTGCGCGTCCAGCCAGAGCACGCGCAGCTGGCGGCCTGTAGCCTGGCAGTGGCGCGCCACCGCGCTGATGGAACCGATGCCCAGACTGTGGTCGCCGCCCAGCAGCACCGGCAGCTCGCCAGCGGCCAGCGCGGCGTGCACGGCGTCGTGCACCGCCTGGTTCCAGGCGACCACCTCGTCCAGATGGCGGTAACCGGCCTGCGGCGGCAGGCAGGGGTTGTTCGGTCCGTGCAGGTTGCCCGTGTCATTCACGGTCATGCCGCGTCGGGCGAACATTTCGGCGATGCCCGCCACCCGCAGGGCTTCGGGCCCCATGGAGGCGCCACGCGCGCCCGCGCCGATGTCGGTGGGTGCGCCAATCAAGCGCACGGTGCGCGCCGGCAGGGCGGCCAGGGAATGGGAAGCAGACATGGGGGCGGATTATCGCGGCCCGCCAACTTTACAAGGGCGACATGCAAAAGGACTTGCAGGGGGCTTGCAAAAACCAAGCTCGGTACCAGATGCGTAAACCGCCAACTTTTTTCGCGTGAATTCCATGTCCCAGCTGATTGAGCAACTGCAGTGGCGCTACGCCACCAAGAAAATGAACCCCGCCAAGGCGGTGCCCCAGGACAAGGTCGATCGCATCCTGGAAGCCGTGCGCTTGACGGCCAGCTCCAGCGGCCTGCAGCCTTATGAGGTGATCGTCGTCACCAACAAAGAGATGCGCGAGAAGATCAAAGCCATCGCCTGGAACCAGGCCCAGATCACTGACGGCTCGCACCTCCTGGTCTTCGCCGCGTGGGACAACTACACGGCCGAGCGCATCAACGCCATGTTCGACCTCACCAATCACGAACGCGGTTCCACCAACGAAGGTTTCGAGGCCTACCGTCAGAAGCTGTTGAGCTTGTACCCGCCGCGTCCCGCCGAAGAGAACTACGCGCACGCGGCGCGCCAGGCCTACATCGGCGTGGGCACGGCCCTGATCGCCGCGGCCGCGGAAAAGGTCGACAGCACGCCCATGGAAGGCTTCGATCCCGCGGCCTTGGATGAAATCCTCGGCCTGAAGGCACGCGGCCTGCGCAGCGTGGTGATCCTGCCCCTGGGCTACCGCGCCGACGAAGGCGACTGGCTGGTGAACCAGAAGAAGGTGCGCCGCAGCCGCCAGGAATTCGTGACCGAGGTCCGCTGAGCCTTCAGCGCTTCCAGCGCTGTCGCGCTGACCCCAGACGCCCGACCGTCACGCACGGCCGGGCGTTTTTTCTTCCTTGGTGACGAGCCAGATGCCGACGCAGACCAGCAGCAGGGCCAGGCCGTTCTTCCACTCTAGGAAAGACTCATTGAGAAACAGTGCCGAGAGCAGGGTGCCGAAGATCGGGATCATGAAGTTGAAGACCGTGATCATGCTCACGCGGTTGTGCTTGAGCAGGATGGTCCAGAGCGAGAAGGCGATCGCCGACAGCGCCACCAGGTAAGCCAGGATGCCGAACGCCGCCGCGCTGGGCAGGCTCAGGTGCCCGCCAAAGGCGAAACCCAGCACCAGCAGACCGACGCCGCCGATGCCGAGTTGCCAGCCCGTCAGCACCACCGAGTCGATGCGCTGCGAGACCTTCTTGCCGTAGATGCTGGCGGCCGAGAGCACAAAGGCCGCAATCACCACGAAGCCTTCGCCCAGCAGGGTGAAGTCCAGGCTGAACAGGCTGTCGTGGAAGTTCACGACCATCACCCCCAGAAATCCCACCCCACACCCCAGCGCCTTGTTGTAGCTCAGACGGTCGTTGCGGTAGATGAAGTGGGCCAGCAGCACGCTGAAGAAGGTTCCCGTGGCGTTCATGATGGAACTCTTCACGCCCGTGGCGTAGGCCAGGCCGATGTAGAAGAACACGTACTGCGCGGTCGTCTGCGCCAGGCCCACCAGGGTCACCTGGGCCACGCCGCGCCGATCCAGTGCGAACACCGGCTTGCGCGTGGCCATGGCCACGACCAGCAGCACCAAGCCCGCGAAGACAAAGCGCCAGCCCGCGAACACCAGCTTGGAAGGGATGTCGTTGGGCGCGATCTGGAACAGCGCGTAGCCGTTCTTGATGGCCGGGTAGGCGCTGCCCCAGAGCAGGCAGCAGAGCGTGGCGAGCAGGAAGACGACCTTGCGGTCGGTGAAAAGCGAGTGTTGTTGTTGGGTCATGGGTTTCATTCAAGCAAGCGCTGCAGGTAGCGCCCAGTGTGGCTGGCCGGGTTGCGCGCCAGTTCCTCCGGCGTCCCCGCTCCCACCACCGTTCCCCCGCCTGAACCACCTTCCGGCCCCATGTCGATCAGCCAGTCCGCCGTCTTGATGACGTCCAGGTTGTGTTCGATGATGACGATGGTGTTGCCCGCGTCGCGCAGCTGGTGCAGCACTTTGAGCAGCAATTCGATGTCGGCGAAGTGCAAGCCGGTGGTGGGTTCGTCCAGGATGTAAAGCGTGCGGCCGGTGTCGCGCTTGGACAGTTCCAGCGCGAGCTTGACGCGCTGCGCCTCGCCGCCGGACAAAGTGGTGGCGCTTTGGCCGAGCTGAACGTAGCTCAAGCCCACGTCCAGCAAGGTCTGCAACTTGCGCGCGATGGTGGGCACGTCCTTGAAGAAGGCGTGGGCTTGCTCCACCGTCAGGTTGAGCACCTGGGCGATGTTCAGGCCCTTCCATTGCACTTCCAGCGTCTCGCGGTTGTAGCGCTGGCCGTGGCAGACATCACAAGGCACGTAGACGTCGGGCAGGAAGTGCATCTCCACCTTCACCACGCCATCGCCCTGGCAGGCCTCGCAGCGCCCGCCCGCGACGTTGAAGGAGAAACGTCCCGGCCCATAACCGCGCTCCCGCGCGGTCGGCGTCTCGGCCATCAGGTCGCGTATCGCAGTGAAGAGGCCGGTGTAGGTGGCCGGGTTGCTGCGTGGCGTGCGGCCGATGGGCGACTGGTCGACGTTGATGACTTTGTCGAACTCGTCGAGTCCATCGATGGTTTCGTGCGCGGCAGGCTCTTCATGAGCGCGGTGGATGTGCTTGGCCGCCGCCGCGTACAGCGTGTCGTTGACCAAGGTGCTTTTGCCCGAGCCGCTGACACCCGTCACGCAGGTCAGCAGGCCGACGGGAATCTCCACGGTGACCCCCTTGAGGTTGTTGCCCGTGGCGTTCACGATGCGCAGCACTTCCTTCGTCGCCTTGTGGCGTTCGGTGGGCACCGCGATGCCGCGCGCGCCGCTGAGGTACTGGCCCGTCAACGAGGCCGGGTTGGCCTCCACCTCGCCCGGCGTGCCCTGGGCCAGGATGCGACCACCGTGCACGCCCGCGCCCGGGCCGAGGTCGACCACGTGGTCGGCCGCGCGGATCATGTCTTCGTCATGTTCGACCACCAGTACGCTGTTGCCTAGGTTGCGCAAGTGCTGCAGCGTGGCGATCAGGCGGTCGTTGTCGCGCTGGTGCAGGCCGATGCTGGGCTCGTCCAACACGTACATCACGCCGGTCAGGCCACTGCCAATCTGGCTGGCCAGGCGGATGCGCTGAGACTCGCCGCCCGAGAGCGTGTCCGCGCTGCGGTCCAGGCTGAGGTAGGACAGGCCCACGTCGTTGAGGAACTGCAGGCGCAGGCGAATTTCGCGCACCACCTTGGCGGCAATCTCGGCCTTGGCGCCGTGCATCTGCAAGGATTCGAAATACGTCTGGGCCTCGCGCAGCGTCGCGCGGCTGACTTCATAGATGGCGCGGGATTGCTCGCCCTCGCCGATGCGCACGAAGCGTGCCTCGGTGTGCAGCCGCGTGCCCGCGCAGGCCGGGCAGGGCTGCATGCTGCGCAGTCGGCCCAGGTCCTCGCGCACCAGGGCCGAATCGGTCTCGCGCCAGCGCCGCAGCATATTGGGCAGGATGCCTTCGAAGGCGTGGGTCTTGCTGACCTTCTTGCCCGCGAAGCTGCCCGAGCCCATGGTGTAGCTGAATTTGATTTCTTCCTCGCCCGAGCCGTGCAACAGCACATGTTGGACGTGTTCGGGCAGTTCCTCGAAAGGCGTCTCGACGTTGAACTTGTAGTGCTTGGCCAGGCTTTCCACCATCGCGAAGGCCACGTTGTTGCGCCGGTCCCAACCCTTGATGGCACCGCTTGCGAGGCTCAGCGACGGGAAGGCGACCACGCGTGCCGGGTCGAAGAACTCCTGCTGGCCGATGCCATCGCATTCGGGGCAGGCGCCCTGCGGCGAGTTGAACGAGAACAGACGCGGCTCCAACTCGCCGATGGAGTAGTTGCACAGCGGGCAGGCGTAGCGCGCGTTGAAGAGGTGTTCTTTCTGCGCGCCGTCCATCTCCACGACGATGGCGCGGCCCTCGGCCAGGTTGAGCGCGGCCTCGAAGCTTTCGGCCAGGCGCTGGCGCAGGGCCGCCGCTTCGCGGGCTTGTTCAGCGTCATCGCCCTCGGCCGCCAAACGCACGCGCAGCCGGTCGATCACCACATCGATGTCGTGCTTCTCGGTTTTCTTGAGCGTGGGCAGGTCGTTGAAGTCGTGCACCTGGCCATCGACGCGAAAGCGCACGTAACCCCGAGCCTGCATGTCGGTGAACAGTTCGGTGAACTCGCCCTTTTTTTGCCGTGCCACGGGCGCGACCAGCATGATCCTCAAGTCCGGTGCGAGTGCGAGTACCGCATCCACCATCTGGCTCACGGTCTGGGACTGCAGCGGCAGGTTGTGCTCGGGGCAGTGGGGCGTGCCGGCGCGGGCGTAAAGCAGGCGCAGGTAGTCGTGGATTTCCGTCACCGTGCCCACGGTGGAGCGCGGGTTGTGGCTGGTGGCCTTTTGCTCGATGGCGATGGCGGGCGACAGACCTTCGATCAGGTCCACCTCGGGCTTGTCCATCATCTGCAGGAACTGCCGCGCATAAGTCGACAAGCTTTCGACATAACGACGCTGGCCCTCGGCATACAGCGTGTCAAAGGCCAGGCTGGATTTGCCCGAACCCGACAGGCCGGTGATCACCACCAGCTGGTTGCGCGGGATGTCGAGGTCGATGTTCTTGAGGTTGTGCGTGCGCGCCCCGCGGATGTGGATGGCCTGCTGCTGCAAGGCGCTGGCGAGGTAGCGCCCTTCGTCGGGCGTGACAGGCTGATTCATGGGGCGTGGACCGTGGGCGCGTGGGCTCGTGGTCTATTGCCCACTCGCGCAGTTCGCGTCGAGGGCCAGCTCACGAGTGGGGAAGGCGAAACCCACCATGATAGAGAAATCCCCGCCCAGCGGCACGCGCCGCGTTCAGCCGCGCCAAGAGTCGGTGGGCGACTGTGTCAGGGATGAGACGGGGCTGGGGCGGTCGGCGGTGGCCCCAGCACCGTCTTCACCATGGTCTCCGCCAAGGCCAGGTAGAGCGAGCGGCTGATCAGGCGCGAGATCAGACTGGCCAACATGGCCGCGGCCATCAGGCTCAGCACCATGGCGTGGCCGTCCACCATCTCCATCACGATGATGAAGGCCGTCAACGGCGCCTGGGTCACTGCGGCGAGAAAAGCCGCCATGCCCATGGCGATCAAGGCCGGGGCGAGTTCGGCGGCGCCGTCCAGCGGGAACTGCGCCACGTTGTGGCCCACGCCCGCGCCGATGGACAGGGCCGGGGCGAAGATGCCGCCGGGCACACCCGCCCAGGACGTCAGCCAGGTGGCCACGAACTTCAGCGTCACGTAGAAAGGCGCGGACACGGACTGCTCCTCCCCGGCCAGCATGTGACGCACGGTCTCCGAGCCCGCACCGAAGGTGGCGCCCCCCGTGACCAGGCCGATGATCGCCAGCACCAAGCCCAGCGCCATGCCGAAACGCACCGGCCAGCGCGCGCGCCAGCGGTTGAAGCGGCTGGGCGCACCCGTGAGTGAGGCGATCAGCAGGCGGGCGAACAGGCCGCCCAGCAGGCCGCAGGACACCGTCACCAGCAGGCCAGGCAGCAGCATGTCCCACCCCTGGCGCGGCACGCGGATCACGCCGAAGTAGCTCAGGTTGCCGAAGGCCGACACGCTCATCAGCCCCGCCAGCACGATGGCGGCCAGCACCAAGCCGCTGCTGCGCGACTCCAGCTTGCGCGACAACTCTTCGATGGCGAACACCACGCCGGCCAGCGGCGCATTGAAGGCCGCCGCGATGCCGGCCGCCCCGCCAGCCACCAGCAAGGCCTGGCGGTCGATGCCCGAGCCGGGGCGCAGCCAGCGTTGCGCGTTCTGCATCACGCCTGCCGCCACCTGCACCGAGGGGCCTTCGCGGCCCAGCGACAGGCCCGCCAGCAGACCCGCCGCGCCCAAGCCCATCTTGGCGAGTGCCAGGCGCAGCGAGACAAAACGGCGATGCGCGCCTGGCGGCAGCATCGGGTCCAGTGCCGCCATCACCTGCGGAATGCCCGAGCCTGCCGCGCCTGGCGCGTAGCGCCGGGTCAGCCAGACGATGGCGCCGGTCAGCAGTGGCATCCAGAGCAGCACGGCCCAAGGCCAGGCCGCGTACAGCGCCTGAAAGAGACTGAAGGCACCATCCGACAACAGCGTGAAGCCCACCACGGCCAGCCCGGCGACTACCGCGTGGGCCAGCACGATGGCGCGCTCCACCCATTGCCGGCCATTGGACAGCTCGTTCTGGAAGTTTTGCAGGAAGTCGGTCTGTGGGTCGTGGTGCGGCGTGTCGTGCCCGCCGCTCGGGGGCTGGCCTGGGTGCGAGCCTGGGTTGGGGCCTGGGCTTGGATTCAGGCCGGGGGGCTGGGCGTCATGCATCGGGATCGGGGGCGAACAGGCGACATCGGATGGATGAGGGGGCGGCGGTGCGTCAGCATCAAGCTGGCGCGCTTGACCCCTGCGCCGGACCATTGTGACAGGCGAGATCATGGACAATGGCGGGCTGCGCCTTCGTCGCAGCCCCCGCGCGCCCGCTGTTCACCGTCTGTCCGTGTCGACTTCTTCCTTGCCTCCCGAGCCTTCCGCTTCAACGTCCGCCACGTCCGTGCTGGCGGGTGAGGCGGTGCCTGGCGCGCGACCCGCCGCCATGACGGCCACGGAACGGCGCGCCAGCTTCTCGCTGGCGGGCATCTTCGCGCTGCGCATGCTGGGCCTGTTCCTGGTGTTGCCCGTCTTCGCGCTGGAGGCTCGGCGTTATCCGGGTGGCGACGATGTCGCCCTGGTCGGTCTGGCCATGGGCATGTACGGCCTTACCCAAGCCCTGCTGCAATTGCCTTATGGGCTGGCTTCGGACCGGTACGGCCGCAAGCGCGTCATTGTGCTGGGCCTGCTGGTCTTCACGCTGGGCAGTGTGGTCGCCGCGCTGGCCGATCATCTGATGGGGCTGTTGATTGGCCGCGCGCTGCAAGGCGCGGGTGCGGTGTCGGCGGCGGTTTCTGCTTTGCTGGCCGACCAAACCCGCGACGCGGTGCGCACCAAGGCCATGGCTTTGGTCGGCGCCAGCATCGGCTTGATGTTTGCGCTCTCCTTGCTGCTGGCGCCGGTGCTGACCGCCTGGATCGGCCTCAGCGGCTTGTTCTGGTTCACCGCCCTGTTGGCCCTGGGTGGCGTGGCCGTGGTGATCTGGGTCGTGCCGCCTGAGGTTCCGGTTGCAGTGTCGGGGGCACAGGCGCCCGCGAGCGAGCCTGCAACCGGCTCGCTGCGCGCGGGCCTGCGCGAGGTGTTGAGCCACCCGGGCCTGCTGCGCTTGGACGCGGGTGTTTTCCTGCTGCACGCCGTGCAACTCGCGATGTGGATGGCCGTGCCTGCCCTGCTGGTGAGCGCCGGTTTGGTGGCCGCGCACCACTGGTGGGTCTATCTGCCCGCGGTGCTGGCCTCCTTCTTCGTGATGATTGCCACCCTCTTCCCGCTCGAAAGGCGCGGCTACCTGCGCGCGGTGTTCCTGGCCGCCATCGGCCTGATCGGCCTGGCCCAACTGGGTTTGCTGGCGGCCGTCGCGGTGCTGCCCCAGGCCGCCTCGGTGGCGACGGCTGGAGTCTGGCGCGAAGTGCTGGGCGTGGTCTTGCTGGGTTTGCTGCTCTTCGTCTTTTTTTGCGGTTTCAACGTGCTGGAAGCCACCCAACCCA
Organism: Hylemonella sp. W303a; assembly: GCF_046452315.1. NCBI lineage: Bacteria > Pseudomonadati > Pseudomonadota > Betaproteobacteria > Burkholderiales > Comamonadaceae > Hylemonella > Hylemonella sp. W303a. The sequence goes on along the minus strand of NZ_JBKFDG010000004.1, from coordinate 98,533 downwards.
GCCTGGTCTCGCGCATCGCGCCAGCCCACGCGCGGGGCACGGCGCTGGGGGTCTACAACGCCGTGCAGTCCCTGGGGTTGTTCGTGGGGGGCGCGGTCGGGGGCTGGCTGGCGCGTGACGGCGGCGCGTCGGCCGTCTTCATCGCCTGCGCCGTCGCCATGGCCTTGTGGCTCTGGGTGGCCTGGCCCATGACGGCGCCGGGGCGCAGCGACGCGGCGGCCCGCTGAGGCCGGAGGCGCGGACTCAAAGTGCGCCGAGTGTGAAACATCAGACCGCCGGGGCATGGGGCCGTTGGCGGGATAATCGGTCCCCATCGTGCGCGGCGACCCGCGCATTCAGGAATTTAGGAATCAGGAGTTAGCCATGGCATCCGTCAACAAAGTCATCCTGGTCGGCAATTGCGGCCGCGACCCCGAAATCCGCTACCTGCCCTCCGGCCAGGCCGTGGCCAACATCAGCATCGCCACCTCGAGCCGCCGCAAGGACAAAAACTCCGGCGAAACCATCGAAGACACGCAATGGCACCGCGTCACGTTCTACGACCGCTTGGCCGAGATCGCGGGCGAATACGTCAAGAAAGGTCGCCCGCTGTACGTGGAAGGCCGCCTGAAGTACGGCAAGTACACCGACAAGGATGGTATCGAAAAGAACACCGTGGACATCATCGCCACCGAAATGCAATTGCTCGGTGGCCGTGAAGGCATGGGTGGCCCCGATGAAGAAGGCGGTGGCGGGTACGGCGGCGGCCGACCCGCGCGCAGCGCGGCGCCCTCGGGTGGTGGGCAAGGCGGCGGTTACGCTCGCCCGGCCGCCGCGCCCCAGCGTTCGGCCCCTGCGGCCAAGCCCGCACCGGCCGCGGGTTCGGGCTTTGACGACATGGATGACGACATCCCCTTCTGACGCCGACGGTCACGCCAGGTGCCCGCGCGCCGTCCCTGGATAGGTGACAGTCCCGCGCAGGCATCGCCACTTCTGTTTCGAATTCGAGTGGCTCAGGACATCCTTAGCCGCGTACCTTGCGCAGCAGGAGTTCTTTCATCACCTGGATAGGTGCTTCGCGTCCGCGCCCCCGTTTGGTCACCAGGGCGAAGGGCGACTGGTAGCCAAATGCAGCGGGCAGCAGCACCCGCAGGCGGCCCCGGTCCATCCACGACTGGGCATAGTGTTCGGGCAGGTAGCCCACATAGCCTCCCGAGAGGATGAGGATCAACTGCGCCTCCATGCTGTCCACCGTGGCAACGCTGCGCTTGAAGCCGTGGCGCCCCAGTTCGGTTTGGCTCCAGTAACTGCGGCGCACCACGCTCAAGTCCGACACCACGGCCTCCGACACCTGGCGCTCATGAAAGAGGGGGTGCCGGTCGCTGCAAAACAGCCATTGCTGCTCGCGGTAGAGCGGTTGGAACACCAGCCCCGGTGGGCGCGTGGGGAAGAATCCCAGGCCGAGGTCGAGCTCGCCATTGAGCACACCTTCCTGCAATTCGTAGGGGCTCTTCACCAACAGGCTCAGGCGCACGGCCGGGTAGCGCTGGGTGAACTGGCCTATTGCGTCGGGCAGTGGCAGGGTGGGGTCGGTGACCGTTGAGTCAATCACGCCAAACTTCAGGTTGCCAGTGAGGTCGCCCTTGAGGGATGCAGCATAGGCGCCAAAACCCTCCATCTCTCCGAGGATGCGCAGGGTTTCGGCCAGCATCAACTCCCCTTTTTCCGTCAGAGAAAAGCCGGCACGTCCGCGCTCACACAGTTTGAAGCCCAGTTGCGATTCCAGTTGGGCGATGTAGGTGCTGATGGCCGACGTGTTGAGGTTCAGCTCCTGCTGGGCCTTGGCAAAGCCTTGATTGCGGACCACGCTCGCAAAGATCCGCAGCAGTTTGAGATCGGGGGCGGAGGACATGGCGATAGTTATGTTTTTTCTGAACTGAATATTTGGTTTCAAGCATTTGTTGTGCCACGGGTGCGTTCCAGAATGACCTGCAACACCGCAGCATCCTTCTTCGCACGCCATGCCCGCCAACGACACGCCGCGCACTTTCAACCAGCCTCAGGGCGGCAATGAGATGCCGCGTTTTGCGGGGCGAGGCACCATGCTGCGCCTGCCCCCCGCGGACAGCCCGGCAGGCCTGGATGTCGCCTTCGTCGGCGTGCCACTGGACATAGGCACCTCCTTGCGTGCCGGTACCCGCTTTGGCCCGCGCAGCATTCGCAACGAGTCGGTGATGATCCGCCCGTACAACATGGCCACGGGCGCGGCCCCCTTTGATGCCTTGCAGGTCGGCGACTTGGGCGACGTGCCCATCAACACCTACAACCTGCTGGCTTCGGTGGACATCATCCAGGCGTATTACGAGCGCCTGTTGCCGCACCGCGTGGTGCCGCTCACTCTGGGGGGCGACCACACCATCACGCTGCCCATCTTGCGGGCCTTGGTGAAAAAACATGGTCCGGTGGGGCTCATCCACGTGGACGCCCACACGGACACCAACGACGACATGTTCGGCGAAAAGATCGCCCATGGCACCACCTTCCGCCGCGCGGTCGAGGAGGGCTTGCTTGACTGCCAGCGCGTGGTGCAAATTGGCCAGCGCGCCCAGGGCTACACCAGTGGCGATTTCCAGTGGGGCGTGGACCAGGGCTTTCGCCTGTTCACGGCCGAGCAATGCTGGCACCGGTCTCTGTCTCCCCTGATGGAACAGGTGTGTCAGATCGTGGCTGGCGGACCGGTCTACCTGAGCTTTGATATCGACGGCGTCGACCCGGCTTGGGCACCTGGCACTGGCACACCCGAGGTGGGTGGCCTCACCAGCATCCAGGCGCTGGAGATCGTGCGCGGCTGCCGCGGCTTGCCCCTCATTGGTGGCGATCTCGTCGAAGTGTCGCCCCCCTACGACCAGAGCGGCAACACCGCGCAACTGGCAGCCAATTTGCTTTACGAAATGCTGTGCGTGCTGCCTGGTGTGCATTACCGCTGATCTTCCGCCACCCTCTTGCACGCACTGACATGACCTCCGGCAACGCCTACTTTCAGCCCCAAGATGCCTCCCAGGTACCACGCTATGCTGGCCTGTCCACCTTCATGCGACTGCCCCTGGTGGAATTGGAGCGGGTGGGCGATATCGACATCGGCCTGATTGGCATCCCCTGGGATGCCGGCACCACCAACCGCGCCGGCGCTCGCCATGGACCGCGTGAGGTGCGCAACCAGTCCTCGCTGATGCGCAAGGTGCACCACGTCAGCCGCATCGCCCCCTATGACTTGGCTCGAGTGGCCGACCTGGGGGACGTGGCCCTGCCGCCCATGGACTTGATGGTGGGGCTGGACGCGATTGAGGATTTTTTGGCCCGCGTACACGCGGCGGGCGTGCGTCCGCTGTCGGTGGGAGGCGACCACTTGGTCACCTTGCCGGTGTTTCGCGGCATTGCCCGTGGCGCGCCACTGGGCATGGTGCATTTCGACGCGCACTCCGATACCAACGACAGCTATTTTGGCGGCCAACGCTACACCCATGGCACACCGTTTCGCCGTGCCGTGGAAGAGAACTTGCTCGACCCCAAGCGCACGGTGCAGATCGGCATTCGCGGTTCCGTGTACGACCCCGCGGACCTCGACTTTGCCAAGGCCGTGGGCATCCGTGTCATCCATATGGAAGAGGTGGCGGCTCGCACGGATGAGGACTTGTTGGCCGAGGTGCGTGCCATCGTGGGCGACGCATCCACCTACATCAGTTTCGACGTGGACTGTCTGGACCCCTGCTATGCCCCGGGTACCGGGACCCCCGAAATTGGCGGCATGACCACCCTGCAAGCTCAGCATTTGGTGCGGGGCCTGCAAGGCTTGCGCCTGGTGGGAGCCGATGTGGTGGAGGTCAGCCCGCCCTTTGATGTGGGTGGCATGACCTCCCTGGTGGGCGCCACCATGGCCTTTGAATTGTTGTGTCTGCTCGCGGATACGCATGCGCGCCTGGGCCGCCTGTCCGTGGCGCGGAGTGCGGCATGAGGCTGGACCTGTTCCGTTCCCTTTGGGGCTGGCAGGGTGACTGGGCCGAGTGCGCGGCGCAGCTTCGACAGCTTGGATGTGTGGGGGTGGAGGCCCGCTTGCCCACCGAGCCCCATGCCCAGCGCACATTGCGCCAGAACCTGCGGCAGGAAGGTCTGGCCTACATCGCGGTGGTCTTTACCGGCGGTGACGTGGTGCCGCACCAGGGTTGGACCCTGGCCCAACATTGGGATCGTTTGGAGCGCTCCATGGCCGGTGCGCAAGAGGTGGGAGCCCGCTTCTTGAACGTGCTGCCTGGCAACGACCGTTGGCCGCTGTCACAGCAAGTCGAGTTTTTTGGCCATGCGCAGGCGCTGGCTGACGCGCAAGGCGTGGTTTGCAGCTTCGAGATTCACCGTGCCACGTCGCTTTACAGCCCATGGGTCACGCTGGACCTGATTGCCCAACTACCCCAGCTGCGTTTTACCTCGGACATCAGCCACTGGGTGGTGGTGTGCGAGCGCCTGCTGGACGACCCGCTGGACGACCTCGCGCCCTTCATTGAGCGCGTGCATCACGTGCAGGCCCGCGTGGGCTACGAGCAGGGACCTCAGGTACCGCACCCCGCAGCGCCCGAGTACGCGCGCGCCCTGGCGTTTCACCAAGGGGTGTGGGAACACATCTGGGCCGCGCAGCAAGCGAGCGGCCAGGCGGTGACCACGCTCACCCCCGAATTCGGCCCGGATGGCTACACCCACCAGTTGCCGTTCACCCAGGCTCCGGTCGCTGATGTGTGGTCGCTCAACCAATGGATGGCCCGCGCTGAGGTCGCGCACTTTGCGCAATGGCAGGCATCTGCTGTCGCGGGGACGGCCCTTGTTGCTTCCTGACCGGTTGTTGCCATGACGTCCACGCCCAACTTTGAGTCCCTGCCCATCATCGACATTCGTGGCCTGTTCAGCGAGCAACTGGCGCAACGCCAGGCCGTTGCCGATCAGCTCGGTCATGCCGCGCGGCAGGTGGGCTTTTTTTATGTCCGCGGGCATGGCATTGCGGCATCCCATATCGCTGGCTTGCGCCGCGCGGCCCGACAACTGTTCGCACAGGATCTGGCCTGGAAGATGGGCCACCACATCGGATTGGGTCGAGGGCACAAGGGTTTTGTGCCCGAGGGAGAGGAGATCTACGGCAGCGGCAAACCCGACCACAAGGAGGCCTATGACATCGGCTTTGAAGCCGCCGACGATCACCCCTTCGTGCAAGCCGGCCAACCGCTGATTGGCGGCAACAAGTGGCCGACGCTGCCGGGTTTTCGTGACGATGTGTCCACCTATTACGCCAGCATCTTTGCGCTGGGCCGCCGACTCATGCGAGGCTTCGCGCTGGCGCTGGGTCTACCTGAAGATGCCTTTGATGCCCTGGTGAGTTGTCCTCCGTCCAAGTTGCGCTTGATCCATTACCCGGTGGATCCGACCGCCGAGGACACCCCCGGCATCGGCGCCCACACGGACTACGAATGCTTCACCCTGTTGCTGGCCGACCAACCCGGATTGGAAGTGCTCAATGACCAGGGCACCTGGGTTGACGCGCCCCCATTGGTGGTGGACGGTGAGGAGCTCTATGTCATCAATGTGGGCGACATGCTCGAAGTCATGACTGCCGGTGCCTTTGTCGCCACCACCCACCGGGTGCGCAAGGTGCGGCACGAACGCTACTCCTTCCCCCTGTTTTTTGCCTGCGACTACGCCACCCGCATCCAGCCGCTGCCGGCGTTTGATCCGGATGGCAGCAAGGCGGCGCAGTACGCCCCCATCACCATCGGCGAGCACATGTGGAGCATGGCCCTGCAGACCTACCGCTACCTGCGCGAGAAAGTGGCGCGGGGTGAACTGCAGTTGCCTCCCCATGCCCGCAGCACCACCAGTTTCGGTCAGTTCAAGGCGCTGGCCGGTGTGCCTGCGCAGGAAGCGGCTGCGCCCCCGCTGGTGCCCTGAACCAGGTCATGTTTTGTTGTCGTGCCTTGCCTTTCCTTGTTCATTCCCTTGTTTCTTCCCACTCTTCAGGAGTTTCTGCCATGTCCATGTTGACCCGTTCCCTCACCCGTACCGCTGTGGCCATCCTCGTGGGTCTGGGCTGCCTTGCTTGCGCCCAGGCGCAGACGCTGGCCCCCGGCGTGCTCAAGGTGGCCTTGGAGGCCACTTATCCTCCCTTTGAGTCGTATGACGGTGACAAGATCGTGGGTTTTGACCCTGACCTCACCGCGCTGCTGAGCCGCGAAATGAAGCTCAAGGCCACCCTGATCGACACCAAGTTCGTCAGCTTGATCCCCGGCCTGGCCGCTGGCCAGCACGATGCCGTGGTGTCGGGCCTCTACATCACTGCCGAGCGGCTGGCTCAGGCCGATGCCATTCCCTACGCCAGCTCGGGCGCCCTGATCATGGTGGCGAAAGAGAGCAAGGCACGGCCCAAGACCGAGAAAGACCTGTGCGGCTTGAAAGTCGGCCTGCAAGCCGGTACCTCCTGGGTCAAGCTACTCAAGACACTCTCGGACGACTACTGCAAGAGCGCCAACAAGGGAGCCATCACCGTGATGGAGTTCCCCACGGCCCCCGAGGTCTCGCAAGCCATGATGTCGCGCAACGTGGATGCGCAGTTGGAGATTGCCGGCGCCGCCAAGATGATCGTGGAAAAAACCAAGGGCCGCGTGGTGGTGAGCTCGCCCGATCTGGTCTATCCGCAAACCCTGGGCATCTACGTCAAAAAGGGCAACACCGCGCTCAAGCAGTCCTTCGAGTCCGCCATGGCCGCGATCCGCAAGACGGGCGAGTACGACGCGCTGATCAAGAAGTACGAGCTCACCCCCGTCAAGTAAGCCCCTCTCCTGCCTTACTTCAGGAAGCTCACCATGGAACTGGACTGGACCTATTTTTTCTCCCTCTTTTCCATGGGAGCTTTCTACCGGGCGAGCGTGACGGTGATCACGCTGGGCTCGCTGGCCTGGTCCCTGGGCCTGGTGCTGGGCTTTGGCCTGGCGCAGGCAGAAGGCTCGCGTCTGCCCTGGCTGCGCTGGCCAGCCAAGGCGTACATCTGGTTTTTCCGCAGCGTGCCGCTGCTGGTGTTGCTGGTGTTCGTTTACAACCTGCCGCAAATATTTCCGGCGACAGGGGCGGTCCTGGGTGTTCCCTTTGGGGCGGGGCTGGTCGGACTGGTCATGACCGAGGCGGCCTACATGGCCGAAATTCATCGTGGCGGTCTGCTCTCGGTGGTCAAAGGTCAGCGTGAAGCAGCACAAGCGCTGGGCCTGGGCTGGTGGTCGACCCAGCTGCGCATCGTGCTGCCACAGGCGTTTCGAATTGCCTTGCCCACGTTGACCAATGAATTCGTGACCATCATCAAGCTCACGTCGTTGGTGTCGGTGATTTCCTTGCCCGAACTGCTGCTCACGGGGCAGCGTCTCTACACCCAGAACTTCCTCATCCTTGAAACCTTGCTGGCGGTCGCGGTGTACTACGTGGCCATCGTGACCGTGTTCGGCGCGCTGTTGGGCGCGTTGGAGCGTCGGCTGGACGTGGTCCGTCGCCAGCCCGACGCGCTGGCCGGACCAGCGCTCGAGCGTTTGCGCCATGGCCTGGGTGACGGGCCGCTGATGCCCCGGCCCGATCGGGGCCCTGGGGCTCCACCCGCGCTGGAGCTCATGGGCATCCACAAAGCCTATGGCGCCCATGCCGTGCTCAAAGGCGTGAATCTCGTGGTGGAAGCGGGCGAAGTCATCAGCATCATCGGACCTTCAGGCTCGGGAAAGACCTCGCTCATCCGCACCGTCAACGCGCTGGAGTCCTTGGATCGCGGAGAAATCGTGTTGTTTGGAGAAAGTCATCTCCAAGGCGGCGCGCCGATGGATGCAGCGCGCGTGCGCCGAGGCATACGCCGCATTGGCATGGTTTTCCAGGGCTTCAATCTGTTTCCGCATCTGACCGTGCTGCAGAACATTCTGCTGGCGCCGGGCCTGCACGGGCAGGGCAGTGCCACCGAACAGCGGGAGAGGGCCCTGCGCCTGCTGGACAAGGTGGGTCTGTTGGCCCACTTGCACAAATACCCGCACCAACTCTCGGGAGGGCAGCAGCAGCGCGTCGCCATCGCACGCGCGCTGGCGCTGCGCCCCGAGGTGATGCTGTTCGACGAGCCCACCTCGGCGCTGGACCCCGAACTGGTGGGTGACGTGCTCAAGGTCATCCAGGACTTGGCGTCCGAAGGCATGACGATGCTCATCGTCACGCACGAGATGGAGTTCGCGCTGCAAATTTCCGACCGCATCGTTTTCATGGAGAACGGCCTCTTGCAGGTGGACGTGCGCCCTGAACAGCTACGCCAGGCCCGCTCTGGCGCGGGCGCCGACGATCCGATTGAACGTGTGCGTCGCTTCATGCAACTCAGCCACTGAGCCCCGAACCCTGGAGACCTCATGCCCTCTGCCGCATCACGTGCCACCGACGAAACAAAACTGCGTCGAAACCTTGCCGCGGCCTACCGGCTCGCGGCCCGCTTCGGTTGGGACGATACGCTCTACACCCACTTCTCGGCGCGCTTGTCGGGCGGGAAAAAAGGACAGCAGCGGTTTCTGCTCAACCCCTTTGGTTTGATGTTCAAGGAAGTGCGCGCCAGTGATCTGATCGTGGTTGACCTGGATGGGCAGGTGGTGCAGGGCCATGCCGCGTTGAACCCGGCGGGCTTCACCATCCACAGCGCGGTGCACACCGCGCGTGACGACGCGCACTGTGTGATTCACACCCACACCCTGCCCGGCATGGCCGTCGCGGCTTGTGAGCAGGGTCTGCTCCAGCTCAACCAGATCTCGGCCGAGTTCTACCAGTCGGTGGGATTCCATGCCTACGAGGGCGTGGCCTTCAACCTGGAAGAGCGTTCCCGCATCCAGGCCGCCTTGGGCGAGAACATGGCGCTGATCCTGCGCCACCACGGCCTGCTCAGCGTGGGGCCCACGGTGGCCGACGCGTTTTGCATCATGTACTACCTCAACAAGGCCTGTGAGATCCAGCTCGCCGCCGCGCAGTTGGCTTCCATCGCCGGGCCGGTCACGCGCATGCCACCGGCGATCAGTGCCCATGTGCGCAAGCAGTTCCGTGGGGTCGAGCATGAGCGTCAGCTGGTCTGGGCCGCCTGGCTCAGGGAGCTCGATCGCACCGAACCCGACTATCAAAATTGACGGCATCCCAACCCCCCACGCTGCTCGTGTGCAGCGAGACCGATGACCTGCGTGGCTTGTGCGAATCCCTGCGTCGCGCCGCAGCGATCGACTGCCCCGGCCTGCGCGTGGCCCTGTGGGCGCCGCATGAGGGCTTAGGCATGGTGGATCCCGCCAGCGTGGTGGCCCTGGCGGCCTGGTTCGCCCCTCAAGGCCTGCCGGCCCGCCTGCCCGCACTCAAGCTCGTAGCCTCCATCGGCGCCGGGGTGGAGCATGTATTGCGTGACACGGCTCTGCCCGAGTCACTGCCAGTCACACGCATCGTGGACCCCGAGCAAGCCCGTGGCATGGCCGAGTTTGTGTTGTGGGCGGTATTGCACTACCACCGCGGGCTGGACCAGGTGCAGCAACAGCAGGCGCGGCGCGTGTGGCGCATGCCACCGCAGCGCCCAGCCTCGCAGACGCGGGTGGGAATCATGGGTCTCGGTGCCATGGGGGCTGTCGTGGCCACGACGCTGGCGGCCCATGGGTTCACGGTCAGTGGCTGGTCGCGCGGCCCACGTGTTCTCGAAGGCGTCACCGTCTGGTCAGGGGATGACCGCATGGCTGACTTCTTGGCCCCGCTGGATGTCGTGGTGTCATTGCTGCCACTGACCGAGCAGACCCGCAATCTGTGCAACGCAGACTGGCTTGCCCGGCTCAAGCCCGGTGCCGTGCTGGTGAACTGCGGACGTGGGGAGCAGGTGGTGGTCGCGGACCTGATCGATGCGTTGAGTCGCGGCCACTTGCGAGCCGCCGTGCTGGATGTCTTCGCGCACGAACCCTTGCCCGAAGACAGCCCCCTGTGGACCACGCCTGGGGTCGTGGTGACGCCGCACATGGGCTCGGCGGCCTCCGACGAAGTGATCGCCAGGCAAATCGTGGTCAACACGGCGCGGGTGTTGGCGGGTCAAGCGCCGCTGCACACCGTGGACCGTCAGCGCGGCTACTGAGCAAGTTCGGATCGCTGCACCTGCGCGCCGCCAACGCAGGCCCGTCCAGGCGCCTCTCAGCCTGCTGCGCGCCGCGGCAACACCCAGTTCGGCCGCGCGTAGTGGCAGGTGTAGCCGCCGGGGTGCTTTTCCAGGTAGTCCTGATGCTCCGGCTCCGCTTCCCAGAAGTCGCCCACGGCCTCCACTTCCGTCACCACCTTGCCTGGCCACAGGCCAGAGGCCTCCACGTCCTGGATGGTGTTGATCGCTTCGAGCCGCTGCGCTTCCGAGGTGAAATAGATCGCCGAGCGGTAGGACGTGCCGCGGTCATTGCCTTGCCGGTTGGGCGTGGTGGGGTCGTGGATCTGGAAGAAGAACTCCAGCAGCCGCCGGTAGCTCATCACGGCGGGATCAAAGACGATCTCGATCGCCTCGGCATGGGTGCCGTGGTTGCGGTAGGTCGCGTTCGGCACGTCGCCACCCGAATAACCCACCCGGGTCGACACCACACCGGGCATCTTGCGGATCAGGTCCTGCATGCCCCAAAAGCAGCCGCCTGCCAGTACCGCGCGTTCAGTCGCCATCTCAGATCTCCTTGACTTGGTTCAGGTAGTCCCCATAGCCCTGGGCTTGCATGTCGTCGCGGTGGACGAAACGCAAGGAGGCCGAATTGATGCAGTATCGCAGCCCGCCCCGGTCCGGCGGGCCATCGGGGAAGACATGTCCGAGATGGCTGTCGCCATGCGCCGAGCGCACCTCGGTGCGCACCATGCCGTGGCTGACGTCGCGCAGCTCGTTCACGTGCGCTGGCACGATGGGCTGGGTGAAGCTCGGCCAGCCGCAACCCGACTCGAATTTGTCCGAGGACGCGAACAAGGGTTCGCCCGAGACGATGTCGACATAGATGCCCGGCTCGTGGTTGTGCAGGTATTCACCGGTGCCGGGGTATTCCGTTCCGTTGCGCTGGGTCACCCGGAATTGCTCGGGGGTCAGACGGGCGATGGCTTCGGGCGACTTGGTGTAGGTCATCATGGACTCCGGTTGGTGGTCTGCGGCAGCCTTTGAACATGGTTGTCCGCAGCATCTTTTTCAAGCGGACTTCGCCGGTTCCCCCGATCGGAACGGACGGACAGCGTCGCTGGCGCGGCGGCGACGCAGGGCCTTCAAACCCCCAGATACCGCCCAGGCTTGTGGTTCAGCGCCAGAAACGCCCCCAGCGCCAGCGCGCCCAGCACGGACTGAACCACGCGCTCGGGCGTCACGACGAAGAAGGCCATCAGCACGACGGGCAGATCCACGGCGAGCTGGACCTTGCCCGCCGAGAACCCGTGCTTTTGCTGCGCCCACTGAGCCAGGATGTTGACGCCGCCCACGCTGGCGTGGTGGCGCAGCAGGGCCAGCAGGCCGAAGCCGATCAGCAAGCCGCCCAGCACGGCGGCCAACCAGGGGTTGACCTGGTCGAACTGCAGCACCTTGGGTGCCAGCGCCGTGAAGATGGACACCGCCGCCACCGAACCCAGGCTCTTGAGCGTGAACTCGGTGCCCAGTTGCTTCCAGGACAGCCAGAAGAAAGGCAGGCTGAAGAGGAAGAAGCACAGGCCGAGATTCCAGCCAAAACCGTAGCTGGCCAGGAAGGCCAGACCCGCCACGCCGCCGATCAGGATGCCCGCGTGCTTGAACATCACCAGGCCGAGGGCGACAAAGAGCACGCCCGTGGTCAGGGCGATGGCATCTTCCAGCCAGGTGTGGGGCACGGCGGGTAGAGGGCTGGGCGCTGGGTTGGATGGCGTGCCGGGGGAGGCAGGGGACGCGGGGTCGATTTTCATGGCGGGTACGTGAGCCTGAGGCAGCTGCGGGATAGGCAACAAGGTGCGGCCGGGTGGGCCGCAAGGTCGGACAACGGAGCGCCCGTTCTGGGTCGCAGGGCGGGCACGGACGAAATTAGACACCGAAATCGCCCCATGCGAAGCGGCGCTCGCCGTGCACCGTGGCGGTCGCGCAAGCGTCCGGCGTGGCCGTGTCCAGCGCCATGCACGGAACACTCCCAGCCCGTGAACGTCGCCATCAATCAACGTGGGCCGCTTGCCGCGATCCGCCCAAAAGCGGGGTCAGAGCGTGAACCGGTCCGACCGGGCCCGGGGCCAGTAGTAGCGATAGACGTTGTGCAACTTGTCGAGCTTCGCCGCATCCAGCAGTGCGCCCTCCTCCAGTTGCGTGACCAGGTTGGAGAGCAGGCGCACGTCGTTTTCGTCCACGCGGCGCACGATGTGGTGGGCCGTGATTTCGTTCGGGTGCCGCAGCCCGGCGGCCTGCACCAGTTCCTTGAGCGCGTGCATCGTGTTGTGGTGGAAGCGGTAGACCCGCTCGGCCTTGTCGGGCACCACCAGGGCGCGTTGGCGCAGCGGGTCTTGCGTGGTCACGCCCGTGGGGCAGTGGCCGGTATGGCAGGCCTGGGCCTGGATGCAACCCAGCGCGAACATGAAGCCGCGCGCCGCGTTGCACCAGTCCGCGCCCATGGCCAGGGTGCGCGCGATGTCGAAGGCGCTGACCACCTTGCCCGCTGCCCCGATGCGGATGCGCCCGCGCAGGCCCGCGCCCTTGAGCGTGTTGTGCACCAGCAGCAGGCCCTCTTGCAGCGGCGCGCCCACGTGATCGGAAAACTCCAGCGGCGAGGCACCCGTGCCGCCTTCGGCGCCATCGACGACGATGAAGTCCGGCACGATGCCCGACTCCAGCATGGCCTTGACGATGCCGAACCACTCCCAGGGGTGGCCCACGCAGAACTTGAAGCCCACCGGCTTGCCGCCCGACAGCTCACGCAGTTGCTCAATGAACTGCAGCAAGCCCAGCGGCGAGGAAAACGCGCTGTGCGAGGGCGGTGAAATGCAGGCCTGGCCCTGGGGCACGCCGCGCGCGGCGGCGATTTCCGCCGTGACCTTGGCCGCCGGCAAGATGCCACCATGGCCGGGCTTGGCGCCCTGGCTGAGCTTGACTTCGATCAGCTTGACCTGCGGATCGCGCGCCTGGGCCGCGAAGCTTTGAGGATCGAAGGTGCCATCCGGATGCCGGCAGCCAAAGTAACCCGAAGCGATCTGCCAGATCAAGTCACCGCCATGCACGCGGTGGTGGGCCGAGATGGAACCTTCCCCCGTGTCGTGCGCGAAGCCGCCGCGCTTGGCGCCCGCGTTGAGCGCGAGGATGGCGTTGGCCGAGAGCGAACCGAAGCTCATGGCCGAGATGTTGTAGACGCTGGCGTTGTAGGGGCGCTTGCGGCCCTCGCCAATCAGCACGCGAAAGTCTTGGCCCTCGATGTGCGTGGGCGCCATGGAGTGGTTGATCCACTCGTGCCCGTTGCGCGACACGTCGAGCAGCGTGCCGAAGGGCCGGTTGTCCGGCACGCCCTTGGCGCGTTGGTAGACCAGGGAACGCTGGGCGCGCGAAAAAGGCGCGGCCTCGTTCTCGCCCTCGATGAAGTACTGGCGGATCTCGGGCCGGATGAACTCCAGCAGAAAACGCAGATGGCCCAGCAGCGGGTAGTTGCGCAGCACCGCGTGCCGGGTCTGCAGCAGGTCATAGAGGCCGATGGCCGACAGCACCCCGCCGAGCAGGGCCAGCCACAGCGGCCAGCCCAACAGCGCCAGCACCTGCAGCCAGCCCAGCGCCACCGGTGCGCTGCCCAGGCCCGCGTTGCCAGGGGCCTCGGCGCTGAATTCCATGAAAGCCGCCCAGTCCCGGGCACATAGCCCCAGGCCGATCAGCAGGGCCAGCAAGCTAAAGGCCAGTGTGGCATGGCGCAGCAGCAGGCGGATGTGCTCGTTGATCGCGTGGCGCATGGCCGTCTCCTCGCGCGGTGGGGGTGTTCAGGCAAGTCCGGCCAGGGTGGCGAGCAGGCCACGCAAGGCGTGTTCGGTGGCGGCGGCGCGCACGGCGGCGCGGCTGCCCGGCAGACGCAAGCGCTCGGTGTGCAGCCGGGGTTCGCCCGCGCGGACCTGCGCGCCCCAACCAAACCACACCGTGCCCACTGGCTTGTCGGCGCTGCCGCCCGTGGGGCCGGCAATGCCTGTGATGGCGATGGACAGTTGCGCGCCCGAACGCGCCAGGGCACCGGCCGCCATGGCCCGCGCCACCGGCTCGCTGACAGCGCCATGCGCCTCGATCAGGGCCGCGTCCACGCCCAGCAGTTCGGTCTTGGCCGCGTTGGAGTAGGTGACGAAACCGCGCTCAAACCAAGCGCTCGACCCCGCCAGGTCCGTGCAGGCCGCGGCCACCAGGCCCCCGGTGCAACTCTCCGCCGTGGTCAGCATCCAGCCCTGCGCCTGCAATTGCGCCGCGACTTGTTCGACCAAGGTGGGCGGCAGGCTCATGCGTTCAGAGGCTCAGAAGAAGTAACGCCACAGGGCCATCAGCATCAGTGTGCAGAAGGCCGCGACCAGGTCGTCGAGCAGAATGCCCCAGCCCACCTTGGTCCAGCCCCAGCGCGCGCGCGCGGGCTTGAGGTGTTCGTACAGGCGGTCGGCCCAGCCCACGGGGCCGGGCTTGACGGCATCGAAGTAGCGGAACAGCGCGAAGGCCGCCAACTGCTCCCAGATGTTGGCCGGCATCAGCAGCCACAGCACCAGCCAGAAGGCCACGATTTCGTCGATGACCACGCAGCGCGGGTCGCTGTTGTGCAGGTGCTTGGCCGTGAGCGCGCCCGCCCACCAGGCCACCGGCAAGGCGATGGCCAGCAGCAGCGCCCAGCGCGCGTCGTTCATCCAGGGCTGCAGCACCAGAAAGGCCGCCCAGGCCCAGAGCGTGCCCACCGTGCCGGGCGCCTTGGGCGACAGGCCCGAGCCCAGGCCCAGCGCCAGCAGGTGGGCCGGGTGGGTCAGCAGAAAGCGCCCGTTGGCACGCACCGCGCGCAGTTGCGCGCCTTCATGCCAGTTCGGCAGCGTGGGCAGGGAGTCTTGGAAGTCGGAATCCGGCACGGATTCTTGCGGTTTTGCCATGGGGATGGATTATGAAAGCGAAAACGGCCGTCTTCACACCGGTGCGCCGTCCACGAATACTTTCAATTCGCCTGGGGCCAGGGGTATCCAGGTTTCGTCCTGGGTCAGCGGCGTGGTGGCCACCACGGCCACCCGGTCGGCGGGCGTGGTCAGCTCGGCCAGGTTCAGGCTCAAGTCCTCGTCGCGCAGCGTCACCCGGCCGAAAGGGTGTTGGCGTTGCGCGTAGCAGAGCTTGGTGGAGGCATGCGCCCACAGCGCCTCGCCGTTGCTGAACAGGAAGTTGAAGACGCCATGGCGGGCGATGCGCGGCACCAGCTCGCCCAGGGTCAGGGTGAGATCGGCCACGCTGGGCACGGTGGCATGCGCCTTGGCCAGTTCCTGCATCAGCCAGCAGAAGGCGCGCTCGCTGTCGGTCTCGCCCACGGGGCGAAAGCCGCCGTGCAGGCGCGGCGCGTAGTCCTTGAGGTCTCCGTTGTGGGCAAACACCCAGTAGCGGCCCCAGAGTTCGCGCACGAAGGGGTGGCAGTTCTGCAGCGTCACCGCGCCCTGGGTGGCCTTGCGGATGTGGGCGATGACGTTGCGGCTCTTGATGGGGTAACGACGGATCAACTCCGCCACGGGCGATTCGGCCGCGGCCTGGTGGTCGACGAAATGCCGCACGCCCTTGTCTTCAAAGAAGGCGATGCCCCAGCCGTCCTTGTGGTGGTCGGTGCGCCCGCCGCGCTCCGCGAAACCGCTGAAGCTGAACATCACGTCCGTCGGCGCGATGCAATTCATCCCTAGTAACTGGCACATGGCGGGTCGGTCTTCTTTGCTTCAGTTCGTGCCCGCGGGCGAGGTCGGTGTGGGCGTGGGCGCCGTCGGGCGCGGGGTGCTCTTCATGCGCCAGGCCGCCACCATGGCCACCGCGCAGAGCACGGCCAGCATCAGGAAGGCTTCATCGAAAGCGGCCAGCCGCGCCGGGCTGCTGCCCGCCTGCTTGAGGCTGTCGCCGTGCACCGCGATGCGCCACTCCAGCACGATGCCGCACAGGCTCACGCCGATGGAGCCGCCCAGCATGCGGATGAAGTTGATGGCGCTCGACGCCTGCGAAATCAGCTTGGGCTCCAGCCCCGACATGGCGCCGTTGTTCAACGACGGCAAGATGAAACCCAGACCAATGCGCCCCAGCACCGCCCAAGTCACCAACCAGAAAATGGCCGCGCCCAGGCCCAGCGTCAACATCAGCGCGAAGGACGCGGCCAGCAGGCCCAGGCCCGCGCAGATCAACACGCGGATGGGCACCCGGTCCGACAAGCGGCCCGCCAGCGGGATGGTCACCGCCAGCACCAGGCCCGCAGGCAGCATGATGGTGCCCACGTAAGCGGCGGACAAACCCTGCGCCATCTGGATGTACAGCGGCAACAAGTAAGTGGAGCCAAACAGCGCCGTGCCGTAGATGAAAGCCACCAGGCTGCCCGCCGCGAAAGAGCGCGAGTTGAACAGCGCCGGGTGCATCAGGGGCTGACCGCTCGGGTTCGCGCCGCGCACCTGCCGGTGCTGCCAAAACCAAAAAGCGCTCAAGCTGATGGCGGACAGGCCCAGCAGCGTCCAAGCCTGGGTGTGGTCCGTGCCATGTAGCGCGACCATGCCATTGATCAAGGCCACCGTGCCCACGCCGGACAAGAGCAGGCCCGGCCAGTCCAGCCGATTGCCCTGCCGGTCTGGCGCCACGCCGCCCGGCGCCGAGACCGGCACGTAGCGGTAGGCCAGCCACAGCGCCGCGATGCAGAAGGGCACGATCATGAAGAAGATGGAACGCCAGCCAAACGCGCTGACCAGCAGCCCGCCGATGCTGGGGCCAATGGCGGGCGCCAGCACCACGCCCATGCCGAAGATGCCGCCCGCGCGACCGCGCTCGTGCGGCGCGAAGGCACGCATGATGATGATGGGTGGAATCGGCTGCACCACGCCCGCCGCGATGCCTTCCACCACCCGCGAGGCCAGCACCAATTCAAACGAGTTCGACAGGCCGCCCACCACGCCGCCGCCCAACAACATCAACGTGGCGACCACGTAGGTGCGGCGATAGCCAAAAGCCGACAGCAGCCAAGGCGTGCACAGCATGGACACCGTGGTCGCGATCATGAAGCCCGAACTGGCCCATTGCGCGCGCTCCTGCCCCAGGTGAAAGTGGTGGCTCAAGTCAGGTATCGCCACGTTCACGATGGTGGACGACATGATGGACGCCATCGTCCCGATCATCACCGCCAGCAGCAAGCGCCAGCGGTAGTTCTCGCCGTAATGGGCTTGCATCTCGGCCAAGGTGGCCGGGCGTGGGGTCGATGGGGTGGTGCTCATGGACAAGCCTCGGTTGCGCGGCCGCCGTCGATGTCGAGGTCGATCCGCGCCCGCAGGGGGCGGTGCGGTTCCTCGTCGCGGCGGGCCATGGTGGGGCGAGAGTTTGCCATGGCGGCGGAGAATGGCGACCACCGCAGTTTCAGCGCCGCCCTGCTTGTGCCCGACGGCGACAGACCCCCCCACGCAGCCCTCCCCATGACCCTGCACACCCGCACCTTCACCACCGGCCGCATCCGCCGCGCCGACTACGACGACACCACCCAGCAGCTGGACCTGCACCGCGACGACAAGACGGTGCTGGCCTACAAACAGGTGCCGATGGAAGTGTTTCGCCGCCTGTGCAGCGCGCCCAATCCGACCACGTATTGGGAGGATCGGATTGCGGAGGAGTATCCGAAGGGGGTGGCGATGGGGAAGGGGGCTGGCCAGGGTGGGAGCGGCGGGGATTCGAAGGCTGTTCGGAAGTTTGGGGACTTGTTCGGAGGCGGCGACTGACTCAATAGTCCCAGTCCTCATGCCTCACGGGCAAGCTGTTGAGGCGCCTGCGCCAATGCTGCCAGTGCGGGAGGTTCAAATCCAACAGCGCGACAAACCTCTCGTTATGGGTCGGCTCAAGCAGATGGATCAGCTCATGAACCACGATGTACTCCAGGCATTCAGGTGGCTTCTTGGCCAGGTCGGTATTGAGTCGGATGTAGCCTGAATCCGGCGTGCAGCTGCCCCACTTGGTCTTCATGCGCTGGACGAAGACGCGGCGGGCCTTCACGCCCAGCAAAGGCTCCCACTTTGCCAGCAGCGCTGGTAATGCATCCCTCAGCTGTTGTCGGTACCAGGAATCCAACACCGCTTCGCAGCGCGCCGCATCCGCACCGGGGCGAACCTGCAGGAACAACTTGCGCGGGCTGAGGCTCACGGTGGGCGCGGCATCTGCGTGGCTGAGTTCCAGCAAGTAGCGCTTGCCCCACAGATAGTGGCTCTCTTTGTTGAGGAATACGCGAGGCGTCTCGCGTTCCTGGGATCGCAGCTTGCGCTGCTGCGCGCGTATCCAAGACAGTTTCGAGACCACGAAGAGTCGGATCGTGTCCAGCGGCATGGCCTGCGGCGCCGCGACGCGCACCTTGCCTGCTGGTGGCAGCACACTCAGGTGCACATGCTTGATCGCCTTGCGAGTGACTTCGGCACGCAACTCGCCCAAGTCGAGCACATCCCGCACGGGTCAATACTCCTTCTGGGCAAAAACGATGGGAAACAGGCGGTTCACTTCCTGGATGTCCTGCAACACCTCGAACATCGCCTGCTTCACCATCTGTTCCTTGGCTACCACGCCGCGCCAGCCGTCGGGTCGTTTGGTCTTGATGGCGGCGTCCAGCTTCAGCGCCCTGTCCAGCGCCGCCGTCTTCCCGGCATAGGGTTGCGTCTCAGCTTCCAGGGTGGCGTTGACGGCCACGTGGTCCTTCAGGTTGTTGTACAGAGCGAGTTGGCCTTGCGTCTTCAATTGCACGGGTGTGTCGTCGGCTTTGCCAGCGCTCACCTTTCTGGCGACGTCGGCGATGCGGGCGAGATAGTCCTCGTATTCGATGGCCTTTTCCTTGCGCAGTCGAATGATCTCGTCCAGCAACGCCGACATCTTGGCGAAGTAAGCCGGGTCGGTCAGCTGCTCCTTCAGGATCTTGCTGCGGACGTTGTTCTCGATCGTCTCTGCGATGGATTCTTTGTTGCCCTTCATGTCGCCCAAGCGCTCGGCAATCGCGTCTGCGATGCCGGTCTTGACGATCAAGTCCAGCAGGCCGATGCCGTCGAACGGCGAAATCTTCCGCGGTGCCTGGGCCTCGATGTAGGTGTCGATGAGGTGGCGCATGTCCGCCTCGTAGGGCTTCAGGTCCAGCGTCTCGCCGGCTGCCTTGCGAATGATTTCGCGCAGGTTCAGGTAATGCTTCAGCAGTGACTTGAGATTGTCGATCTGTACGGGCGTGTAGCCCGCCGCCTCCAGCTCGTCGGCCAGATTCGCATAGGCGCGCACCAGCGCCACCACGGCCTTGTAGAGCGCCACGCGGTAGGGCTCGCGCAGCTTCAGATCCTCAGCAATCTCGGTATTGCCGCAAAAATAGTGGATGTGCTCCAGGTCGCCCTTGGGGGGCTCCACCGGCTCGCACAGCAAGGCCAGGGCCTCGATGGCGTCTTCTAAACGTTCGCGCCCGATTTCCAACCGATCTTTGACCAAGATCTCCGGGTCGCTGCCGCCCGCACTGTGGTCCAGCTCGGCGGTGTAGACCGCGATGGCCTTCTCCACCTTCTTGAACAGGTCCTTGTAGTCGACGATGTAGCCGAAGTCCTTGTCCTCGCCATCCAACCGGTTGGTGCGACAGATGGCCTGGAAAAGTCCATGGTCCTGCATGGACTTGTCGATGTAGAGGTAGGTGCAGGGCGGTGCGTCGAATCCTGTCAGCAACTTGTCCACCACAATCAGCAGCTTCATCTGGGCGGGCGCCTTGATGAACCGCTCCTTCACCTGCTGCTCGTAGGTCTCGGTCTTGGTTTTGCCGGGCTCGGTCACCACGTCCTTCAGCAGTTCGGTGTAGGTGTTGTAGATGAACTGCTTGTCGCTTTCGGTGTTGGCGCCGGTCTCTTCCTTGCTCACATCGGAAGCCAGGGGGTTGTAGGAGGTGACGACCGCGCAGCGGCCCTTGAACACCGTCTTGCCGAACAGCACGAAATACTTGCATGCCTCGTAGATGCTGGACGCCACCAGAATGGCGTTGCCGCGCTCGTCCGACAGCCGCGGCTTGACTGCAAAGTCAAACACGATGTCGGCCACCACACGGTCCATGCGGGCGCGCGAGCTGAGCACGTTTTGCATCGTGCCCCATTGCTTCTTTAGCTCGTCCTTCTGCCAGTTATTCAAGGCTTTGGTCTTGGCCTCGAACCACTGGTCGATCTGGTCGGTGTTGCCCAGCTTCTGGTCGATGTCTCGGGCCTCATAGACCAGGTCCAGCACCACCTTGTCTTCCACCGCTTCGGCGAACTTGTAGGTGTGGATATAGCCTCCAAACACCTCCAGGCTGGTCTGCGCGTCGCTCTTGAGCAGTGGCGTACCCGTGAAGCCGATGAACACCGCCTTGGGCATCATGGCCTTCATCAGGCGGTGCAGCTTGCCGCCTTGGGTACGGTGGCACTCGTCCACGAAAACATAAACCTCGCCCTGGGTCTGGCTGGGCTGCGCGGCCAGGTCGCGCAAGAAGGCCTCGAAGTCGTCTGCCCCCGCCTCCGCACCCCGCCGGCCAAATTTGTGCACCAGCGAGCACAGCAGGCGCGGGTTGGGCTGCGCGAGTTGGGCCATCAGGTCGCGGCCGCTTTGGCTGCGGTGGATGGTCTCGCCCGCGTCCTTGAACACGCGCTCGATCTGCCGGTCCAGTTCGTCCCGGTCGGTGATGATGGCCACGCGGGCGGCCGGTTGGTTTTCCAGAATCCAGCGGGCCAGCAACACCATCAGGATGCTCTTGCCCGCGCCCTGGGTGTGCCAGATGATCCCGCCGCGCCGCTGGTTCACATGCGTCTGCGCGGCCTTGATGCCGAAATACTGGTGCACACGGGGCAGCTTCTTGATGCCCCCGTCGAACAGCACGAAATCGTGCACCAGCTCCAGCAGCCTGTCCTTGCTGCACAGCTTGGCGAGGTACTTGTCGAGCTTGTAGCCGCTGTTGTCGGTCTCGTCTTCCTTCCAGCTCAGAAAGTACTTCTCTTGCGTCTCGATGCTGCCGTAGCGCAAGCCCTCCGAGTCGTTGCCCGCCATCACAATCTGGATGGTGCTGAAGAACCAGTCGTTGAACTCCGGTTTCTGGTTCGACAGGCACTGGCGTATGCCTTCGGCCAGGCCCACGCGGCTGTTCTTCAGTTCCAGCACGCCCACGGCGATGCCGTTCAGGTACAGCACGAGGTCGGGCCGGCGCTCATGGCCCGACATTCCGCCGCCTTTGAGCGTCACTTCCTCCGCGATGGCGAAATCGTTGTTGGCCGCTTGCTTCCAGTTCACGAGATGAACCGTCTCGCTCACCTCGCCGGCCGCCACCTTCACTGACACCCCGTAGCGCAGCAACCGGTACACCGCCTGGTTGGCTGCGTACAGCGTACGTCCGTGCACCGATGCTTCCGTGCGCAACTGGTGCAGGGCCGCGCTGATGTGGGCGGGGCTGTAGCCCTGTTTTTCCAAGTGGGCGGTCAGCAGACCTTCTTCGATGCAATGGTTGCCAGCGCGCTCACTCCAGTCGCCCAGGTAGCGGTAGCCCAACTTCTGCGTGAAGAGCCTGATCACCCGTTGCTGGGTCACCCGCTCTGGTTTGCCAATCTCGTCAGACATCAGGCCCTCCCTGTGGACATGTGGTCGATATAAGTCTTTGATTTATCGGAGTGTCGCGCTCTATCGTCCGGGTTCTATCGACTGCTTATCTGCGATACGAAAGCATTTGTCCGATGGCATGCACGGCCCATGGCGCGTTCCTTCAGTCATCTTCCAGAGCAAGGCTACCTTGTGCTGGCGAGGGTGGCCAGCTCCCAGCGTCCAGGCGTGCCTGAAACCAGCGGTGCATGGCGGCGTCCTCCACGGCGTACTCACCGCGTGCCGACTTCCACACCAAGGCCGGCGTGCGCTGCCGCAGAGACTCCAACGCCTTCTGCGCTTGTTGCGGGCTGACCGGGCGCCCCAACTTGTCGCGATAAAAGCGCAAGGCCTCGGCGTCATACGGGCGGAAACGCGGACCCTGGTCCAGCATGCGCCAAAGCACCACTTGATCGGTGGGCTTGAGGCCCAGGTAGTCGGAGTCCATCTGCGCTTCGTCCTGCGCTTGTTGGTCTTGCGCCGCTTGTTGCAACGCCGGTTCAAAGCGCCCGCTATGGCCCGACAGCGGGCTGAGCACCGCCCCCATGGCCGCCATGAAGAACTGCGGCCGATGGCCGAAGGCGGCAAACGCCGCTTGCAGTGCGGCACGGTCTACCGGCACCAGGTCAGGCCGCTGTGCCTCCACCAACTCGGCCACATGGGCAATGAAATCCGTGTCCAGCGCTGGCAGTGCCTGGATCTGCGATCCGTAAAACGGTGCCCCCGCGCTGACGACCAGGCGCAACAGCTTGTCGCGGTCGGAGCCCGACATCACCAGCATCAGGTTCACCCGGCCGGGCTGATTCATCTGGTCCCGCGCCGATTTCAGCGCCGTCATCGCCACCTCACCCGCCTCGCTGGTCAGTGCATGCTGGGCCTCGTCAATGATCAGCGCCACCGGTCGGCCCGCCGCCTCATGCAGGCTGCGCAGCGCGTCCACCAGACTCAGGCCGTCGATCTGGCCGATCTTGCTAGTGTCGATCTCAAGCGCGCCCGCCAGCTTGACGCTCTTCAAGCCGGCCTTCTTGGCCGTGCGCGCCACCGGGCCCAGGTGGGCTTGCAAGGCGTGGGCGATGGCCTCGGCAATCAGGGTGCCGGGATCGCGGCGGGTGTCCGCCCACAGATCCACGTACACCACCTCGACGCCGGCCTGTTGCAAGGCGGGCGTCAAATCGCCCTGCAAAAACGTGCTTTTGCCGGTTCGGCGCGGCGCCGCCAGGAACAGGCCGTTGTGCGCGTCGCCCAGCAAAGGTTTCCCCTGCAAGGCCTGCACCAGTTCTTGCGCCAGCGCGGTACGGTGGTACGCGATCATGCGATTACCTCTTTTTATCCAGAGTATGGGTAGTTTATCTTTTTAAAGATAAATCTGGATAATTGCAGCCAAACCTGCTCGACGCGTGCAGGCCCCGACCGCTCAGTGCCGGATGAGCTTGAAGCTCACCTGGTAGCGGTAGAAGCTGACGCTGGGCACCGCAGCCAGGGCCCAGCGCAGCCTCTGGTCATCGTCCAGCGCGATGATGGCGCCTTCCACGGTCTGGTGCGGTTCGGCGATCTGCTCTTTGACATACCCCATGTAGCGCAGGATCTGGCCCACCACCACGTCCGAGGCGCGGCCGCGCTTGAGTTCCACCACCAGCAGGCGCTGGCCGTCCTTGCTGATGGCCAGGATGTCGATGGGCCCGGCATCGGTGCCGTACTGCTGGCCCACCAGTTCGCCCTCGTCTTCGTAGATCTTGAAGTGTTGGGCCAGTTCGGTCTGCGCCCAGTTCTTCACCAGAAAGTCCTCCAGGTGCTTCTCCATTGCAAAGGCCACCGGGTCTTCCACCACCGGGTCGGTGGCCACGATGCTGGGCGCGGCCTGGCCCGTAAACATGGAGCCGCGATAGGCGGCCAGGAACTGCTCGATCTCCTGGTGGTGGTCGGTGATGGTGCTCACCGTGCCGATGGAGCCGGTGGAATTGCGCAGCGCCTCGCTCATGGCGGCGCGGGCGATGGTCAGCGGGAGCCACTTCACCGGGCGACGGTGCGGCAGCACCTGGCCGGGCGCGTGGTGGTACTCGCCTTCGACCACGCCCACGTGGTACACGCCCGTGCCGTCCGGGCTCAGCACCACGTCCCCGGGCCGGATGCCCTTGGCCACCGTCCACAGCGCGCCGCAGGCCAGGCCCGCCGCGATGCGGCTCTTGTCGGGGTGGCTGGCCAGGTAGACGGGGATGAAGGCGGAGTTGAACTGCCGCCAGGCCTCGGGCAAATGAGCGCTGAGGTCCTGATTGATCTCGTAGTCGGCGCCGATGAAGCTGCCGGCCAGGCACGCGGCGGCGTGGACGCTCTGGCGGCCGAGCATCACGCGGTAAGTAGCTTTGGGAGGGCTTGCTCATAAGTTGGGCTGCACGAGACGGATGCGGCCGGTCAGCAGGGCTTGGGCCATGGCTTGCTTGAGGGCGCGGACCTTGGTGAGGCGGGATTCGAGGGCAGAAATTTCCTCATCCATGTCAGACAGTGCTCGTGCTATTGCGACCTGCTCATCGAAGGGCGGGCAGGTAAAGGCGAGGTTGGCAACATCCCGGCCGTTGATTGCTGGGTAGTTTGATCCTGTCAACAACGCATCAATCTGCTGTTCGACGACCTCCGAAAAGAGTAGTGCGAACAGAAAGCCCGGGCAAGCGATTTTTGGTTTGCAGCGAACAACAGAGAAGCCGGTTGACGCAATCCAGTTTCCGAGGAGCGTATCAAGCAGCAGGTGGGACTTAAGGTTTGGTCGGACAGTCGACACCAGAACGTCGCCGTCCCTCAGCACTCTCCTGGCCCTTGATGGCGCGCTGTCGAATTGGAGTTCGGCGAATGAGTCCAGCCGTCCTTGATTCACGCCTTCTAGCGCGATGTAGTTGAAAGAGAAGCCGGCAGGCGTGCCACTGCTGAGATTCTCTGGATCGATGAAGGCCACGTCGGCAAATGTCGCCTCGCCCCAATTTCCTTGGAACCCCGGCAACCGCCGCCTGCCGGTGAGCAGTTCCTGCATGGCGCCTTGCTTGATCTGGCGCTTCTTGGTCAGCAGTTGCTCCAGCGAGTTGATCAGGCCGTCGGCATCGGTGAGGGCTGTTGCAATGGTTTGCTGTTCATAGGGTGATGAAGGAAGTGGTATCCGGAATCTTGCGAGATCTTGCACCCCGAGATTCGGTTGAGCAGCGCCGCTAGCCCAGCTCTCGATCATTTGAGAGCACAAGCTGGATCCAAAGTAGCAAGCCAAATACTCGCGTGAAAGCCTTGTGGGCTTAGGGCGCACGATGACAAGGGAGCTAGCGATAGCTCCTTGTCCGAAGCCCTCAGGAACTAGTCCGAATTTCCCCACCGACCCGCGTAGGCAGTACAAGATATCGCCGGAGCGCACTTTCCCTCGCGTTAAGCGGAAATAGCTCTCGCTAGTAATGAAGTCCATTCGGCCGAGATTGATCTTTCCATCAGCTACATGTCCTGCATTTACAAACGGAATGCCACTGTGCGAAAAGTCTCGCCCGGAAGGGTAGTTGCTGCTTCGATCCCCATTCTCAAATTCACAGAGATCTCCTAGTGTCATGGCGTCCCAGTCCTGGGGTATGTCGCCAAGCTCTGTCTTTTTGAGGTGAGCATTCGCCAGTTCGCTATAGCTAAGGGTCGTCATAGGATTGCGAACCCCATCTTCGCCAGATGCCCCGCCACCCGCGCCTCCAGCTCGTCCACCTGCTGCGCCAGTTCCGGCATCGTCCGCCCATAACGCTCGGCCAGCTCCTTCAACCGCCCGGTCAACGCCTGGCTCACGCGGTCCAGCTCGCCGTGCACGGCGGCGCTCAGCGCGGCCATCCACTTGTGGTCCACCACGAGCGCCTTCACCTCTTCAGTTGACAGCGTGGCGTAGCGGGCCAGGGCTTTGGTGTCCAGCTCGACGTCCAGGGTCTTGATGCGCTTTTTCAGGCCGCTGGCCTGCTCCGACAGGGCCAGCCATTGCTTCAACACGGCGAGTTCATCCGCCGTGTCGCCAGCGTCCGCATTTGCACCCGCATCGCGCCCAATCTCCTTGACGCGTGCCTTCACTGACGCGTCGTTGATCTTGTCGAAGCTGCCGAACACATCCTCGTCACCGCTGTGCTCTTCTTCCAGCTCGGTCTGCGCGGCCAGCGTGCTTTCCAGCTCGGCGTTCAGCCGGTCCAGCTCCGCCTGCTCGGCGGCGAAGTGGTGCTGCACCAGCAAGGCCTTGGGCACCAAGTCGCAGGCCCAGCCTTTGTCCACCGTCTTGCCCGGTGAGCCGTCTTTGTTCTTCTTGGTCTCCAGCACCCGGTAGGGCGTGGCCTTCCAGCCGTCTTCGGCGATCAGGTAGGCGTCGTCTTGCATGGTCTCGGCCCAATAGTCCATCAGGTGCTGGTAGACGGCGTAGGGGTCGATCAGCTTCACGGCGGTGGGTTGGTGTTCGTAGTGGGCCAGCAGACCTTCTGCACCGCGAATCAGGTGTTTGGGGTGGAAAGCGCCTTTCTCCAACGCCCTGAGGCTGTTGGCCGCCGCAGCGCGCCAGCTGTCGAAGTGCCGGTTCATCGCCGTGGTGAGGGCCTGGAACTCCGGGTGCTGGTGGATGGTGGGTTTGATGGCGGCGGGCGCCACGGCCAGATCCAGGTAGCCCGGCCGCCTCGGCTTGAACAGGGCGGCGCGCAGCTGGGGGCAGACTGCCCAGTAGCGGCCCAGCGTGTCGGGGGCCAACACGTCGGCCTCGGGGATGCCGCCATTCAGGTGGGCGTCGATGTCCTGCTGGTCCTCGGGTGTGCTGCTGTCGATGTAGCGCGGCAGGTTGAGGTTGAAGTCGTTCTTCTCGATTTCATCCAGGCCGACCAGGCGGGCGTAGCGGGGGTCGCTCTCGTCCAGTGTGGTGAAGGTGTCGACGATGCGGTGGATGTCACGCTCGCGCAGGCGGTTCTTGGGGCCGTCCTTCATGTAACCCTGTGCGGCGTCGATCATGAAGATGCCTTGGCGCGAATTGACTCGGGCGGCGGCACCTGCCTTGTCGATGACGAGGATGCAGGCCGGGATGCCGGTGCCGTAGAAGAGGTTGGCCGGCAGGCCGATGATGGCCTGGATGAGGCCGCGCCGCACCAGATTCTTGCGAATCTCGGCCTCGGCATTGCCGCGGAACAGCACGCCGTGCGGCAGGATGCAGGCGGCCCGGCCAGTACTCTTGAGCGAGCGGATGATGTGCAGCAGGTAGGCGTAGTCACCTTGCTTGTCGGGTGGGGTGCCGAAGCCCTCGAAGCGCTTGTACTTTTTCTTATCGACCGCCACCACGTCGCCATTGCTCCAGCGTTTGTCGGAGAACGGTGGGTTGGCCACCACGTAGTCAAAGGTCTTGAGCTGGTCGCCATCGAGGAACTTGGGGTCGGCCAGGGTGTTGCCCTGCTCGATCACCGCACCGGGGTTGTGGTGCAGGATCATGTTCATGCGGGCCAGGCCGCTGGTGACTTCTTCCTTTTCCTGGCCGTAGACGCTGACCGGCGTGGGCGCGGCCTCCGCCACCTTCAGCAGCAGTGAGCCGGAGCCGCAGGTTGGGTCGTACACGGTGGTGTTGGGCGTCGTGTTGGCCTGCGCAATGCCCAGCACCTGGGCCATCACGCGGCTGACCTCGGCCGGGGTGTAGAACTGGCCCTTGCTCTTGCCACTCTCGGTGGCGAAGTGGCGCATCAGGTACTCGTAGGCATCGCCCAGGATGTCGTCGCCATCGGCGCGGTGCTTCGAGAAATCCAGGTCCTTGGATTCGAAGATGCCAATCAGGTTGGTCAGTTTGTCGACCTTCTCCTTGCCCTGCCCGAGCAGCGCGTCGTCGTTGAAGTCGGCCTTGATGCGCAGGCGGTTGGCGTCCTCCAGCGGGCGGACGATCTTCTTGTTGATCTGGTCGCCGATGTCGCTCTTGCCCTTGAGCGCCACCATGTCGGCAAAGCTGGCGCCCGGTGGGATCTGAATGGGTGCAAAGGGCTGGCCCGCGTACTTGTCACTGATGTACTTGATGAACAGCAACACCAGCACATAGTCCTTGTACTGGCTGGCGTCCATGCCGCCGCGCAGTTCATCGCAGGAAGCCCACAGTTTGGAATAGAGATCTGACTTCTTGATGGGCATGGGCCGTCGTTTTTTCTGGGTGACTCGGGTGGGGTGCGTGCGGGGTATGGCGGGCACGGATCACAGGGCGATGGCCACGCCGATCAAAATCATAAGCGGGCGATGCAGGTCGTCAGGCGCCCAACACCGCCCCCACACCCAGCATCACCCCCATCAACACAGGCTGGTGCAGCATGTAAAAACTCAAGGACCAACGCCCCAGCAACGCCAGTGGCGCCAGCACCTTGGGCAGCGCGCCGCCCAGCATGGGTGCGGCGCGTTGGCCTGATGTGCGCGCCAGCAACCAGCGACCGATACCGTAACCCCAGAGCATCACGCCCAGCCAGGGCAGGAGTGGCACGTAGTCTTCAGTGATGGGCTTGTGCGTCACCAGGCCCAGCCAGTTGGTCCAGCGCGTGTCAAAGAAGGGATGCTGGATGAACTGCGGCAGCAGCACGGCCAGCAGGCCGAGCACGGCGCAGTGCCAGGGCTGCAGTCGCGGCCCGGCCCAGCGCAAGAGCAGCAGCATCACGGCCATGCCGTGCAGCACGCCAAAGCTGATGTAGCTGCTGGGGAACATGAACCACGAGCCGAGGGACACGAGCAGCGCGCAGCCCGCGATTTGCGCCCAGCGTTTCCAGAAGCGCGGCCAGCCGATGTGCTGTGCGTGGGCCAGGGCCTGCCCCAGC
The DNA here is from genome assembly GCF_046452315.1 of Hylemonella sp. W303a. Lineage (NCBI taxonomy): Bacteria > Pseudomonadati > Pseudomonadota > Betaproteobacteria > Burkholderiales > Comamonadaceae > Hylemonella > Hylemonella sp. W303a. The sequence continues at coordinate 69,892 of NZ_JBKFDG010000004.1, read as the reverse complement.
CCGGCGCAGAGCAGGAAGAGGCTGACGATCAGCGTGCGCTGCGTGGTCCAGAACGGGTCTCGGTAGAAGTCCGCCTTTAGCCAGCCGAAGTAAGCCAGGTCAAAGCAGGCGTGAAAGCCCGCCATCCACACCAAGGCCGCGCCGCGCAGGGCGTCCAGACGGGGCAGGCGGACGGGGGATTGGGGAGAAGACGCGGTGCGCGAAGAGGTGCGAGCGGAAGAACGTGCGGGCTTCATGCGCGCACTGTAGCGTGCGGCCCTCACGTTCAAACGCGGCGCTCAGCGCTCGCCCGCGCTCTCCAGTTCAAACAGGGGCGTCGTGGTCTGTCGACTGAGCCAAACGCCGCCGCCCAGTTCGGTGAAGCCTTCTTGCAGGCCACGCCGGTACAGCTGGGCACGGTGGCGAAAGAGGCGCGGGTCGGTCAGCGTGTCGTCGATGATGTCGCGCTCGTAGTCCTCGCGGGTCGCGGCCTCCAAGTACAAGGCGCCGCGGCTCAGCGTGGCGAGGTTGTGCAGCGCCCGCTTGAGGTCGGCGGCGCTCAGGTAGGGCAGCACGCCCTGGCAGATCACCAGGTCAAACGGCTCGGTGCTGCGGTAGTCGACGACGGAGCCGCGCTCCCAGCCGTAGCGCGCGCACAGGTACTCGCTGTACTCCACGCCGTGGTACTGCGCCTCGGGAAAGTGCCGGGCCACCACCTCGCGCCACAGGCCGATGCCACAGCCCACGTCCAGCACACGCCGCACCGGCACGCGCAGGTACTGGAGGTAGCTGCACACAAAGGTGCCCAGCCGCTCGAAATGGCCGGGGTCCACCACGCGCGTCTTCTTGTCGAAGTAGTAGCGCTGGTAATACGCCTCGTCGAACCATGCTTCATGGGCAGATTGCACGCTTGTTCCTTGTGGTCGCGGCGCTCGAAGGGGCGCCAGCGGGGAGTATGGCCCAGGGGCACGCACACGCTGGACCCGGAGCGTGACGAGGCTTCACGCTGGCCATGCAGGAAACAAACGGCGCCCGCAGGCGCCGTGGGTCTCTGTGCCTCCTCGGCCTTGGGTGTGATCGTGCGATCGTTGATCAGGCCGCGGCCTTCACCTTCAAGCGCCAGGCATGCAGCAGCGGCTCGGTGTAGCCATTGGGCTGTTCCAGGCCCTTGAACACCAGGTCGGTCGCTGCCTTGTAGGCCATGGACGTTTCAAAGTTACCGGCCATGGGCTTGTACAGCGGGTCGCCTTTGTTCTGTTCGTCCACCACGGCGGCCATGCGCTCGAAGGCGGCGCGCACTTGGCTCTCGGTCACCACGCCGTGCAGCAGCCAGTTGGCGATGTGCTGGCTGCTGATGCGCAGGGTGGCGCGGTCTTCCATCAGGCCGATGTTGTGGATGTCGGGCACCTTGGAGCAGCCCACGCCCTGGTCGATCCAGCGCACCACATAGCCCAGGATGCCTTGGCAGTTGTTGTCGATTTCCTGCTGGATCTCGGCGGCGGTCCAGGGCGCTTTCATGCCGGGCTTGCCGGCCACGGGCACGGTCAGCAGGCGGGCCAGTTCTTTCTCTTCGATCTGCTTGAAGTTCTTGGCCTGGGCTTGTTTTTCGAGTTGGTCTTGCAGCGCGGCCACGTTGATCTGGTGGTAGTGCAGCGCGTGCAGGGTGGCGGCCGTGGGGCTGGGCACCCAGGCGGTGTTGGCGCCGGCCAGCGGGTGCACGATCTTCTGCTTCAGCATGGCGGCCATCAGGTCGGGCATGGCCCACATGCCCTTGCCGATTTGCGCGCGGCCCTTGAGGCCGGTGGCCAGGCCGACCAACACGTTGAGTTTTTCGTAGGCGTCGATCCAGGCGGTGCCCTTCATGGCGGCCTTGCGGATCATGGGGCCAGCGTGCATGGCGGTGTGCATCTCGTCGCCCGTGCGGTCCAGGAAGCCGGTGTTGATGAAGGCCACGCGGCTCTTGGCGGCGGCGATGCAGGCCTTGAGGTTGACGCTGGTGCGGCGTTCCTCGTCCATGATGCCCAGCTTCACCGTGTTCTCGGGCAGGCCCAGCAGGGCTTCGACGCGGGCGAACAATTCGGAGGCGAAGGCCGCTTCCTCGGGGCCGTGCATCTTGGGTTTGACGATGTAGATGCTGCCGGTGCGTGAATTGCGGATGCCGTTCTTCGTGAGGCCTTGCAGGTCGTGCAGCGCGATGGTCGTGGTGATGACCGCGTCCATGATGCCTTCGTGCATGTCGCTGCCGTCGGCGTAGCGGATGGCCGGGTGCGTCATCAGGTGGCCCACGTTGCGCACGAAGAGCAGGCTGCGGCCGTGCAGCTTGATCTCTTCGCCGTTCGCGCCCTGGTAGACGCGGTCGGGGTTGAGGCGGCGCGTGAAGGTCTTGCCGCCTTTGCTGACGGTCTCGGTCAGCGTGCCCTTGAGGATGCCCAGCCAGTTGTCGTAGGCCAGCACCTTGTCTTCGGCGTCCACCACGGCCACGGAATCTTCCAGGTCCAGGATGGTCGAGAGCGCGGCTTCGACCAGCAAGTCGCTCACACCCGCGGGGTCGGTCTGGCCGATGGGCGTGCTGCGGTCGATCTGGATTTCGATGTGGATGCCGTTGTTGCGCAGCAGGATGGCGCTGGGCGCGGCGGCGCTGCCCTGGTAGCCAATGAACTTGCCGGCTTCAGCCAGCGTGGCCTGACGTCCGTCCTTCAGTGTCACGAGCAGCTTGCCGCCCAGCACGGCGTAAGCCTTGGAGCCGACGTGTGAAGCCGGCTTGCCTTGCGCGGGGGCCAGCGGGGCCACGCGGTCCAGCACATGGCGCGCGTACTCGATGACCTTGGCGCCGCGCACGGGGTTGTAGCCCTTGCCGTCCGGGCCGGTCTTGGTGGCGCCTTTGTAGCCCGGTCCATCCTCAGGCAAGGCATCGGTCCCGTAGAGCGCGTCGTAGAGCGAGCCCCAGCGCGCATTGGCCGCATTGAGCGCGTAGCGCGCGTTCAGGATGGGCACCACCAGCTGTGGGCCGGCCTGCACGGCCAGTTCGGCGTCCACATTGCTCGTGTCGCAGTGCACGTCCTTCGGCGCGGGCACCAGGTAGCCGATTTTTTCCAGGAAGGCTTGGTAAGCCTTCATGTTTTTCCCGGCCGTGATAGGGCCAGGGTTGGCCTTGTGCCAGGCGTCCAGCTCTTCCTGCAGCTTGTCACGCTTCTTGAGCAGGGCCGCGTTCTTGGGGCCGAGGTCGCGGGCGATGGCGTCGAGGCCCGCCCAGAACTTGGCGCTGTCCACGCCCGTGCCGGGCAGCACTTTTTGTTCAACAAAACGGTGCAGCGCGGTCGCGACCTGCAGGCTGTGGACACGGGTGAATTCGGTGGCAGGCGTCGTCATGGCGGACCTCCAGGGGGCAAAGACAGGAAGGGTTGAACAGGGCGCAGCGCGGGAGGTGCGCCTGTTTTTGTGGATGACGAACTGTATTTGATACTTGGTAATCCATTAATCAATAAATAATCTCGATATTCGGAACAAAAAGTATTGAATCAAGGCGAAACCCCGGCAAAGGCGAGGCGACATGGACAAACTCAAACAGATGGAATCTTTCGTCGCGGTGGCCACGCGCGGCAGCCTGACGGCGGCGGCGCGGGCCGAGGGCGTGGCCCCGGCCATCATGGGGCGGCGCTTGGACGCGCTGGAAGAACGCCTGGGCGTCAAGCTGCTGCTGCGCACCACGCGGCGCTTGTCGCTCACGCACGAGGGCAGCGCATTTCTGGAGGATTGCCAACGCTTGCTGGCCGACATCGCCAATGCCGAGGCCGGAGTTTCGGCGGGCGGGGTCAAAGCCAGCGGCCATTTGCGCGTCACGGCACCCGCGGGGTTCGGGCGCCGCCACGTGGCGCCCCTGGTGCCGCGCTTTCGCGCGCTGCACAACGACGTGACGATCTCGCTCAACCTCAGCGACCGCGTGGTGGACATGGCGCGCGAGGGTTACGACTGCGCGGTGCGCGTGGGGGACCTGCCGGATTCGTCCCTGGTCAGCGTGCGCCTGGCCGACAACCGGCGCCTCTGTGTGGCCACGCCCGAGTACCTGAAGCGTCACGGCTCACCGCAGACCCCGCAGGATCTGGCGCGTTTCGATTGCCTGGTGCTGTCCAGCGAGGCGTCGCAGACGCGGGGCTGGGCTTTCCGCATGCCACGCAAAGCCCAAGGGCTGCAAACAGAAGGAACGGGTGAGGGATCGGGCATTCCTCCTTCAGCCCAGGGGCTAGAACAGGAAATTGCCAGCGCGGAGGTGCCAGGCCTGGCCGATGGCGAACTCTTCCATTACCGCCCTCAAGGCCCGCTGGATTGCTCCGACGGGCAGGTGCTGCACGACTGGTGCCTGGCCGGTTACGGCATCGCCTGGCGCAGCACCTGGGAAGTGGAGGAGGACGTGAGCGCGGGCCGCCTGGTGCCCGTGCTGGAGGACTACGCCGCGCCGCCCAATGGCATTTACGTCGTCTTTCCGCAGCGCAAGCACCTGCCGCTGCGCCTGCGCTTGTGGCTGGACTTTCTCAAGCACCACTACGGCCAGCCTGCGTTCTGGCAATCCCGCCGCTGATCCAGACCGCGCGAATGGCGCGCAAAAAAACAAGCCCCGGGCGCTTGCGCGTCCGGGGCTTGTGTCGAGGTAGGCAGCGGAGTGCTTACTTCTTGGCGGGGGCAGCTTGTTGATCGGCCACGCACTTCTTGATGTGGCTGGTCTTGGCGGCGCCGGCCAGCTTCTTGTCAGCGGCGGACTTCTCGCAAACCGCGTTGGCATTGGCTTCCGCAGCGGCTTGCTGGTCGGCCACGCACTTCTTCTCGAAGCTGGTCTTGGCGGCGCCAGCCAGCTTCTTCTCAGCGGACTGGGCCGCGCAAGTGGCGGCGGCATCTTGGGCGTGGGCGGCAGTGCCCAAGCTCAGGGCCAGGCCGAGGGCGAGCAGGGAGAGCAGTTTTTTCATGATGTCTGTTGTCTCAAGGAATGGATGCTGGGGGCATCCGGGATGGATACCCGGGGCGGGAGTCTAGCGCTTTGAGATGACGGGGCGCCAGAGCGCAAAGGGGCGCCGCGCGCGATGCTGTGGGAGAGGTCTCACGGTTCCTGGCGATCCGCGACGCCAGCCTGTGCGCTGCGTCCATCCGAGGCCGCGCGATGGAGGCGGGCCTCCACCAAGTTTTTGACCGGCTCAGGAGGGCACCACCAGCGCGTGGCGCGCCATCCAGCGCAGATCGGTCTGCGCCGGTGCGGGCGTCAAGCGCAGCGCCGCGGCCTGCTGGGTGGCCGAGTCAAGCTGGCGCCAGAGGAAGTCTTCCGCGTTGCCGGGATCGCCCGCGACGAAAAGCTGGGTCGTCAACGTGCCGAAGCTGGCGTGGCTGATCTTCAGGTGAATGTGGGGCGTGCGGCCCGGGTAGGCCACGGGGCGGATGGTGCGAAAGCGCAGTTCGCCGCCCGTGCCACTGACGGCGGCGCCATAGCCCTGGAAGCCGGGGTCAAAGCGGCCCGCGGTCGCGGGCACGCTGGGGTGGCGGTACGCGGCCTGAGCGTCGCACTGCCAGATCTCGACCTCGGCGCCATCGATGGCGCGGCCCGCGCTGTCCAGCACCTGGGCTTCCAATCCCAGCCAGGCCCCTTGCGCACGCAGCACACCCTCCTTGCGGCGCACGGTGGTCAGGTCGGCGTCTTGGTCTGGCCAGAGGGTGCTGTCGGCGCGCCAGCTGCGCGGCGGATAGAACGGGCCTTCCGTCATGCGGGGCAAGCGCGTGCGCGCGGGGGAGGCCAGCGCGGGCACGGCCACGCTGGCAGCGGCGGTCAAGGCGGAGCTGATGAGGAGTCGGCGGCGCATGCGCGGCATTGTGCGCATGCGGCTTTTCCCGTGGGGCGCTAAGCCCTTGAGAGCGTCGGGCTCAAGCCGCGAACGCGGCCCCAGCGCAGCTGGCCGGAGCTTTGCGCGGTGGCGCGTTGCCGCTGGGGTGCGGGTCGGTCAGAGTTCAGGCCATCAGAACAGGCTGGTCACCAGCCAGAGCGCCGTGCCCCACATCATCAGCGCGACCAGGCCGTCCAGGGCGCGCCAGACCGCGACCGAGTTGAGCCGGCGGCCAAGCCAGAACAGGGCCAGGCCCAGGCCAGCGAACCAGAGCAGCGAGCCGGTGGCGGCACCCAGGCCGAAGACGGCGCGGCCGGGGCCGCCGTCCAGGCCGTAGGCCAACGAGGCGGTGCCGATCAGCACCGCAGTGTCCAGCCAGGCATGGGGGTTGAGCCACGAGAAAGCCAGCGCGGACAGCACCGCCTGGCGGCGCGTCATGGTGGGGGGCTGGAGGGCGGCCGCCTCCAGATTCACCGGGGCCGGACGCAGGAACCGCCGCAGGGCTTGCCAGCCATAAACCGCGAGGAAGAGCACGCCCGCGCCGATCAGCGCGCCATGCAGCTTGTCAGACAAACCGCCGAGCTGGGCCAGGCCTGCCACGCCCAGCGCGATCAGCACCACGTCAGCCAGCACGCAGACGGCGACGGTGAGCGCCAAATGCTGACGCTGCAGACCCATGCGCAGCACGTGCGCGTTTTGCGGACCGATGGCCATGATGAGAGACAGGCTCAACACCATGCCAGACAGGAAGGCAGGGGAAATAGGCAGGGCGAAAGACATGACAGCACCTGAAAAGGACAAGCTGGCACCCAAGCTAAGTCAAAGCACCAGGCTCCAGCGACGACACGAGGGTTGCAGTATGGCGCTGCCGCTTGTTTTGTTTAATCCTTTTAACTTAAATTAGATAAACTCAAGAATTAATTGAGCGTTGTCGATTGTGGCTTAGCGTGCAGCGTGCAGCGTGCAGCGTGCAGCGTGCCCGCCCCCAGCCCCCAGCCCCCAGGTCTTGAGAACCTGGACGCTGTGACCGCGCTGCCTCTCGCACTGCCCACGATCTAAGGCCACGATCCACTGAACACCATCGCCATGGAAGCGGTCCCTCATGCGGCTTCTGAGGGCTGCTTCCACCCCGAATTGCCATGCTGGACGCCAAACAACTGGATGCCCTCGCCGCCGTGGTCGAGCACGGTGGGTTCGGTCCTGCCGCCCAGGCCCTGCACCTGACCCTGGCGGCCATTTCCCTGCGCATCAAGTCGCTGGAGGCCGAGCTGGGCCGCCGCCTGCTGGTGCGCGGCAAGACGGTGCGCGCCACGGCGGCTGGGCAGGCTTTGCTGGCCCATGTGAAGCAGGTGCGGGCCATGGAAGCGGACCTGCTGGCCAATCTGCAGGGCGCGGGCAGCGTGGATGGCGGCGCAGGCAGCCGCGCCTGGCAGACCTTGGGGGTGGCCATCAACGCCGATTCGGTGGCGAGCTGGTTCCTGCCCGGGGTGGCACCGGTGCTGGCGCGCCAGCGCCTGCTGCTCGACATCGTGATCGACGACCAGGACCACACCCACGACGCCCTCAAGAGCGGGGACGTGCTCGGCTGCGTCACCACCCTGGCTGAGCCCCTGCGCGGTTGCCTGTCCGAACCATTGGGCGTGTTGCGCTACCACGGCGTGGCCGCACCGGCGCTGGCGCGCGAGTGCCGTGACGGGCAGGGGCGCTTGTCCATCCACCAGCTGCTGGCCCAGCCCGCCATCATCTTCAACCGCAAGGACGCGTTGCAAGACACCTACCTGGAGCAGCATTTCGGCTTGCGCCAACCCCCTTACCCGCGCCACTACGCGCCGTCGGTGGAGGCCTTTGACACGGCCATTGCCCTGGGTTTGGGCTGGGGCATGGTGCCAGCGCACACCCTGGCGGCGCGGCGCGGCAAAGCGGAGGGTGCCTTCGAGGAGCTGCTGCCCGACGCGACCGTGGACGTGGCGCTGTACTGGCAGCACTGGGCGCGTGAGTCGCCCTCGGCGCAGATGCTGACCGCCGCCGTCAAGCAAGCGGCGCGCAAGCTGGTTTGAGCGGGAAAAGCCTCCCAAAAAAATCCCCGCCGGGCCGGAGGAGGAATGGGAGGAGTGCCGCGGCGGGGAGGTCAAGGACAGAAGCGGTTCGAACCTCGCTCAGGGAGGGAACGGGCTCAGAACCGCTGTGCAGCATAGGCAATTGGTGCCTGGGCGTAAGAGTTGGCGGATTTTGATTTTGTGCCCTTTCGTGATCCTGGTGCCCTTGTGCGTCAAAGCGTAAGTTGGGTGTGCGTTGGGCACAGGCGTGGCGCGCGGCCTGGTCGCGTGGGGCCCGGTCAGTAGAATCACCCCCCTATGTTGTCCGTCAAAAACGAGCTGCTCCAGACCCTGTCCATCGTGCTGGAACAGCTGCTGCCCGGCGCGGGTGCCCGCGCCGCGTTCGAATCCCCCAAGCTGGCCGAGCACGGCGATCTCGCCACCACCGCGGCCATGCAGATCGCCAAGCCGCTCAAGCAGCCCCCGCGCCAGGTCGCCGAGGAGCTGCGCCGCGCGCTGCTGGCCATGCCCGCCTTCTCGATCTGGGTCGAGGCCTTGGAAATCGCCGGGCCGGGTTTCATCAACATCCGCCTCAAGCCCGCCGCCAAGCAGGAAATCGTGCGCGAGGTGCTGGGCGCGGGGGAGCGCTACGGCTACCAGACGCCGCACCTGGAAAAGGGCCAACGCATGATGGTGGAGTTCGTCTCCGCCAACCCGACGGGCCCGCTGCACGTGGGCCACGGGCGCCAGGCCGCGCTGGGCGACGCCATCTCCAACCTCTACGCCACCCAGGGCTGGGAGGTCTACCGCGAGTTCTATTACAACGACGCGGGGGTACAGATCCAGACTCTGGCGGTGAGCGTGCAGGCGCGCGCGCGTGGCCTCAAGCCGGGCGACGCGGGTTGGCCCGAGAGTGCCTACAACGGCGACTACATCGCCGACATCGCGGCCGATTTCATGGCGGGCAAGACCGTGCAGGCCGATGACCGCAGCTACACCGCGAGCGGCAAGGTGGACGACCTGGACGGCATGCGCCTCTTCGCGGTGGCCTACCTGCGCCACGAGCAGGACTTGGATTTGCAGGCCTTCAACCTGCGTTTCGACAACTACTACCTGGAGTCCAGCCTCTACACCAGTGGCCGCGTCGACGCGGCGGTCGAGAAGTTGCGCGCCGCGGGCAAGACCTACGAGCAAGACGGCGCGCTCTGGCTGCGCAGCACCGACTACGGCGACGACAAGGACCGCGTCATGCGCAAGGGCGACGGCAGCTACACCTACTTCGTGCCGGACGTGGCCTACCACATCAGCAAGTGGGAGCGAGGCTTCCAGAAGGTCGTCAACATCCAGGGCACGGACCATCACGGCACCATCGCGCGCGTGCGCGCGGGCTTGCAAGCGGCGGGTGTCGGCATTCCTCAGGGCTACCCCGACTACGTGTTGCACACCATGGTGCGCGTGGTGCGTGGTGGCGAAGAGGTGAAGATCAGCAAGCGCGCGGGCAGCTACGTGACGCTGCGCGACCTGATCGAATGGACCAGCAAGGATGCGGTGCGCTTCTTCCTGCTCAGTCGCAAGCCCGACACCGAGTACACCTTCGATGTCGACCTCGCCGTGCAGAAGAACAACGACAACCCCGTCTATTACGTGCAGTACGCGCACGCGCGCATCTGCTCCGTGCTGGCGACCTGGCGCGAGAAGGACGGGGGCGATCCGGTGACCCTGCGCGACGCCGATTTGGCCGCGCTGGACACGCCGGCCGCGCACACGCTGATGCTCAAGCTGGCTCAGTACCCGGAGATGCTGACTGGGGCGGCCAAGGATTTCGCCCCGCACGATGTGGCTTTTTACCTGCGTGATCTCGCCGCCAGTTACCACAGCTACTATGATGCCGAGCGCATTCTGGTGGAGGACGAGGCCGTCAAGCGCGCCCGCCTGGCCCTGGTGGCCGCCACCGCGCAAGTGCTGCGCAACGGCTTGGCCGTGCTGGGCGTGAGTGCCCCCGAAAAGATGTGAGTGCCGGCGCGGCCCGATGGGAGGGCCCACCCCCATCACTTCCGATGCCTCTTTGAATTTTCTGCGAACCATTCCTGCGATATGAACAAGCAACGCGGCAGCACGCTCCTCGGTTTCATCATCGGCGTCGTCGTCGGCCTCGCCGTGGCGCTGCTGGTGGCGCTCTACGTGACCAAGACGCCCGTGCCCTTCATGAACAAGGGGCAGAACCGCACGCCGGAACAAGACGCGGCTGAGCAAGAGCGCAACAAGGATTGGAAGCCCAACGCGCCCCTGGCGACCAAGACCCGGCCCGCGCCGCCGCCCGCCGAACCCGAGGCTCCCGTGCCTGCGCCGGTGACGGCTCCCGCCAAGTCGGCCGATCCGCTGGGTGATTTGGCCCGAGCCAAGATCAGCGAAGACAACAAGGCGGCCAACCCCAACACGCTGGCCTATTTCATTCAGGTCGGCGCCTATTACAAGCCCGAGGACGCGGAAGCTCAGCGCGCACGCCTCTCCTTGTCGGGTGTGCAGGCGCGTGTCCTGCGCGCCGAGGATGCCTCGGGTCGACTGATTTACCGCGTGCGTGTCGGTCCCTACGAGCGCAAGGAAGATGCCGACCGCGCCGAAAGCCAGCTCAAGGCGGCGGGTCAGCAGACCGCCCAGGTGCGCGGCCAGCGCTGAGCCCGGCTCGCGCTCAATCCACGCGCTCAGCCCACGCGCCCCAATCCCGCCAACCCCCCTGCGACCAGGAGTCCCGATCACCATGCAACGCCGTGAATTCAACCGTGCCTTGACCGCCGCCGGCCTGGGCAGTGCCGCCCTCTTGCCCGCTGCTTTCCCACTGAATGCCGCGGCCCAGGGCCCGGGTTTCGAGAGTGGCCGTGACTACCTGCCGCTCAAGCAGCCCGCCCCGGTGGAAACGCCTGCGGGTCAGGTGGAGGTGGTTGAGTTCTTCTCGTATTACTGCCCGCATTGCAATGCCTTCGAGCCCACGCTGGAGGCGTGGAGCCGTCGCCTGCCCAAGGATGTGGTGCTGCGCCGCGTGCCCGTCGCCTTCGTGGGCCCGCGTCCGGAAACCCGTCAGCGGCTGTTTTACGCCCTGGAGGCCCTGGGCCAGTTGAACCAGCTGCATGCCAAGGTGTTCCGCGCCGTGCATGTCGACCGCCAGCGTCTGGAAGACCCCGCCGGCATGGCCGACTGGCTTGCGACGCAAGGCGTGGACAAGAAGCAATTCACCGACGCCTACAACTCTTTCAGTGTCGCGGCCAAGGTCGGGCGGGCCAATCAACTGGTCACGGCCTACCAGGTGGATGGCGTGCCCGCGCTGGGCGTTGCCGGCCGTTATTACACCGATGCCTCGCTGACCCGCAGCATGGAACGCTCGCTCCAGGTGGTCGATTACCTGGTGGGCGAAGTCAAGAAGGGCCGCTGACGCGCCCTGAGCCCTGGGCGGGGCGCCTGGATGCCATCGTCATGCCGTCCCTGCTGCTTGACCACGGGCGCTGCAGTCCTTCAGGCAGGCCCAAGCCTCTGACTACCGGGCACCACCCATGGATGCCGTTCTGAAGGGCGCCGCGGTGCGGGTGCGCATCGTGCGCACCGAGGGTTCGGCGCCGCGCGAAGTGGGCGCCTGGATGCTGGTTGAGCCTGTCCCTGTCTCTGTCGTGGCCTCTGCGCGCGAGTCCGCGGCGGCTGTGGCAAACGGTTTGCCGATGAACACCCAAGTGACAGGCACCATCGGCGGGGGGCACCTGGAGTTCGAGGCCATCGCCCACGCCCAGGCCTTGCTGCACGGCCAGGTTCCGCCTTCCGAACTGGACCAGCGCAAGGCGCTGGGCCCCAGCCTGGGCCAGTGCTGTGGTGGCGTGGTCTGGCTACGCTACGAGGTGCTCGACACCAGCGCAGCGCAGGCGCTGGCCGCTGAGCCGCGCACCGATGCCGTGTCCGCCTTGCCCGTGGCGCTGTTCGGTGGGGGGCATGTGGGCCAGGCTTTGGCCCGATTGCTCGCGGACTTGCCTTTCGCCCTGCACTGGATCGACAGCCGGGAAGGTATTTTTCCCGCCGACATCACCTCGCGTGCCGAGCGCCTGCGTTGTGAGCATTCGGAACCGGTGCATGCCGCCGTGCGAGACCTGACGCCAGGCAGTGCCGTGCTGATCATGAGCTTCAGCCACGCGGAAGACCTGGACATCCTCGCTGCTTGCCTGACGCGCGCTCGGCAGCACGACGATTTGCCCTACATCGGGTTGATTGGCAGCAAGACCAAATGGGCCACCTTTCGCCACCGGCTGGCGGGCAGGGGCTTTGATGAGGAGGATTTCGCGCGTGTCACTTGCCCGATTGGGGTGCCCGGCATCGCGGGAGAATTCCGCAAGCAGCCTCAGGTGATCGCGGTCGCGGTCGCCGCGCAGCTGTTGCAGCTGCCAGGACCAGGGAGGCGCTGAGCGCGCCCCGCGATCGGGCGCGCGCTCAGGAGCGGATCAACCGCCGAACAGGCTCTTCGTGCGGGTCTTGCGGATTTCCTTCTCGCTCTGGAACTCCACGATGCCGCTCTCGATGTTGGACAGCTTGAGCGTGAACTTGTAGTAGACGTCCTTGGTCGAACCGGCCGACTTCGTGATCGAAGCGAGGTTGCCGTAGAGCATGAACTTCGCGCCCAGCTGGCGGCCCATCTGCGCGGCCTTGGTCTCGTCCACCAAGCCACTGTTCTTCTGGTAGTCCAGTTGCTTTTGCACCGCGTCCATGCGTGTCATGTCCACGAAGCGGAAGCGGCGGGAATTGAGCAGCTTGGTCGAGATGGTGTCGGTGATCGACTCGGTGTCGATGTGCTCGACGGTCTTGTTCTTGATGCTCTCGATGAAGAGGATGGGACGCTCACCGTTGGGCGCGATGTCGCGCATCGCGGGCGAGGAGAGCAGATCGTCCACCATCTTCTCGGCGATCATTTGCAGATCGCTGGAGCCGAATTCGGTGTTCACGGTTTCCACGCCGGTGGCGTCGCCGTACTGAACCTTGGAGGCGCAGCCGGACAGGCCGAGCAGTCCCAGCGCGGCAGCGGCCAGCAGGGCCGTGGACGCCGAGGTTTTGAAGCTGTTGCTAAAGCTGTGTTTCATGGGAAGTCTCACTTCTTGATTTCCTGCGATTCACGGATCTGGATCTGGAAACGGCGGGCGCGGTCAAAGGGGGCTGTGCCGGTGACCGTCATGCGGTCCTTGCCAGCCAGCTTGGCGGGGCGCCAGGGACGGTCGGTCTCGTCCAGCGGCACGCCTTCGGTGTCCAGCCAGACAAACTTGTATTCGAACTTGAGTTCCTTGCTGGTGTCGTTCTTGAGAACGGCACGGGCTTGCGGCAAACCGCCTTCCACCAGCGAGAGCGAGGTCTTTTCGACTTCGATGTCGTCCTCGAACGCGCCACCGCGGAAGTCAATCAGGGAGGACGAGCTGCAGGCAGCGAGCACCAGGCTCAGCAGCACGGGCAGGCCAAGGCGCGCCGCGCCCTTGGGGGTCAGATAGGACAGTACTTGTTTCATGAGGAACTCCATCACAGAGGATAAACCCGGCTGTAGATACTACCCGGCAAAACGGTCAGGTGCAGCAAGGTGGGCTTGCCCTTGCGGATCTGTACCGTGATCGGCGGCTGCCCCGGCCGGTTAGGCAGGGCAATTTGGTGCTCGCCCTCGGCGAGGGATAAACGCATGACCTGCGCGCTACCGGGCAGGGTGAGCCAAGAGCGCAGGTCAGCTTGGTCCGTCGCGACGGTGAAGATCATCGTGGCGAGGCCCAGCAGCAGCGCTTCGTCGCTTTTCTGGCTGTTGCGCGTCACGTTGCGCTGCAATTCCTGCTTGGCGATCAGGCGCAGGAAAGAGTGCACCAGCAGATCCCAGACCTCATCCTTGAGCGTGCGCACGGCCAGCGCACGCGTGTCGGTCAACAGCGTGGTTGGATGCGTGACGCCGTTCACGGCCAACGAGTAGGCTTGCGGCGCGGGGACCGAGCGGTACACCGGAAAGCTCACGTAATTGGTCGTGGTCATGGTGTAGACCGGGATGTTGATGGCCTGCTTGACGGGCGCGAGCCCTTCTTCCAGGTAAACCACCAATTCCCCTTCGCCCTCGGCCGGAGCGATCGCCGACAAGGTGGTCGGCAGCTTCAGTTGCTGAGCCAGCTTCTTCGCATCGTCCATGCCGGACCGCAGGCCCGTGCGCACCACGTCCTTTTGCAGGTAGGTGTTGTCGGGCGCGATCTCAAGGGCCTTGCGGTAGTCGATGTAGGCGTCGTTGTTTTGGCCCGTGGCCTCGTAGATCAGGGCTGACAGGTAGAAGGTGGCCGCGTTTTGGAAACCGGACTTGACGCGGCCCGCCGCGAGGTCCATCTCGTTGAAGAACTTGTCGTAGCTGTCGGGGTTCAGCCCCTTGGACCGGGCGTCGCGTTCGGATTTTTCCCGCGCTTCGTCCACTGCATCTGCCTTCTTGGACAGCGCTTCCACCTGCACCAGGTTGGCCCGACGCACTTCCACCAACGCACCTTGCACATCGCCCTTGGCCAAGTAATTCAGGGCTTGGTACTGGTGGACAAACACCCGCTCATAGGTGCGGCCCTGGTAAGGCCTTGCGTTGTCGTTGCTGTAGAGGCTCAGGCCAGAAGCGGCCAAGGCCGAGGCAGAAATGGTGGCCCGCTCGTCCTGGGCTTGGAAACGCGTGATCGCGGCGTCGAAATCGGCCTTGCTGCCGTCGGTGCGGCCTTCAAGCTGTTGAATGCGCGCACGCTCCAGCAGATAGAGCATGCCGTCGGCACTTTGGGTCTTGCTGCCGATGGCTTTGACGGCGCTATCGGGTTTACCCGTATCCAGGGCCTGCCGGTAGGTTTGGGCCGTGGCGGGGTAGGGGATGAAGACGGAACTGCCCGCGCAGCCGGCCAGCAACGTGGCCAGTAGCACGACGGGAAGGACCAACCGGTGCCGGCGAGTGGCCGGTGTCTCCCCCCCTGAACCTGAATCACATCCCTGAATGCTTTTTTCTTGCATGTGCACCATTGTGCAATATCAAAGGCGCAGCATTTCGCGCCGCGCGGACGGCATTTCACGCCGGGCAATCCGCGTTTCGTCACACACCGCTGGTCATCCTCGGACGGGCGCTGCACAGTGCGGCCATCGACCCCAGGAGTACACCATGCTGATTCAACTGATCGCTCAACATCCCGAAGCCCTGCCATCCGTTGTCCACGGCACGCCAGCGTGGGTCTGGGGCGTCGCCGCTGGTCTGACCGTGCTGGGCGTCAGCCAACTGAAGGACCGCCAGGCCAGCCTGACCCGCGTCTCCTTGACGCCTTTGGCCATGACGGCGTTTTCCATCTGGGGCACGGTATCCGCCTTCCGCGCCTCAAGCTGGCTGACCCAGGCCCTCGCTGTCTGGATGGTGGTGACTCTGGCCGTTTTCGCCGGGGTCGCGCGTTTGCCAACGCGGGCCCGTTACGACGCGACCACCCGCAGTTACGCCATTCCTGGCAGCGTGGTTCCCTTGCTGCTCATGCTGGGGATTTTCCTGGTGAAGTATGTCGTTGGCGTGGACCTCGTCATGGCCCCGCAATTGATGCACGAATCCTCCTACGCATTTACCGTCGCAGGCGTGTACGGCGCTTTCACCGGTCTTTTCCTTGGCCGCGCCGCCCGGCTCTGGAAGCTCGCTCTGCCGAACCGTCGTGCGTTCGCCGTATGACGTCTGGCCGTATGACCGTCTGAATTCGACCGTCTACCCCCACAGTTCCCCGCATCCAGGAGCCGCACCATGCGAACCCATGACACCGAAACGAACGACCTTGAGCGCCGCGCCCGCCGCCGCGCTGGCGCCAAGCTGGGCTGGATCATCCACGCCACGGTGTATGTCGCCGTCAACCTGCTGCTGATGATCTTGTCGGCGCAGAGCCCGCGCGGATGGGCCATCTATCCGGCGGTGGGCTGGGGCATGGGCCTCGTGATCCACGGCCTGGTGGTGTTCGTGCTCACCAGCGGCGTGCATGAGCGCCTGGTGCAGCGCGAGCGCCGCCGGCTGCAGGAGCAAAGCGGAGGCACACCGTCATGAGTTTTTCATCCTGGCGCCGAGTGCGAGGTCTCCTGCCCTGCCTGGCCGTCTTCACGGCCATCGCGGCGCAAGCCCAAGTGGGCCTGCGTGAGTTGCCCGGTCTGTCCGGCGATGGTCCGGTGACGATCTTCTACCCGAGCGATGCACTGGCCCAGCCCACAGTGCGCGGGTCATTCACCTTGCAAGTCGCTCCCGATGCTGCGCCGGTGCGCGGCAACGGTCGGCTGGTGGTGCTCTCGCATGGCTCGGGCGGTTCGCCCTGGATCTACAGCGACTTCGCGATCCGACTGGTCCGGGCGGGTTTTGTCGTCGCGCTGCCCGAGCACAAAGGCGACAACTGGCATGACCACCACATGATTGGCCCCCCGTCCTGGAAACGGCGTCCGCACGAAGTGTCCCGCGCCATCGACGTGGTGGGAGCCGACCCGCAGCTCGCACCACAGCTGCGGCTGGATCGTGTCGGCATGTGGGGCATGTCCGCGGGCGGGCACACCGCGCTGGCGCTGGCAGGCGGGCGTTGGTCGCCTTCCGCATTGCGCGCGCACTGCGAGGCCCACATCGACGATGACTTCACCGCCTGCGTGGGACTCACACTGGAGTTGAAAGGCAACTGGGCCGACGGCATGAAGAAATCGGTGGCGCGCTTCTTCATCGGCTTCTTGCTGGACGACACACAGTGGTACGGGCACACCGACCCGCGCATCGCGGCCATCGTGGCCGAAGTGCCCTTCGCCGCGGACTTTGACATGGCGTCGCTGGCCCGTCCCGTCGTGCCGCTGGGGCTGGTGCGCAATGGCCAGGACGCCTGGCTCAAGCCGGCCTACCACGTGGACCCGGTACGCCAAGCCTGCACCTCTTGCACCCTGGTGCTGGACTTGCCAACGGCCGGGCATGGCTCCCTCATTTCCCCGCAAGTCCCAGACCTGAGTGGACAGGTGGCGCGACTGCTCGCTGACCCGCCCGGCTTCGACCGCGCCCAAGTGCCCCTGGCGCATGAACGCATCATTCACTACATGACTCAGCACCTGCTCCCCTAGAACCTGGTGCCTCAAACCTAGAATCTCCCCGATGTCCACCCCTCTCAGTCCCGAACAAATCGAACGACTCGCCCGCCGCCGCGCGGGCGCCAAGCTGGGCTGGTATGTCCATGCGGGCGTGTACCTGCTGTTCAACGGAGCTCTTTTTGTCTTCTCAGCCTTGGGCCTGGGCCACCGGTCTTGGAGCCTCTACCCGGTGCTGGGGTGGGGCCTGGGCGTGGTGCTGCATGGCATTGCGGTTTTTGTCCTGGGCGGTGGCAGCGGAGTGCGCGAGCGTTTGATCGAGCGTGAGCGCGAACGCTTGCGGCGTACCGGTCGATGAGGAGGATCGATCCTGTCGCGAAACTGCGGCACCTGTTGCAGGTGCTGGCTTTCTGCCTGGCGATCGCGACCATCCAATACGCTTTTTTGCCCGAGCGTGGCTATGGCGTGCAGCTGGTCTACTCTTTGTGCATCGGGCTCATCACCTGGGCCTGCATCGATTTCCCGCGCCATCTGATGCCCTCGGCGGCGGAGACAGGCTGGCCTCGGGGGCTGGAGGGCGTGATGCTGATGGGGGCAGGCATCGCGATCGGTTATTTCGTCGGCACGGCGCTGGGTGACACGCTCTGCAGGACGCTGGGGCTGCATGTCGGACCGCGGCCGGACCCGGTGGCGCAGGCGCGTCAATCGGTGCTGATCACTGCGCTGGCGGGCATCGCCGGCAGCTACTATTTCCTGAGCGCGGCGCGGCGCAGCCACCTCGAGCGCAAGATGAACGAGGCGCAGCGCCACGCTGACGAGGCGCGCTTGAAGCTGCTGGAAACGCAACTCGAGCCGCACATGCTGTTCAATACCCTGGCCAATCTGCGCGCGTTGATCGCGCTGGACCCGCCTCGCGCGCAGCAGATGCTGGACCACATGATCGCCTACCTGCGCGCGACGCTGGACGCATCACGTGCCACCACGCACCCACTGCAAACCGAATTTGACCGGCTGCGCGACTACCTGGCGCTGATGGCGATCCGCATGGGGCCGCGCCTGGCCTACGAATTGGTCCTGCCCCCTGAGCTTGCAACGCAGCCCGTGCCGCCCTTGTTGCTGCAGCCCATCGTGGAAAACAGCATCCGTCATGGCTTGGAGCCGCAGGTGCAGGGTGGCCGAATCGATGTGCGTGCGCGTCACGAGGGGGCCCTGCTGGTGCTGGAAGTCACGGACAGTGGCGTGGGTCAGGCGGTGACTGGGTCGGGTGGCGTCGTCCCTGGCGCGGGTGGTTTTGGCCTCGTGCAAGTGCGCCAGCGCTTGGCCACCCTGTACGGTGACGCAGCCAGCTATCAATTTGAGAGCGAACCCGGCGCGGGCGCGCGCACCCGCATCACCTTGCCGCTGAGTGCATGAACCCGCACGAGAACCCATGAGCACGCCGACCGCCTTGATCGCCGAAGACGAGCCCCTGCTGGCCCAAGCACTCCAAGCCGAACTGGCGCGAGCCTGGCCCGAGCTGTCCATTGTGAGCACCGTGGGGGATGGCGCGGCGGCTGTTCAGGCGGCGCTGTTGCACCGTCCCGATGTGCTGTTCTTCGACATCCGCATGCCGGGACTGAGCGGCTTGGAGGCCGCGGCCGACTTGGCGGACGCCTGGCCGCGCGAGCGGCCATTTCCCGCTCTGGTGTTCGTCACCGCGTATGACCAGTACGCCGTGCAGGCCTTCGAGGCGCAGGCCGTGGATTACATCCTCAAGCCAGTGCAGACCGAGCGCCTGCAAAAAACCGTGGAGAAGCTGCGCGAGCTACTGACGCGCCGCGCCGCCCCCGCGATGGACAGCACGCTGGCGCAGCTGCGCAGCCTGCTTGCCCTGAACGTTGCCGCGTCTGAGGTGGCTTCCATGGCCCCGCCACCGCTGAAGGTGATCCAGGCCAGCGTGGGCAACACCCTGCGCCTGGTCCCGGTGGAGGACGTGGTCTATTTCGAGGCTGCCGACAAGTACCTGCGCGTCGTGACCGAGGCGAATGAGGTGCTGATCCGCACGCCGCTCAAGGAGTTGCTTGCCCAGCTAGACCCCGCTGTTTTCTGGCAAGTGCACCGAGGCACCGTGGTGCGCGCCACCGCGATCGAGAGCGTGCTGCGTGACGAGGCCGGCAAGCTGTACCTGGCTTTGAAGACACGGCCGGAAAAACTGCCCGTCAGTCGGCTCTACGCGCATTTGTTCAAGGCCATGTGAGCGGGTGTCCCCGCCACCCTGGAGACCTGACCCGCGCACGCCCCTGTCTCAGTACGTCAGTTCCAGCACCGAAACATGGCCCGCTGCCGCGGGCCAGACGCGGCCTGCCAGCCGTTCACCGTTGAACTCGGCCGTGATCGCGCGGTCGGCCGCGCTGTCCAGGCGCAAGCGGGAGCTCGACACGCCCGCGCCCGCGGGCGGCACGCCTGGCGGCGGCGTCCGCCCATCGAAGCGCACGCTGTCGCGCTTGGCATCGAAGTAACCCCGCGGCCGCGTGAAGATCACCAGGGCCTGGGCCTCTTTGTCGGCGGCGGCTGTCACGCGTTCGGGGCGCAGGTTGACGATGCCGCTGGAGCGCGGGAAGGGGCTGCGGTAGAAGTGGGTGGTGGCGTATCCCGTGGCCTTGAGTTCGAACTCATGGGCCACGCCTGCGCGGGGGCTGAATGGCCCCCAGCGTCCGTCGACTCCGGTCTTGCGCGAGTACACCGGCGCGCCCAGACGATGGCCCGTGGTTGCATCGGTTTCGTAGATGGTGAGCTCGGCGCCCGCGAGCGGCAGGTTGTTCACAAAGTCACCACTGGCGGGATCGTTGGGGTTCAGGCCCAGACCGGAGACGGTACCGCCCAATACCACCCGCGCCTCGGGCACGATGTCCACGGAGGGGGCCCTGCCGGTCAAGAACTGGAAGGCGGCCGCGAACGCCGTGGGCGCGAACGAGGTTTCGCGATGGTCCAGGCCCGCGATGACCACGTTGCGCGCGCCCTTGAGCTCGGGGCCGTCGTAGCCCACGTTCGTCGGCGTGCCCTTGGCGCCGATCCATAGCCCGTCCGGTTGCGCGTACTTGTCGTTGTTGTCGCTGCGCACGGTCATCCAGCGCACCGGGCCCGTGACCTCGTCACCGTTGGCGTTCTTGGGTGTGTTCAGTCCGCTCAGAAAGGGGCCCGTGCCCGAGAACTCGCTGCCTTCGTTGTAACCTTTGATGGCCCACACGCCGTGGTTGGGCGTGCCGCCCAGGATGGCGTGCGAGACGGTGGACGCGCCGCCGCCGTTCTGAATGTAGTTGCGGATCGCGTAGCCGCCGCGTGAATTGCCCATCAGCACCACCTGCGAGGCGCCCGTGGCGCGCAGCACCCGTTCGACCTCGCCCTTCAGGTAGGCCATGTGTTCCGCGGTGCCGCTGCGGCCTGGCTGCGCCTTGCCGTCGTTGTCGCGTGCCTGGGGGTAGGGCAGTTCGATGACATGCAGGCGCTCGCGCGGCCAGCCATTGGATTCAAAGCGCCAGAGCGTGGTCAGCCACAGCGCGGCGCTGTCGCCGTTGCCTGGCACGAAGACGATGGGTGGGTAGGTCGCGGAGGAATCGGTCATGGAAGAGGAGGCGCTCGGCATGGCGCAGCCAGCCAGCAGGCTCAGGGCCGTGGCCAGCATGAGGGCCGCGGCGGTCGCGGCATGGCGTGTGAATAGCATGGGACGCTCCTGGTAACGAGGCGGGTCCGCGATGGTACGCGCCGCATTTGACCGTTGGATGTCGCGCAGTTGACGAGTGCCATCGGGTGTTTGTCCCAGGTCCGCCTCGTGCCCGTTCGCGTTAGCCCTGGGATGAGGTGGGACGAGAAAGGCCGCTCAGGCACGCAGTGCCCTGAACACGCGCTCGGGCGTCGCGGGGGCGTCGATGGGCACTTGCGCGTTTGTGCTTGCAGGCATCGCGCCGCTGTTCGACTGGGCCATGGGGGCGCCATCTGACGCATTCCGCGCCGCCGCGATCGCATCGCGGATCGCTTCCCACACGCTGATGGCCAGCATGAAGGGTGGTTCGCCCACGGCCTTGCTGCCATGCACGTTGTCCTCGCGGTTGGCCTCGGGCCAGAAGTCCACCCGCCAGCGCGGCGGCAGGTCACCCGTGGCCGGAATCTTGTAGGTGCTGGGGGCATGGGTGGCGAGTTTTCCTTGGCCGTCCCATACCAGCTCTTCGCTGGTCAGCCAGCCCATGCCCTGGATGAAGCCCCCTTCCACCTGTCCCAGATCAATGGCCGGGTTGATGCTGCGGCCCACGTCGTGCAGGATGTCCACGGCCATCACCCGCGTCTCTCCGGTGTGCGTGTCGATGGCGACCTCGCAGCACGCCGCGCCGTAGGCGAAGTAATAAAAGGGGCGCCCCGTCAGCGTGGTCTTGTCGTAATGGATCTTGGGCGTGCGGTAGAAACCATCGCTCCAGAGCTGGATGCGGTTGGCGTAAGCGGCCTTGACCACGTCGCGGAAATCGCGCGTGGAGGGTTGGCCGTCCCGTCCCGGCCCGAAGACTTGACCGTGGGCGAAGCGGATCTCGCCCGCGCCGCAGTGGTCCAGGCCAGCGACGAAGGCCGCCAGGTTGTCACGCACGCTGCGCGCCGCGAACTGCGCGGCGCGGCCGTTGAGGTCGGTGCCGCTGGACGCCGCCGTGGCGCTGGCGTTGGGAACGCGCGCTGTGTCGCTGGCGGAAAGTCGAACCCAGTCGCTCGGCACGCCCAGTTCATCGGCCACGATCTGCCCGACCTTGGTGTGCAGGCCTTGGCCCATCTCGGTGCCACCGTGGTTGACCAGCACGCTGCCATCGGCGTAGACATGCACCAGCGCGCCCGCTTGGTTGAAGAGCGTGGCGGTGAAGCTGATGCCGAACTTGACCGGCGTGAGGGCCAGCCCTTTCTTGATCACCGCATGCGTTCGGTTCCACGCGGCGACTTCAGCGCGGCGCTCGCGGTAGCGGGCGGTCTTTTCCAGCTCACCCATCAGAGGCTGCAAGATGTTGTCTTCCACGCGCATTTGGTAGTGCGTGGTGTCGCGGCGCTGCACGGGCGCAGCCGCGTTGCGCGGCGGGATGACTTCGTCGCTGTACAGATTGCGCAGCCGCACGTCCAGCGCGTCCAGCCCCAAATGGCGCGCAATGTCGCCCAGGATGGTTTCGATGGCGATCACGCCTTGCGGCCCGCCGAAACCGCGGAAGGCCGTGTGGCTCTGCGTGTTCGTCTTGCAGCGGTAGCTGCGGATGCACACATCGCTCAGGTAATAAGCGTTGTCGCTGTGGAAGATGGCGCGGTCGGCCACGGGGCCGGACAGGTCGGCAGAGAAGCCGCAGTTCACCAGCATGGTGAGTTTGAGCGCCGTCAAGCGGCCCGTGCCGTCGAAGCCCGCTTCGTAGTCGTAGGCGAAGGGATGGCGCTTGCCGGTGACCATGAAGTCGTCGTCGCGATCCAGGCGCAGCTTGACGGGTGCGCCCGTCTTGCGAGCCGCCAGCGCGGCCCAGACCGCGAGATGCCCGGCTTGGGTTTCCTTGCCGCCGAACCCACCCCCCATGCGACGGCAGACCACCTGCACATCGTGCCCGTCCAGGCCGAGCGCATGCGCCACCCAATGCTGCACCTCGCCCGGGTGCTGGCTGCTGCTGTGGATCAGCCATTGCCGGTGGCCGCGCTCGCCTTCTTGCGGCTGGGCGTAGGCGATCTGGCCTTCGAGGTAGAAATGTTCTTGCCCACCGACTTCGAAGCTGCCGCTGAGGCGGTGTTCGGCCTGGGGCAGGGCTTCGTCGGGTGCGCCGCGCTGCACGGTCACCGGGGGCAGCACATAACTTTGTGCGGCATGCGCCGCGCGCGCGTCCAGCACGGCGGGCAGTGCGTCGATGCGCGTGCTCAGCTGCTGCTGCAGGGCGCGCGCCGCGCGGCGCGCCTGCATCACGGTGCGGGCGACCACCAGGCCCACGACCTGGCCGACATGCTGCACGGTGTCGATGGCGAAGATGGGCTCGTCATGCGCGGGGGTTGCCAGGTACCGGTCGCCAGGGATGTCCGCCGCCAGCACCACGTCGACCACGCCGGGCATGGTCAGCGCGGCTTGGGCGTCGATGCCGCGCAGACGCCCGTGCGCGATGGGGGAGAGGATGGGCGCTGCGTGCAGCGTGCCGCGCAGCTCGGGCAGGTCGTCAATGTAGGGTGCCAGGCCCTGCACTTGCAGGCGCGCGCTCTCGTGGGCCAGCGATTGGCCGCTGGCCTTGGCCCTGAGTGGAAGTTTCGCGGTGTCGTTGGCGCTCATGACAGGTCCTCCAGGCGCACGGGCTCCTTGCCCTCGAACTCTGCCCAGTAGCGCAGGGGCAGTTGCGCCAGCAGGCCGCGCCGGTACTCGGCGCTGGCGCGCATGTCGGTGATGGGGGCGAACTCCTGGGCCAGCACGGTGGCGGCCTGTTCCAGGCTGGCGCGGGCCCAGGGCTGGCCTGCGAGAGCGGCCTCCGTGCGGAAAGCGCGCGCGGGGGTGGCCGCCACGCCGCCCGCGCCGATGCGGGCTTGCGTGATGAGGCCGTCTTGCACTTGCAGGTTCAGGGCCAGGCAGACGGCGGAAATGTCGTCGTCCTGGCGCTTAGAAACTTTGTAGACACTGAGCTTCTCGGTGCTGAGGGGCAAAGGCACTTTGATCCAAGCCAGCAGCTCGTCCGCTGCGAGTTGGTTCTTGCGGTAGCCGGTATAGAAACTTTCCAGCGGCAGTTCGCGCGACACGATGCGGCCCTTGCGCGCGCTCATCAACACGAGGCTGGCGCCGAGCGCGATCAGCAGGGGCATGGAGTCGCCGATGGGCGAGCCGTTGGCGACGTTGCCGCCCAGGGTGCCCGAGTTGCGCACGGGCAGGCCCGCGAAGCGCTCGGCGAACTTGCGCAGTTGAGGCCGGTCAGCCACCAGCGCGGCGTAGGCATCTTGCAGCGGCACGGCCGCGCCGATGGCGATGTGGTGGGGATAGCGTTCGACGCGGCGCAGCTCGGCGGCGCGGGTCACGTCCAGAACCCGGTCGAACTGCCGGTGTTGCTTGGTCACCCAGAGGCCCACGTCCGTCGTGCCCGCGACGATCTGCGCCTGGGGGTACGCGGCGCGCGCGGCCAGCAGTTCGGCCATCGTCGTCGGGGCCAGGTAGCTCGGGCTCGACGCCGGTTCTGTGTGGCCTGACGGGATCGCGCGCAACTGCCGCAACACCGCCGCTTCGTCCACCTGCACGCGCGGCAAGTCGGCCATGTGCTCGGCCGCGTCGAGGATGGGGCGGTAGCCGGTGCAGCGGCAGAGGTTGCCCGACAGATCGGCTTGGGCGGTCGCCCGATCCATCGCCTCGCCCTGAAGCACCTTGCCTTGGTACATGCCGAACAGGCTCATCACGAAACCCGGCGTGCAAAAACCGCACTGGCTGCCGTGACAGTCCACCATGGCCTGCTGGCAAGGGTGCAAGTTGGAGCGTTCCTGTCCAGTTGCCGGAGCCTTTGCGACATGGGATGGGTTCGGGGGCGCCACCGGCACCATGCCGGTCGTCAAATCGTCGGCGGTCCAGATCGCCTGACCCTGCACCGAATGCGCCAGGCGGATGCAACTGTTGATGGCGCGGTAGCGCAGCTGGCCTGCCTCGGCTTCACCCAGCACCACCGTGCAGGCGCCGCAATCACCCTCGCCGCAGCCCTCCTTGACAGCCGTGCACTGCAGGTCTTCGCGCAGGACTTCCAGCAAGGTGCGGCTCGGAGGCACGTCGCTGAGGTGGACGATGTCGCCACGATGGACGAACTGCAGGACGGGATGTTTCATGGCATGAGCAGGATGCAAGCCTCGTACCATACCAGCCTTCCCGGGCCTGGCGCAGCCCGTCTGTGACCCTGCGCCCATGCCTGAATTGGCACAGATATCGCTTAAGCTAAGGCCTCTTCTCAACGACGCCATGCCGCTGCCTCCGCCCCCCCGCCTTGAACTCCTAGGCATCACCAAGCGCTACCCGGCCGTGGTGGCCAACGACGGTGTTTCTCTCACCGTGCAGCCCGGCGAAATCCACGCCTTGCTGGGCGAGAACGGCGCGGGCAAGTCCACGCTGATGAAGATCGTCTACGGCGCGGTGCAGGCCGACGAGGGCGAGGTTCGCTACAACGGCCAGCCAGCGCGCATCCGCAATCCTCAGGAGGCGCGCGCCCTGGGCATCAGCATGGTGTTCCAGCATTTCAGCTTGTTCGACACGCTGAGCGTGGCTGAAAACGTGTGGATCGGCTTGGACAAGCACCAGACCTTGGCCGAGGTGACGGCGCGCATCCGCGAGAAGGCAGCCGAATATGGGCTCGAGATCGACCCTCAGCGCCCGGTGCACACGCTCTCGGTGGGCGAGATGCAGCGGGTGGAAATCATCCGCGCGCTGCTGGGCGAACCGCAGCTGCTGATCCTGGACGAGCCGACCTCGGTGCTCACCCCCCAGGCCGTGGAGCGCCTCTTCGTCGTGCTGCGCCAGCTGTCGGCGCAGGGCTGCAGCATCCTCTACATCAGCCACAAGCTGCATGAAATCCGCGCCCTGTGCACCGCCTGCACGGTGCTGCGCGGCGGCAAGGTCACGGGGGTATGCGACCCGCGCCAGGAAAGCAATGCCTCCCTGAGCCGTTTGATGATCGGCGCCGAACCGCCCGCGCTCGAACACACAGCGCGTGCCGCGGGCGATGTGGTGCTGCGTGTGCAGGGCCTGAGCCTGCCGCGCGAGGACCAGTTCGGCGTGGACCTGGACGGCGTGGGCTTCGAGCTGCGCGCGGGCGAAGTGCTGGGCATCGCGGGGGTGTCGGGCAATGGCCAGAAGGAGCTGCTGTACGCGCTGTCAGGCGAAGACCGCCGCGCCGTGCCGGATGCCATTCAAATCTTCGGCCGCGCCGCCGGGGCCTTGGGGCCAGACAAGCGGCGGGGGCTGGGCCTGCATTTCGTGCCCGAAGAACGCTTGGGGCGCGGCGCAGTGCCCGTGCTCAGCCTCGCGGACAACCTGCCGCTGACCCGCCGCGAGCACGTCAGAGGCGGCTGGTTGCGTCACGGCGCGCTGCGCGCCCAGGCCGCCTCGGTGATTGCGCGCTTCAAGGTGAAGGCGGGGGGGCCTCATGGCGGCGCAGGGGCGGCCGCCAAGTCGTTGTCGGGCGGCAATTTGCAGAAATTCATCGTCGGGCGCGAGATCGACGCGGCCCCGAAGCTGCTCATCGTCTCGCAACCGACCTGGGGCGTGGACGTGGGCGCGGCGGCCCAGATCCGTGCCGAGCTGCTGGCCTTGCGCGACGCGGGCTGCGCGGTGCTGGTGGTCAGCGAGGAATTGGACGAGCTGTTCGAGATCTGCGACCGCCTGATCGTCATCGCGCAAGGCCGTCTGAGCCCCAGCCTGCCGACCGCGCAGGCCACGCCAGAGCAAATTGGTGAGTGGATGTCGGGGCTCTGGCCTGAGAACAGAGCGCCCACACCATCCCCCGCGCGAGGTGTGCTGCCCCCGGAGGGGACGTTCGCGCCTGGGAACGGCCCGGCGACGCTCAAGACGGCGACCGCGCTGGAGGACGGACCGCATGCTGCAACTTGAAACCTATCGCGAGGTCGGCGCATGCTGAGGCTCGAACCCCGTCCCCAGCCTTCCCAGTGGATGGCCTGGATTTCGCCCTTGTTGGCCTTGGTGCTGACGGTGCTGTTGGCCAGCCTGTTGTTCGTCGCGCTCGACAAGGACCCGCTCGCGGGCCTGGCCGTGTTCTTCGTTGAACCGCTGCGCGGCTTGCGGCCGATTTCTGAGTTGCTGCTCAAGGCCACGCCGCTGATGCTCTGCGCCCTGGGTTTGGCGGCCTGCTACCGGGCCAACATCTGGAACATTGGGGCCGAGGGACAGTTCTTGCTCGGCGCCATCACGGGCGGCGGCGTGGCGCTGTGGCTGACCATGGTCAACCTGGACAGCCAGACCCTGATGCCCTTCCAGTCGCCCGAGCCCCTGGGGCCGCGTGGCCTCTACACGCCGGTGGTGCTGCTGGCGGGGGCTCTTGGTGGAGCCTTGTGGGCGGCCATCGTTGCGTGGTTGCGCGACCAGTTCAACGCCAATGAAATCCTGGTCAGCCTGATGCTGGTCTACGTGGCGCAGCAGTTGCTGAATTTCCTCGTCTTTGGACCCTGGAAGGACCCGCAGGGGTACAACTTCCCGCAGACCAAAACCTTCGACGTCTCGACTTGGTTGCCCGTGCTGCTGCCGCCCACGCGCTTGCATTGGGGATTTGTCGTGGCCTTGGTCGCGGTGATCGCCTTCTGGCTGTTCCTCTCCAAGTCCTGGCGTGGTTACCAACTGCAGGTCGGCGGCTTGGCGCCGGCCGCGGCGCGCTACGCGGGCTTCTCCAGCCGGGGCACCCTGTGGACGGCCTTGTTGCTGTCGGGGGCCATGGCGGGGTTGGCGGGCGCCATGGAGGTGGCGGGGCCGGTGCGGCAACTGACGCCGCACCTGTCCACGGGCTACGGTTTCGCGGCCATCATCGGCTGCTTCGTGGGGCGTCTGCACCCCGTGGGCATCGTGTTCTCCAGCCTGCTGCTGTCCATGCTGCTGATTGGCGGCGAGCTGTCGCAGTCGCGCCTGGGGCTGCCCAATGCGCTGACCAGCGTGTTCCAGGGCGCGCTGCTCTTCCTGCTGCTGGCCTGTGACACCTTGATCCACTACCGCGTGCGCTGGTCCGCACGCCTGGGGACACAGAAAAAAGAGACGGCTCACGAAACGCGCGGAGCACAGGCATGAACGAAGTCGCATTGCTGATCGCAGCCGCCCTGGCCTCGGGCACGCCCCTCGTGCTGGCCGGTCTGGGCTTGCTGCTCAACGAAAAGGCGGGCGTACTCAACCTGGGGGCCGAGGGCATGATGCTGGTGGCTGCCATTGCCGGTTTCGCCGCCGCCTTTCACACGGGCGAGACCGCCGTGGGTTTCGTCGCGGGCGCGGCGGCCGGTGCGGGCATGGCGGCCGTTTTTGGTCTGCTGGTGATCTGGCTCAACACCAACCAGTACGCCACGGGCTTGGCGCTCAGTCTCTTTGGCACCGGCTTTTCCGCCTTCGTCGGGGTGGCCATGGTTGGCAAGAAGTTGGAGGACCAAACCCCGAACGCCGTGCCACTGCTGGCCGACATCCCCTTCGTCGGCCCGGCGCTCTTCCAGTTGCACCCCATGGTCTATGCGGCCATGGCGGTGGCGGCGCTGATGGCTTGGTTCCTCTACCGCAGCCGCGCTGGGCTGGTGTTGCGCGCGGTGGGTGAATCGCCTGCGGCCGCGCACGCCCTGGGGTACCCGGTCCGGCGCATCCGTTTCATGGCGGTGCTGGTCGGAGGCGCTTTGTGCGGTGTGGCTGGTGCCTTTCTGTCGGTCGTTTATGCGCCCCTCTGGGTGCAGGGCCTGGTGGCCGGGCGGGGCTGGATTGCCTTGGCCCTGACGGCCTTCGCCACCTGGCGACCCGCCCGCGTGCTGCTGGGCGCCTACCTGTTCGGTGGCGTGACCATGTTGCAGTTCGCGCTGCAGAGCGCGGGCGTGCAGATTCCCAGCCAGTTGCTGGCCATGCTGCCCTATCTGGCCACCATCGTGGTGCTGGTGCTGATCTCGCGCAATCCGGTCTGGATCCGCGTCAACATGCCCGCCTCGCTGGGCAAACCGTTCCATCCAGGCGGGTAGTCTCGCGGTACCCGAGCGGTGCCGCGAAGACCGTCCCTCTGACAGTCCTTGAGGTTTGCGCGCGAACCGCCCTTGGTGACGATCCTTCTGGGCACTTCTGTTTGGTGGCCAGTCGCGCCATAATCCCGGCGTGGTTTTTGCTTGATTCCCTCATCATTTTTTTCTCCTCAGAAGGAAGCACCATGAACAAACGTTCTCTCTTCAAGGCGGGTCTGGCCGCGGCCGTGCTGGCCGCATCCAGCCTGTCGGCCTTCGCCGCCGAGCCGCTCAAGGCGGCCTGGGTCTATGTGGGCCCGGTGGGCGATGCCGGCTGGACCTACGCGCACGACCTCGGCCGCAAGGCGGTCGAGAAGAAATTCGGCGCCAAGGTCAAGACCACTTACGTCGAGAACGTGCCCGAAGGCGCCGATGCCGAGCGTGTGATCCGTGACCTGGCCGCCCAGGGCAACAAGATCATCTTCGCGACGTCCTTCGGCTTCATGGAGCCCATGCTGCGCGTCGCTCAGGAATTCCCGGACGTGAAGTTCGAGCACGCCACGGGCTACAAGACTGCCGCCAACATGCGCATCTACGACGCGTCCTTCTACCAAGACACGTACCTGGCCGGCATCATCGCGGGCAAGATGAGCAAGACCGGCACGCTGGGTTTCGTCGGCTCCTTCCCGATTCCTGAAGTGCTGCGCAACATCAACGGCTTCACGCTGGGCGCGCAGTCGGTCAACCCCAACATCAAAGTCAAGGTGGTCTGGATCAACACCTGGTTCGATCCGCCGAAGGAAAGCGAAGCCGCACAAAGCCTGATCAACGGCGGCGCCGACGTGCTGCTGCAAAACACCGACTCCTCTGCCGTGCTGCAAACCGCCGAGAAGAATGGCAAGTACGCCTTCGGCTGGGACAGCGACATGAGCGCTTTCGCCAAGAAGGCCCACCTGGGTTCGGCCATCGCGAACTGGGGTCCCTACTACGAGCGCGCCATTGACGAGGTGCTGAAAGGCACCTGGAAGACGGGTCGTACCATCCTCGGCGTGCCCGATGGCGTGAACGACCTGATCAAGATTTCGCCCGAAGTGCCTGCCGCCACCAAGGCCCAGGTGGACAAGATCAAGAGCGCGATGAAGGCTGGCAAGTTCGAAGTCTTCACCGGCCCCATCGTGACCAACGAAGGCAAGGAAGTGTTGGCCAAGGGCAAGAGTGCCGACCAGGCTTGGAAGGACAGCGTGAACTTCTACGTCAAGGGCGTTGAAGGCAAGATCCCCTCGGGCAAATAACCGGGCGGTCCGTCTCGACCTTCCGTTTTCTTTGAACTTCTCTCGGGCAGCCAGTGAGTCTGGTTGCCCGTTTTTCTTTGAACATGATCGAACGCGCTTTTTTCCATCCCGTCGCTTTGTGCCGTGACGTGCGTGAGCAGCCGGTGCCCGTGCGCGTGCTGGGCGAGGACCTGGTGCTCTGGCGTGACGCGGCCGGGCAGGCTCGCGCCTTCACCGATCGCTGTCCGCACCGTGGCGCGGCGTTGTCCATGGGGCGGGTGGTGGAGGGCGAGCTTGAATGCCCCTACCACGGTTGGCGTTTCGAACCGCAAGGGCGCTGCGTCGCGATTCCCGCAGTGCCGGGGTTCACGCCGCCCGAAGGCCACCGGGCCTGCGCGCACCAGGTGCGCGAGGCTTACGGCCTGGTCTGGGTCTGCCTGAGCCCGGCGGACGCGGCCACCCAGGCCCAAGTGTCGGTGCCGCTGCCGGCCTTCGCCGCGGAGGAGGACGTGAACCTGCGCAAGGTGACATCCGGTCCCTACGAGGTGCAGACCAGCGCGCCGCGCATTGTCGAAAACTTCCTGGACATGTCGCACTTCGGTTTCGTGCACACGGGTTGGCTGGGGTCCCGCGATCATGTGACGCAGCCGCCTTACAAGGTGGACAAGACGCCCACGGGCATCTTCGTGTCGGAGTGCTTCGCTTGGCAGCCGCAATCGAGCATCCATGCCCAAGGTGGCGCCATGGTCGAGTACACCTACGAAGTCGCGGGGCCTTACCACTGCGTGCTGACCAAGGCCCCCGAGGCCGGTTCGGTGAAGCTCGCCAACTTCCGCGAATCCATCGCGCTCTTTGTGTGCCCGGTCGATCCCGAGCGCAGTCGCGTGTGGATCCGCATGGCGATGAACCACAGCGAAGACCCAGACCAAACGCTGATCGACTTTCAGAACACCATCTTCGGGCAAGACCAGCCGGTGCTGGAATCTCAGCGCCCCAAGCTGCTGCCCATCACCGACCAAGCGCCCGTCAAGGAAGCGCACAGCGCGGCGGACTTGGCCTCATCCCATTACCGCCGCTATCTGCGCGAACTGGGGGTGCGCTTCGGGACCTGCTGAAAGCGCCCGCGACACCGGCTACTGCCCGTCCATGACCCCACAAACGATCGGGACCCGATGATGAAGACCCCCCATTTCCCCGCCGTGACCTCCGCGCGCCTGCCTGATTTGCTGCGTGGCATGCCCAAGGCCGAGCTCCACATGCACATTGAAGGTTCGCTGGAGCCCGAGCTGATCTTCCAGCTGGCCCAACGCAACGGCGTGTCGATTCCCTATGCCAGCGTGGAGGAACTGCGTCGCGCTTACGCCTTCACTGACTTGCAGAGTTTCCTCGACATCTATTACGCGGGCGCCAGCGTACTGCTGCAGGAGCAGGACTTCTACGACATGGCCTGGGCCTACTTCGAGCGCGCCGCGGCCGACCATGTGAGCCGCGCCGAATTGTTCTTTGACCCGCAGACCCACACCGCGCGCGGCGTGGCCATGGCCACCGTCGTCAACGGCCTGCACCGCGCCTGCATGGACGCGCAACACAAGCTGGGCATCAGCGCAGCGCTGATCCTTTGCTTCCTGCGCCACCTCAGCGAGGAAGACGGCCTGGCCACGCTGGAGGCCGCCCTGCCTTACCGCGACAAGTTCATCGGCGTGGGGCTGGACAGCAGCGAAGTCGGTCATCCGCCCGAGAAATTCACCCGCCTGTTCACGCGTTGCCGTGAGCTGGGCCTGCGCATCGTGGCCCACGCGGGCGAGGAAGGCCCGCCAGCCTATGTCTGGGGCGCGCTCGATCTGCTGGGCGCCGAGCGCATCGACCATGGCGTGCAATCGGTCAAGGACCCGGCGCTGATGGCCCGTCTGGCCCAAGAGCGCGTGCCGCTCACCGTGTGTCCGCTGTCCAACCTCAAGCTCTGCGTCTTCCCCACGCTGGCGCAGCACAACCTCGGCGCTCTGCTGGACGCGGGCCTGTGCGCGACGGTCAATTCCGACGACCCAGCCTATTTCGGCGGCTACGTCAACGAGAACTACCTGCAGACCTTCGCGGCCTTGCCCGCACTCAACGCGGGTCATGCCTACACCCTGGCGCGCAACAGCTTCGAGGCCAGCTTCATGGACGAGGCCGACAAGCAGCGTGAGATTGCGCGGCTGGATGCCTACTTCGCGGCGTTCCAGTGAGTCCTTCACGCCGACCTTCATAGTGGCCAGGGCGGAAAGCAGCAGGAGTCGAACCTACCAGGAAGCGACTGACGCCCCCTACCGGGTTTGAAGCCCGGGCGCACCACCGGGTGCGTATGCCTTCCTTCGGTCACGAACAGCGGCCCGTGAGCGGTGGATGATTCTAGAAGAGCTTAGGGCCTGTTCGCACTCGGGAAATGAGTGTGAACAGGCCCTAGCTTGCGCCTTGCCAGCTCACGCCCGGCCGCAGCAGGTGCGCGTCGCGCACGCGGCGCGTGTAGCCCACGCGGTCGAAGTACTCCAGCACCTGGATGGCACGCTTGCGGCCCAGGCCCGTCGCGTCGCGAAAGTGCGCGGCTTCGACGGCGCCGCTCAGGACGGGCGCGGCACGCGCGCCGTCATGGGCCGCCGGAGGCGCCGCCTCGGCCGCCAGGCGCGCGATCAGCGCAGCGAGTTCGTCCATGCGCTCGGCGCTGTAGAACAAATCCTTGACCACCTGGTGCAGCGCCCCTTGGCGGGCCAGCTTGCGCAGCAGCTGACGCACCACCTCTTCCCCCACGTGGAAGTCTTTCGCCAGATCGCGCACCCAGGGTGGGTCGTAACCTTCGGCGGGCGTCATGCCCCGCAGCGCGGGCAGGAGCCGCTCGGCCAAGGCCTCCTCGCTGGCGCTCAGCTCCACGCGGTGAGTGGGCAGGTGCAGCCACGCTCCGCTCTGGGCGAGCGCGCCCTCGGCCAACAAGGCCGTGAGCAATCCTTGCCAGAGCGCATCGCCCTGTGACAGCGTGGCCGAGTTCAGGGTGGGCAAGGCCATGCGGCGCAGGCGCGCGGCGTTGACGCCGGGCTCGTCGGGCGATTGCGTGTGCACGCGGGTCAGGGCGTCCAGCACCTGGGCGCGCAGGGCTTGCCAGTGCGCGGGGGTGATGAGCAGGGCGTCGTCCTCGGCGAGCGTCAATGCCCGCGTGTCGGCGGGCAGGGACAGCGACTCGGGGGGACGCCCCAGCAGCAGGGCCAGGTGCGCCCGCGTGAGCCCTTGCGGCGCGTGGTTCAGCAAAGGTGCGAGTGTCCCCTCGGCTAAGACCTGTTGCAACGCATCCAGCCAGGCCAAGCGTTCGGGACTGCGGCGCTTGCGTTCGGGGGCGTAGGGGTCGAGCACTTGCCCTCCACCGAGGGTGCGGCTGGCCTGCGCGTTGCGCAGGATGTAGCGATCGCCTGCCGTGGCGTGCACATCGGTGTCGAAGACCAGTTGAACACGCGCTCCCCGATCCGCGCCGTCCTCGGGGTCAGTGGACCCCGAGTGGGGGCGTTGGGGGTCCCCATGGCGAACCGTGTCGCCTTCCAGCGGTACCGCGTGCGCCAGATGGTGGGCCGCGCCCAGGTGCACATGCACCGGCGTCCAGGCGCGAATCTCCGCATCGGGCAGCAGGTGCAGGCGCACGTCCATGCGGCGACTGGCCCGCAGCGCGCGTGCGTCGGCGATCCAATCGCCGCGTTGAATGGCCTCTTTCTCGATGCCCACGAGGGCCAGTGCAACCCGTTGACCGGCATGGCCGCTCGCGCTGGCGCGGTTCTGTGCGTGGATGCTGCGCACCCTCACCATCTGACCGCTGGCCGAATGGCGCAGGTTGTCGCCGATCCGAGCCGTGCCACCGAACACCGTGCCCGTGACCACCGTGCCCTGGCCCGCGAGCGTGAAGACCCGATCCACGGCGAGGCGGAACAGGCCGCTGTCGGGTCGCGTCGCATGCGCACGCGCGCGCTCAAAGAGGTGGGTGCGCAGCGCGGCCACGCCGGGATCGTCGTCGCGCGTGGCCGTGGTCTCGAACAGCACCGCATCCGCCAGCGGCGTGCCGACCAGCAGGGCACGCAACTCCTCGCGCACGGCATGGATGCGCTGGGTGTCGACGCGGTCGGTCTTGGTCAGCGCAATGCTGCCCTCGCGCACGCCCAGCAGCAGGGCGATGGCGAGGTGCTCCCGTGTCTGTGGCATCACGCCGTCGTCGGCTGCGACCACCAGCAGGGCATGGTCGATGCCGGCCACGCCCGCTGCCATGGTGTGGACAAATTTCTCGTGGCCCGGCACGTCGATGAAGCCCAGCACCTGGCGGGCGTCCTCGCCCGAGGTCTGCGGCAAGGGCGTGTAGGCATACCCCAACTCGATGGAGATGCCCCGCGCCTTCTCTTCCTTGAGGCGGTCGGTGTCCACGCCGGTGAGCGCGCGCACCAGCGTGGTTTTGCCGTGGTCGATGTGACCGGCGGTGCCGATGATCAAAACAGGCCCTCCCCCGTTGCTCCCCCACTTCGTGTGGGTCGGCATCTGTGCCACGGCCAGAGGCCGGGGCTCTTCGGGCCGTCCAAGCCTGCGCAGGCAGGCTTGGAGCCGCGGCCTCTCAGCCCCTCACGGGGGCGCTCCCAGCGGCCCGGCAAAGCCGGTTCCGCGGGAGCCCGCGTTTGGCCTGCTCCGCGGCCACTGGAGGTTTGCAATTTCATGCTTCCAATGCTGTTTGCAGCAAGGCGAGTTGCGCGACGAAGTCCGCCGCGTCCTGGGCTTCCAGGCAGCGCAGGTCGAACCAGAGGCTGTCGTCGGCAACGCGGCCAATTACCGGGCGCGGCAACTGGCGCAGACTGGTTTCGAGTCGGGTGATCGCACGACCCGCGCGTTTGGCGTCCACCGGCCGCACGCGCAGACCATGGCTGGGCAAAGTGTCCGAGGGCAGGGCGCCGCTGCCGATCTGGCTGAACATGGGTGCAGTCTCTACCGTGTACGCTGAGCCCAACGCCCCCTGCAACAGAGGTTTCAAGGCTTCGGCCTGCGCGTGCATCTGCGCCTGCGGGCGGGTGAAGAGGCGCAGCGTGGTGAGCCGCTCGGCCAGGCGTTCGGGCGTGAGGTAGAGGCGCAGCACGGGCTCGAGCGCGGCCAGGGTCAGCTTGCCGACGCGCAGCGCGCGCTTGAGCGGGTTCTTCTTGATCTTGGCGATCAGGTCCTTGCGGCCCACGATCAACCCCGCTTGCGGGCCGCCCAGCAGCTTGTCGCCGCTGAAGGTGACGAGGTCGGCGCCCGCGGCGATGGTCTCGCGCACCGTGGGTTCGTGCGGCAGGCCCCAGCGTGACAGATCCACCAAGGTGCCGCTGCCCAAGTCCACCACCA
Organism: Hylemonella sp. W303a; assembly: GCF_046452315.1. Taxonomy (NCBI): domain Bacteria; kingdom Pseudomonadati; phylum Pseudomonadota; class Betaproteobacteria; order Burkholderiales; family Comamonadaceae; genus Hylemonella; species Hylemonella sp. W303a. Next base: position 34,639 of record NZ_JBKFDG010000004.1, on the reverse strand, counting down.
ACGGCACGCCATGCGGGTGCGCCGCGCTGGCCGCGTGCGCGATCTGCGCGACCTCGCTTTCGGGCACGCTCTTGGTGAAGCCGGTGACCGCGTAGTTGCTGGTGTGAACCTTCATCAGCAAGGCGGTGCGCGGCGTGATGGCTTCGGCATAGTCCTTGGCGTGGGTGCGGTTGGTGGTGCCGACCTCGACCAGCGTCGCGCCCGCGCGCTTCATGATGTCCGGGATGCGGAAGGCGCCGCCGATCTCCACCAGTTCACCGCGCGAGACGATGACTTCCTTCTTCGCGGCCAGTGCACTCAGCGTGAGCAGCACGGCGGCGGCGTTGTTGTTGACCACCGTCGCGGCTTCGGCGCCGGTGAGTTCGCGCAGCAGTTCGTCCACCAGGTCGTCGCGGTCGCCGCGTCCGCCGGTCGCCAGATCGAACTCCAGATTCGCGGGCGTGGTCAGCGCACGCACCACGGCCTGAACGGCCTCGTCAGGCAGCAGGGCGCGGCCGAGGTTGGTGTGCAACACCGTGCCGCTGAGGTTGAACACGGCGCGCAGGCGCGGGGCGAACTTGGCCTCCAGGCGCTGCGTGACGGTGCCAGCCAAGGCTTCGGTCGTGGCTTGGGCGTCCAGTTGCTCGGCCGTGAGGGCGCCGGACTGAGCCTGCGCGCGCAAGCGGTCGAGCGCGTCGCGCAGTGCGTCCGTGACTTGACCGTGGCCGTACTGCGCGGCCAGGGCGCGTAGCGCCGGTTGGACGAGCACGCGATCGACGGAGGGCAGTTTGGCCAGCAGGCCGGGGCCGCGACGGGCGGGTTCTAGGGAGGATGAACTCATCACTCGCGAAAGAAGGTGGCGGAGCCTCAGGCTATCACGTTGGTCTGCACTCGAACAGCTCATTCAGCGGCGAAGGCCAGCAGCGGGTTGGCACCGGCGCGGGCGTAGGGGGTTTCGCTCATCAGCAAGTCGAGCGTCAGCGTGGCCAGGTCGTCGGCCAGCGGCTCGGCCAGCGGGTCTTTTTCCTGGTTCACGATCTTGCGGTAGCCGTGGCAGTGATCGCAAGTCTCGGCCAGCACGACCTGCTGGTCTTTCTTGCCCCCTGCGCTCTTGTCCGCGGTCTCGGTCTGCGTTTCACCGTCCTGCACCTGGCTTTCGACGCCCTGGTAGCGGATGCCCTCCGTGGATTCGCAGTGGCTGCATTTGACGCGCACCATGTGCCACTCCGTGCTGCACAGGCCGCAATGCAAGTAGCGGTGACCGGCAGATTGGCCACCGATGCGCAACACGCTGACCACGGGTGGGGCGGCGCAGACGGGGCAGATGCTGGCGGGGTCGGTGTAGGGGACGTCGGCGACGCGCAGGTGGCTGGCGCGGTGGGTGTAGGTGACTTGCAGCGCGGCCAGCACCAGGGGTTGCAGGGCCAGTTCATCGGCCTCGGTCGACTTGCCGGGCGTCTGCAGCAGGGCCAGGCGCGTCACCATGCGGTGGGCCAGCGCGTCGAGGTCTTCGCCCTTCATGCCACGCAGGCGCGTGATCAGGCCCGCGATGGCCGTGGGCAGCGGTTCGACGGGTTTCGTGGAGGACTGCTCGCCATGTTCCAGCGCGTCCAGCACCTGAGTCAACACCGCGCGCCAGTCCGGGGCGATGTGTTCGGCGGCGGGGAACAGCGGCATGGAATGTTCTTGCGCGCGCGCCACTTGCTGCACCTCGGCCTCGCTGAAGGACAAGGGCGCCAACTGGGCCGCGACTCGGGCTTGCGCACGCACCAGGCGCGCGGCGAAGCGCAGGTAGTCGGCGATGGGGTTGCCTTCGGCCAGTTGCGCCAGGCGCGCGGCACGGTCGGTGTAGAGGCTACCGGGCTCGGGCAGGCGCACGCGGGTGAAGGCGGTGTGGTCAAGCGCTTCGATGTCGCCGGGCTGAAGGATGCGTTGCATGGAGGTCCTGAAAAATGAAAACGCCGCCGGGTCCTCCGGCGGCGTGGCGCGGCAACCGCGGTGGCGTGTTGTCAGCGATTGTCGCCGGTCTGCTCGCGGTACCAGCCGCGGTGATGCTGCTTGGCCCAGGCGCGGGTGACCGTGCCGTAGAGCATGGCGCGGATGGTGCCACGGGTCCAGATCGCCGCGTAGACGTGCAGGATGATCAGGCCGATCATGCCCACCGCCGCGACGGCATGCAGCACCGAGGCCAGGCGCACCAGCGTCACCGGCAGGTTGAACCAGGCCCGCCACATCAGCACGCCGCTCACCAGCAGCAGGGCCATGCAGACCACCAGACCCCAGAACAGCACCTTCTGGCCACCGTTGTACTTGCCCTGCTCAGGCATGTCGTGGTCGTTGCCGTCCACCATCTTGCGCACGTTCCTCAGCCATTCCTTGTCGCGCGCTTCGATGACGTTGAGGCGCCAGAAGCGCAGGAACATCATCACGAAGCCCGCGGCCATCACCAGGCCAATGTAGGGGTGCAGGATGCGCGTCCAGGGCCCGCCACCGAAGAGTTGGGTGAGCGGGAAGAAGGCGGGGTGGAAGAAGGCCAGACCCGACAGCGCCAGCAGGATGAAGCAGATGCCCACGGCCCAGTGGTTGGCGCGCTCGGACGCCGTGTAGCGTTGCAAATCGCGGGGGTTGCGTTGCATGGTCAGGCCTCCTTGGCTTTCTTGTCTTCGCGTTCCATCTCGTCTTCCAGTTCCTTGGAGACTTCGTTGGGACCCTTGGTGATGAAGTGGAACAAGCCCCCCAGCGCGGCTGCGCCCAGCGCGAACATCGCCAGCGGTTTGGCCACGCCCTTCCAGAGACTGACCATGGGGCTGATCTTCGGCTCGTTGGGCAGGCCCGCGTACAGCGAGGGCTGGTCCGCGTGGTGCAGCACGTACATGACGTGCGTGCCGCCCACGCCAGCCGGGTCGTACAAGCCGGCCTTCTCGAAGCCGCGTTCCTTCAGGTCGGCGATGCGCTCGGCCGCCTGGTCCTTCATCGCGTCCTTGGTGCCGAACATGATGGCGCCAGTGGGGCAGGTCTTGACGCAGGCCGGCTCCTGGCCCACGGCCACGCGGTCGGAGCACAGCGTGCACTTGTAGGCTTTCTTGTCCTTCTTCGAGATGCGGGGCACGTCGAAGGGACAGCCGGTGACGCAGTAGCCGCAGCCGACGCAGTGCTCTTCCTGAAAGTCCACGATGCCGTTCGCGTACTGCACGATCGCGCCGGGCGAGGGGCAGGCCTTGAGGCAGCCAGGGTCCGCGCAGTGCATGCAGCCGTCCTTGCGGATCAGCCATTCCAGGTTGCCCGTGGCCGTGTTGTCGTACTCGGTGAACCGCATGACGGTCCACGAGTGTTCGGTCAGGTCCATCGGGTTGTCATAGACGCCGTGGTTGGAGCCGACGTCCTCGCGCAGGTCGTTCCACTCCATGCAGGCGGTCTGGCAGGCCTTGCAGCCGATGCACTTGGACACGTCGATGAGCTTGGCGACCTCGCCGGAATGCGCCTCGCGGATGCTCGGCGAGGGCGTGGTGGTGGCGGAACGCCGCACGATGTCGAGAGATTGCAGTGATGACATGGTCATGCCTCCTGACGGGCCGCCCCGAAGGAGGCTGCGCCCCCTTGGGGGGCCGCGAATGAAATGAGCTTGGGGGTCATGTTCATTTCCTTACGCTTTCTCAACCTTGACCAGGAAGGTCTTGAACTCGGGCGTGTTGGTGTTGCCATCGCCGACGAAAGGCGTCAGCGTGTTCGCCAGATAGCCCTTCTTGGTCACGCCGGTGAAGCCCCAGTGGATTGGGATGCCCACGTGGTGCAGCGGCTTGCCATCCACCTGCATGGGCTTGATGCGCTTGGTGACCAGCGCGACCGCCACGATGTGACCTCGCTTGGACGAGACGCGGATGCGCTCGCCGGTCTTCACGCCCACTTCCTTGGCCAGGGCCTCGCCGATCTCGACGAACTGCTCGGGCTGGGTGATGGCATTCAGCACCGCGTGCTTGGTCCAGTAGTGGAAGTGCTCGGTCAGCCGGTAGGTAGTGCCCACGTGTGGGAACTCCTTGGCTTCGCCGAAGGTCTTCCAGATCTCCGGGAACACGCGCGCGGCCGGGTTGCTGGTCGCCTTGGCGTTCTTCGGGTTCAGCGGGTTGTAGCCCAGCGGCGTGTCGAAGGGTTCGTAGTGCTCGGGGAAGGGGCCTTCGTTCAAGCCCTTGCGCGAGAAGAAGCGGGCCACGCCTTCAGGGTTCATGATGAAGGGGCCGGCACCGGTCTCGGGCGCGAGGGTGCCGCCGAAGTCCGGCACATCCGCGCCGCCCCAGCCGCCCGCGCCACCGTTGGCGGCGGGGTTCCAGGCCACCAGCTTGCGCTTGGGGTTGAAGGGCTTGCCGCTCGGGTCGCAGGACGCGCGGTTGTAGAGCACGCGGCGGTTGGCCGGCCAAGCCCAGGCCCAGTTCAGCGTGTTGCCGATGCCCGTGGGGTCGCTGTTGTCGCGCCGCGCCATTTGGTTGCCCGCGGTGGTCCAGGCGCCCGCGTAGATCCAGCAGCCGCCGATCGTCGTGCCGTCGTCGCGCAGTTCACCAAAGCCGGAGACCTGTTCGCCCGCCTTGCGCAGCACCGTGGTCTTGTCCTTGGGGTCGATCAAATCGACCAGGGCGCGACCGTTGTACTCCTTGGCCACTTCCTCGGGGGTCGGTTCCTCGGCCTTCGCGTATGGCCACCAGAGGTTCTGGATGGGGTCGGGGAACTTGCCGCCTTCCTTGGCGTACAGCGTCTTCATGCGCTGGTGCAGCGAGGACATGATGTGGATGTCCGTGCGCGCCTCGCCCGGGGGCTGGGCCGCCTTCCAGTGCCACTGCAGCACGCGCGAGGAACTGACGACCGCGCCATCTTCCTCGGCGAAGCAGGTGGTCGGCAGGCGGAACACCTCGGTCTGGATCGAGGCCGTGTCCACGTCGTTGTACTCGCCGTGGTTTTTCCAGAACTCAGCCGTTTCCGTCGCCAGGGGGTCCATCACGACCAGGAACTTGAGCTTGGACAGCCCATCGCGCACGCGGTCCTTGTTGGACAGCGAGGCGATGGGGTTGAAGCCCTGGGCGATGTAGCCGTTGACCTTGCCCTGGTGCATCAGCTCGAAGACCTGCAGCATGTCGTACTGCTTGTCGAGCTTGGGCAGGTAGTTGAAGGCCCAGTTGTTCTCCTTGGTCGCGGCGGGGCCGTACCAGGCCTTCATCAGGCTGACGTGGAACTTGCCGTAGTTCTGCCAATAGCTCATCTGGTTGGCGCGCAGGGGTTTCTGCGCGCGCGCTTCGATGTACTTGGCGTAGTCCTGTTCGGCTTGTCCCGGCAGGGTGAGGTAGCCCGGCAAACTGCCCGACAGCAGGCCCAGGTCCGTCAGGCCCTGGATGTTGCTGTGGCCGCGCAGCGCGTTCATGCCACCGCCCGCCACGCCGATGTTGCCGCACAGCAGTTGCACCATGGCGCCGGTGCGCAGCATCTGCGCGCCCGTGCTGTGCTGCGTCCAGCCCAGCGCGTACATGATGGTGGCCGCGCGGCCCGGCACGGCCGTGGACGCGAACTGCTCGCACACGTGCAGGAACTTCTCCTTGGGCGTGCCGCAGACGCGCTCGACCATCTCGGGCGTGTAGCGCGCGTAGTGCTGCTTCATCAGCTGGTAGACGCTGCGCGGGTGCTTGAGCGTGGGGTCCGTCTTGACGTAGCCGTCCGCACCCAGCTCGTAGTCCCAGCTGGACTTGTCGTAGGTGCGTTTCTCGGGGTTGTAGCCCGAGAAAATGCCCTCGTCGAACTTGAAGTCCTCGCGCACGATGAAGGTGAAGTCCGTGTAGGCCTTCACGTACTCGTGGTGGATCTTGTCGTTCGTCAGCAGGTAATTGATGATGCCGCCCAGGAAGGCGATGTCACTGCCGGAACGGATCGGCGCGTAGAAGTCGGCCACGGACGCCGAGCGGTTGAAGCGCGGGTCCACCACCATGAAGTGCGCCTTGTTGTGCGCCTTCGCTTCCGTCACCCACTTGAATCCGCAGGGGTGCGCCTCGGCGGCATTGCCGCCCATGATCAGAATCACATCCGCGTTCTTGATGTCGACCCAATGGTTCGTCATCGCTCCACGGCCAAACGTCGGGGCAAGACCTGCCACCGTCGGGCCGTGTCAGACACGGGCTTGGTTGTCGAATGCGAGCAGGCCCCAGGAACGGGCGACCTTGTGGGTGATGTAGCCGGCCTCGTTGCTGGAGGCCGAGGCCGCCAGCATGCCGGTGGTGAGCCAGCGGTTGACCGTCAGGCCATCCGCCGTCTTCTCGACGAAGTTGGCGTCGCGGTCGGCCTTGAGCAGCTTGGCGATGCGGTCCAGCGCCTCGTCCCAGGACAGGCGCTTCCACTCGTTGGAGCCCGGCGCGCGGTACTCGGGATACGTCAGGCGGCTGGGGCTGTTGATGATGTCCAGCAGGCCCGCGCCCTTGGGGCAGAGCGTGCCGCGGTTGACCGGGTGGTCCGGGTCACCCTCGACGTGGAACACGGTGGAACGCACGTTCTTCGCGCCGTCGCCGTGCGAGTACATCAGGATGCCGCAACCGACCGAGCAGTAGGTGCAGGTCTGGCGGGTCACCGTGGCGGCGGAGAGTTTGTACTGTCGGACGTCGGCCAGGGCGGTGGCGGGCGAGAAGCCCATCAGCGCCAGGCTCGAACCCGCCAGTGTGGTGCCAGTCACTTTCATGAACTGGCGTCTGGAGAGCTGCACCATGGGGGCACCTTCTTTTCGCGTTGAAAGGAAGAGGCGGCGCACCAGCCTGGCGACGGCATTGCCTCAAGCGTGGGGCGGATTCTAGGAGGACTTTTTCATTTTTCCAGGGTTCTTACCCTGGCTTGCTTCGCCTGCAATTGATAAGCACTTGCAACAAAACGAAGTTGGATGAGGGCGGGCTCGAGCATCGCGTCATGGCACCCTGGAACTTCGTGGGAAAATCGGTCCGCGCACGGCTGAGTCCCAGGCCGCGCGCATTTTTCATTTCGGGACCATGTAGAGGAACACCATGTACAAAAACCTCGTGGCCGCGCCATGCCTGGCGCTTGCGGCTGCCTTGTTTTGCCCCCCCGTTTTTTCACAGTCCGCCCGACCTTCGGGGCCAGCGCCCGACCTTGCGTCGGCACCGGCGGCCACCCCGGGGCCGCTCAAGGCGGCCTTTGTGTATGTCGCCCCGCTCACCGACGCGGGTTGGGTGCGGCAGCATGAGGAAGGTCGCTTGGCCGTCGAGGCGGCCTTCAAGGCCAGCGGCAAGGTCAGCACCCGCTATGTGGAGAACGTGCCCGAAGGCGCGGATGCCGAGCGCGTGATCCGCGATCTGGCGCTGCAAGGCAACAAGATCATCTTCACGCCGAGCTTCGGCTACATGGAGCCGACGCTGCGTGTGGCGGCGGAATTCCCAGACGTGAGGTTCGAGTCGATCACGGGCTACAAAACCGCCCCCAACGTGGCTGCCGCCAACGCGCGTTATTACGAAGGCCGTTACCTCGCGGGCGTGGCCGCCGGTCGCCTGGCCACCCAGGCCGGTTACGTGGCGGGCTTTCCCATCCCCGAGGTGCTACAGGGCATCAACGCCTTCACCCTGGGCATGCGCTCGGTCAATCCGCAGGCCACGGTGCGTGTGCTCTTCATCAGCGAATGGTTCAACCCGCCCAAGGAGCGCGAGGCGGCGCTGAGCCTGCTCAACCAGGGCGCGCAGGTGTTGGCCTTCCACACGGGCAGTCCGGCGGTGATGACCGCCGCCCAAGAGCGCGGCGCCTTGGCCGTGGCCTACCACTCCGACATGCGCAAGATCGCGCCCGATGCGCAGATCGTCGCCGTGACCCACCAATGGGGTGACTACTACACCCGCCGCGTGCGTGCCGTGTTGGATGGCAGCTGGAAGAGCGGCAGTGTCTGGGGTGGTGTGAAGGAGGGCATGATCCGTGTCGAGGGCTTTGGGCCCAAGGTGCCCGCTGCGGTGCGCGAGGAAGTGCTCGCCCGTCAGCGTGACGTTGCCGCAGGCCGTCTCCATCCCTTCCATGCCATGGCCGAGGTGCGCGACAACGAAGGCCAGGTGGTCATCGCGCGTGGCCAAACCTTGAGCGATGCGCAGATTCTGAGCATGAACTGGCTGGTTGAAGGGGTGGTGACCCGCTTGCCGAAATGAGCCGGTTCATACCCTCGCTGCCGTCCTCTGGCAGACGCTAATCGAACCAGCTTTGCCGCTGCAATTCGGCCAGCAGCCAGCGCGCGCCCAAGCCCAGAGGCCGCTGGCGGTGGTGGATGGCAAACAGGCCGACGGATCGGGGCAGCAGCCCGGGGTCGTCGATGGGCAGCCGCGCCAGCCGTCCTGCCTCCAGATGCGGCTGCACCAAGTGCAGCGGCATCGTGCCCCAGCCGAAACCGGCGAGCAGGAATTCCAATCGGCGGGCGATCTCGACGAAGCGCCAGACCCGGGGGCTCACCACGCTGAAGCTCGGTCCCGGTCGTTGCAGTGGATCGGTCAGGATCAGCTGCACATGTTCCGCCAGGATGTCGCGCGTCAGCACCCTGGTTTCGCGCGCCAAGGCGTGGGTCGTTGCCACCACGGGCACCAGGGTGACCTCGGTCAACGCGCTGGCCTGCAGGTCTTGATGCATGGAGGGCAGCAGCGCGCACAGCCCGAGGGTGGCGGAACCCTCATGCACCCTGCGTTCGGCCGCGCCCATGCCTTCGGTGAACAGCGTCACGGCGAGTTCGGGGTGCTGCGTCCGCAGCCCAGCCAAGCTGCGGATCAAAGGTGGCGTCGGCACGAAGCTGTCCACCGCCAGGCTCAGCTCCGGCTCCAACCCGGCCGCCATCGATTGGGCCGTGCGCTCGAACGCCTCGGCTTGGCGCAGCACTTGGCGCGCTTGTGCCGCCAGGACCCTGCCCGCTTCGGTGAAGCGCGGCACCCGGCCGCTGCGATCGAACAACGCGATGCCCTGCGCCGTTTCGAGCGCTTGCACGGTGTGGCTGATGGCGGACTGCACCCGTCGCAGCCGCCGGCCCGCCGCGGAGAAGCTGCCGGTCTCTTCAATCGCCACCAGCACGCGCAGCTGGTCCAAGGTGAGCGTGCCGATCATGATCCATCTCCTTTGGAGATGATTTTGATCGATTTTTTATCGCTTCCGTAAATGCTTCAGCGGCCTTAACTTCGTGGCAGCGCCCCTGGCAGTCGGGGGCCACCAACCCACCAAGGAGTTTTTCATGATGTCCAACGCCAAGGCCAACGGCCGACCCAGAACTGTCCTCAGCATCGCCCTGTGGCTGACTCAGGGCTTGCTGGCCCTCTTCTTCATTTACGCGGGCGTCACCAAGCTCGCGACGCCAGCCGAGGAGCTCGCCAAGATGATGCCGTGGACGGCGCAGTTGCCGTTCCTGGTGCCGGTGACGGCCATCGCCGATCTGCTCGGCGGCTTGGGCATTCTTCTGCCCTCCCTCACCCGCATCCGGCCTCGACTGACTGCGCTGGCCGCCATCGGCTTGCTGGTGCTTCAGGTGCTCGCGTTGGGCTTTCACGCCGTGCGGGGCGAGACGATGGTGCTGCCGATGAATGCGGTGCTGATCGTGTTGATTGCTTTCGTGCTGTGGGGCAGGACACGCGCCCTCCCCGTGACGGGCCGCTGAACTCGGATTGAGGCTGCGCGGTGATGCCGTCCCGTCTCTTACTCCGCCAGCATCACGCGGTTGCGCCCGCCCTGCTTGGCGGCGTAGAGCGCGGCGTCCGCGCGCGCTAGCAGGGACTCCGTGCTTTCGTTCGGCTTGCGCTGCGCGACGCCAATCGACACCGTGATCGGCACCGGCGGCTCGGCGATCAAGGGCATGCCCGCGATCGAGGCGCGCACGCGCTCCGCGATCAGCATGGCCTTCGCGGCGTCCGTGCCAGGCAGCAGCACGGTGAACTCTTCGCCGCCGTAGCGCGCGAACAAATCGGGTTTGCGCAGCTGCTTGCTGGTGCGGACCGCAAACGCCTTGAGGATCTGGTCGCCCACGTCATGTCCGTGCGTGTCGTTCACGCGCTTGAAATGGTCCAGGTCCAGCATCAGCACCGAGAGGGGACGTTCTCGTCGATCATTGAGTCCACCGGCTTGCCAGCGGCTCGACAGCGTGCTGTCGAGCAGGCGTCGGTTGGCCAGTCCGGTCAGCGCGTCGGTCTCGGCATCGCGCCGCGCCACGCGCAGCAGACCCGCCAGGCGCTCGCTCTTGGCGGTGTTTTTCAGCTGCTGGCGCACGGCTTCCTCCGCCGAATGGCCGATGCGGCGGATGTGCCAGGTCAGCAGCACGAGGAAGACGGTCAGTCCCAGGGTGATGCTCAGATGCTCTACGTCCGGGAACCGCCACAGGGTATGTCCGAGCAAGACGCCAAACAAACCCGCGAGGTAGGAAAAATGGGCTCGGACATAAGACGCGTAGATCGGTGCCGTCACGGCCGCGCCGCCGCACAACAGCACGATCAGCCAGGGCAGGAGTGCCTTGGCGCCCGTGTCGGGCATCAGCAGGGGCACCATGGCTGCCCAGGCCATGCCATCCAACGCCGCCGCTGCATGGAGCAGCCAGCCGTGGCGGCGACGTTGTGGGGATGGCAGGCGCAGTAGCAGGGTGAGCAGGAGCAGCGCGATGATCCAACTGACCGCAAATCCGCCCAGCCACCAGCCCAGATGTTCCATGGGCACGCGGTCCCAGCAGATCCAGGCCACCAGCAGCCAACCCAAGGGCGTGGTCAGGAGCAGCATGCGCAGATCCTGGGCGCAGCGCCTGAAACCAAGCTCCAGCGCGACGTTCCTCGACGTGCGGGCGGCGGCGGTGGGCTTGGCGTGCATGAGCCAAGATGCTAATGGGTTTCGGGCCGAAACGGTCCGAAAAGGGTAAGCTCGTCGGCATGATGCATGCCTATCGAGCCGCGCTGTTGCGTTTCAATCAACAAGGCCAAGTTCTTTACGATGAGGACGGCTTGCTTGTCGTTGGCCCGGATGCGACGGGGCGTCAGGTGGTGCAGCTTGCGGGGGATTTCCGCGCCCTGACATCCGAGTTGGCCAGAGACTTTCCTGGGCTCGCGGTCACGCATTGGCCAGGCCGCATCCTGGCGCCGGGATTCATCGATCTGCACATCCATTACCCGCAGACCGATGTGATCGGCTCGCCCGCCGAGGGGCTACTGCCTTGGCTGGAAAACTACACCTTCCCGCACGAGAGCCGCTTTGGCGATCTGGCTTACGCCACTGACGTGGCGCGCTTCTTTCTCGATGAGTTGCAGCGCCATGGTGTCACGACGGCGCTGACCTTCGCGACGTCCCATCCCCAGTCTGTGGATGCCTTGATGGCCGAGGCTCGGATGCGAGGCCTGCGCTTGATCGCGGGCAAGGTCTTGCAGGACCGCCATTCGCCGGACGGCGTGCGCGATGAAACGGAGCAGAGCCTGATCGACACCGAAACCTTGATCCGCAAGTGGCACGACGTGGACCGTCTGGGCTATGCGATCACCCCGCGTTTCGCGCCGACGTCGAGCGCAAGCCAGTTGCGTGGCGCGGGTGAGTTGGCTTCGAAGTACAAGGCCGTGTGGATTCAGTCTCACGTGGCCGAGAACCGTGACGAGATCGCCTGGGTGCGTGAGCTGTTCCCCCAGTCACGCAGCTACCTGTCCGTTTATGAAGACTTTGGCTTGTTGCGCGAGCGCGCCGTCTACGCCCACTGCATCCATCTCGACGACGATGACCGCGCCCTCCTGCGCGATCGCGGCGCGGTGGCCGCGGTCTGTCCGACGAGCAACCTGTTCTTGGGCAGTGGCTTCTTCGACTACGCCGCCGCGGACCGCGTGGGTCATGCATACGGCCTGGCCAGCGACGTGGGCGGTGGCACCAGCTTCAGTCCCTTCCGCACCATGCTGGCGGCCTATTACGTGGGGCGCGAGGGCGCAGCCAAGCCGGGTCTTTCCTTGAGCCCGCAGCGACTCTGGTGGTTGCACACCGCTGGCGCCGCCAAAGCCCTGGGTCTGGAAGGCGTGATCGGCAATCTGCAGCCCGGCCACGAGGCCGACTTCCTCGTCCTCAACCCCGCTGCCACGCCCCTGCTGGCTCGCAAGACCGCGCAGGCGCGCAATCTCGAGGAGTTGCTGTTCGCGCTCATCGTGCTGGGCGACGAGCGGGTGGTGGAGCGGGTGGCCGTCAATGGCGCCTGGGCGCGGTCCGCAGGGGGATGACTGACGGCTCTCTGCTCTCTGTAGTTAGGTACTCAGGCAGTATTTCAGACTCGCAAGATATGGGCGTCCAGTCCGCGCCGCGGCGAAGGGGGGATGGCCGGGGCGTAGCCCAGACGGGTCCACATTTGCACCGTCTGCCGGGTCGGTGGCGCGTCCAGCAGTCGGTGGATGCGGGCATAGGGTTCGGCTTGCTCCGGGTATTCCTGCAGAGCTTGCGAGACCGGATGCATGGACAAGCCCTGGGCTGTGGCTGCCAGCTGGGCGCGCAGATAGGCCCGACCGGCCTTGATTTGCACTGTCCGTCCCTGGCCTTCACTGACCAGCCAGAAGAAGGCCGGGGTCGTGCCGACCTTGGCGTTGAAGTCCTCGATCTGACTCGCAATGCCCAGGTCTCCCGGCTCGGGCGGATGGCCACGGTCGAACAGACCCAGCGTCACCAGGGCGCGCATCAGCGGCGTATTGAGCGATAGGCCGTCGCGGTGCGCGGCGATCTCCTGGGGCCCCACCCGCAGCACGCGATAGGACTCCAAGATCGTGCGCGGGGTCTGCAGCTCGATGCGCCAAGCTTCCATGGCGATGTCGCGGTGTTCCTGGAGTCGTTGCGGTTCCGCGCCCCCAACGAAGCCAGCGCGCAGCAAGGGGTCGTGCACCGCCGCCGCGATGGCCTGCAAGGCGTTGGGTGCGGGCTCGCGTACTTCGTAAGCTTCGCGGTTGGTGCGCCGCCGGAAGACCTGCGCGAAGAGGGGATCGGGCTTCACCGTGGAGTCCGCGACCAGCCGGATGTGTGCCGTGGGCCGCGAGTCCACCGTGCGGGTTTCGAACTCGCCTTGCGGGAACAGTATGACGTCCGCGCGCAAGCCGCGCTGTCGCGCAGCCAAGTCCAGCAGTTCCAGAAAAGTTCCCTGACTGAGCATCATCTGTCGATGCCAGGGGTCGGTCTCGGGCAGCAGGCGACCGGGGCCACGGTCCAGGTAAAGCGTGATCTCATCCGGTGTGCGCAGATCCACCAACCAAGACTGCAAGTTGTGCGAATGCGGCGCCAAGATGGCATGGGCCAGGATCCAGCGGCGCACATCGGGCTCCTCCCCAGGTCCCTGCCAGGCCTGCAGGGCCTCGGGAGGTAACTCGCTCGAGCAGCCGCTCAGGGTCAGGGGTGTGGCGACGGCTGCGGCGATGAAACCGCCGCTGGCGACGCGAAGAAAGGAACGGCGTTGCATGACAAGTCTCCAGAAAAGCGATCAATGGCACGATTGTGGAATCGCTCTACCACCAACACAATTGCATGAGTTTCTATAGATCACTTGCATCAATGAATAGCTTTGACTGGAACCTGATCCGTACCCTGCTTGTCACGCTGGAACAGGGGAGCCTGCTGGGTGCCGCGCGCGTGCTGCGGCTGAGCCAACCCACGGTGAGTCGTCAGGTGGCGGAGCTGGAGCGACAATTGGGGGCCTTGCTGTTCGAGCGTACCGGTCGAGGCCTCGCGCCCACGGCGACAGCCCTGCTGCTGGCTGACGCGGCGCGCACCATGGAAAGTGGCGCCCTGCAGTTGGCTCGGGTGTTGCAGGGCGAGTTGGCGCGCGAGACCGGCACCGTGCGCCTGACGGCCAGCACGCCCGTGGCAATCTATCTGATGCCTACCCTACTGGCGCGCATGCGTGTGAGTTTGCCCGACATCCGGATCGAACTCGTCGCCAGCAATGCCGTCAGCAATCTCCTGCGGCGCGAGGCCGACATTGCGGTCCGCATGGTGCGGCCGCAACAGAACACGCTGATCGCTCGCAAGCTGGGCGAGCTGCGTATCGGGGCGTATGCGCATCGCAGCTATTTGGCGCGGCGTGGCACACCGCGCCAAATAGCCGATCTGCTGCGTCACGACCTGATTGCTGGCGATACAGACACCACGGTCCTGCAGGGCTTCAATCGTCTGGGCTATCCGGTCGGCCCCGAGGCTTTCGTGCTGCGCTGCGACGACATGATCGTTCAGTGGCGGGCAGTCGCCGCCGGCGTGGGCATCGGGTTCGCGCCTGGTTATGTGGCTCGCTCAACGCCCGAGGTGGTGCAGGTGCTGGGCGGTGTGCTCAAGGTCCCGCCCCTGCCCATGTGGCTGGTCGTGCACCGGGAGATCCGCAGCAGCCCACGGATACGAGCGGTCTACGATTTTCTTGCTGCCGAACTGCCGCTGCTGATTTGACCTGCGGTGATGACGCGCGCCGGCACAGCCACTCCTTTCACTTGAGTTGAGCGCCCGTCGCATCCTTCACGCTGAGGCGAAGCGGAATGCCCTGCGCAACGCTCATGCCCACGGTGCAGAAGTCCTCGAACTGGGCGAGCACACGGTCCAGGTGTTCCAGCTGGGCTGCAGGCACGCCCAGCGTCAGCGCCACGTCCAGGCTCAGCACGCGCAGGCGGTTTTGCGCGTTGCGGCCGACCTCGGCGCGCACCTCGCAGGTGATGGGTTCGGGTTGCTGCTTGAACTTGCGCAGCGCGAACAGCAGCGAGTCGGCCATGCAGTTGCCCACGGCCGCGCAGAGCAGTTGAACCGGCGAGGGGCCCGCGCCCTGGCCCAGCGGCGGATTTTCATCGGCCAACAGCGTGGGGCGGGGCGCGCCGAAATCGATCTCGAACTGGAAGTCCTGGCGTTGGCGCAGGACGGCGTGAGGGGTGGAGGGCGGGGTGTCTTGGCTCATGGTGCAAGGTGTAATGCGGAATAAGAACGTCGGCGCAGCATAGCCCAGCGGCTGGTCGAGTGACTGCGTTAAACCTTGCGTTTGAAATGTCGACCTGCATGCACCGCGCGGCACCCGCTGCGGCCCAGACACATCGATTCAGGCCGGTGCTGACGCAGGGGAATCCAGGCGCGGGGACACGAGCACGCCGTGGGCAGCCAGCCGCTTCTTCAGTTTGAGGACGGCCTTGTCCTTGCTGAGCAGGATGGCGCCCTGGAGCTGCCCTGGATCGCGCATCAGATGAAAGGCCAGGTCGATGAACTTCTGGTCGTCGGGGTCCTTGCAAACGTAAGGTGCCTTGGGCGCCACATCGACCAGCCGCGCTCGCGCGTCGTAGTCGACCAGCAGATCGGCCGCGCTGCGCTGGTAAAACCGCATGCGTTCAACGATGTGGGGGTAGGCCAGCACGCGGGCCAGTTCCTCGCGCATAACGGGGGTGGTCACCCAGTGCAGCCGTTGCGCGTCCAGGGCCTCGCGCAGGGCGGGCGTCGCCGGGTCCGCGAAGAGCAGCAAATCGAGCACGACGTTGGTGTCGAGGACCAGGGCGTGCAGGCCGGGCGCATTCATGACAGGAGGTCGATCACCCGGCGGCCAGGCCTTGGGCGAGGGCGCGCGTCACCTCCGCCGCGCTGATACTGCCGTTCACTGGCAAGGCGCTGAGGTTCTGGCCGCACCAGAGCGGCGAAAAATCGCCCAAGCCCACCTTCTCGGCTGCGGCACGCAGGGGGGCGATGGCGGCTGTCGCCAGGGGGAAGGCGGGCGCTGCGTTGTCGAGCGGACCGAGTTCGCGCATGGCGCGGTTCACCAGGCCCCGTGCCGCGCCACCCGTGAAGAGCGTGGTCAAGGTGGTGCCGCTGGCGGGTTGACCCGTCCTGATCCGTGTCGCTTCGGCGATCAGCGCGGCGCGGTGCACGGGACTGGGGCTCGCCTCCGAGCAGAGGAGGTAAGCCGTGCCTGCTTGCACCCCAGACGCACCCAAAGCGAGAGCTGCCGCCACGCCTTGCGCGTCAACAATCCCGCCGGCCGCGATCACGGGGATGCGCACCGCACCTGCGATCTGGGGCAGCAGGGCGAAGGTCCCCATTTGCGTGCTGACATCGCGCCACAGGAAATGGCCTCGGTGTCCGCCCGCTTCCAAGCCCTGGGCGATGACGGCATCCACGCCCTGCCGTTCCAGCCACAACGCTTCTTCCACCGAGGTCGCGCTGGACAGGACCTTCGAACCCCAGCCACGCACGCGCGCCAGCAGTTCGGGCGCGGGCAAACCGAAGTGGAAACTCACCACGGGGGGGCGGAATTCCTCCACCAAGTCGGCCAGCGCCGCGCTGAAGGGGCTGCGGCCCGCGCCTGCGGGAACCTGGGTTGGATCGATGCCGTATGCGGCGTAGTAGGGCGCGAGGCTCTGGCGCCAGGCGGCTTCGCGCGCGACGTCCGGCGCGGGGGGCTGGTGGGCGAAGAAGTTCAGGTTCCAAGGGCGGCCTTCACTCTGTGCGCGCAGCACGGTCAGCTCGGCGCGCAGGGCCTCGGGCATGAGCGCGGCGGCGGGCAGAGAGCCCAGGCCACCGGCCGCGCACACGGCCAGCGCCAAGGCGCTGCCTTGGGAGCCCGCCATGGGGGCCTGAATGATGGGCAGTTCGGTGCCCAGCAGCGTGGCCAGCCGCTGGGTGCGTGTTTCAACGTTCGGTGACATGGGTGCTCGCCTCCATTTTTCCCGCCACGAGGTCGAAGCGGAACAGCCGGCATTCGATGGGCCCGTTCCACAGCGGCACGCGCCGGGTTTCCTTCAAGCGCATCCGGCCTGGCAGCTTGAGGTCGGGCGTGAGCACCCAGGCCGTCCAGCCCGCGTAGTTCTTCTTCCAGTGCGTGGCCAGGCGAGAGAAAAATTCACCGCCGTCCTCGGTCTGCGCCGTTTCACGCACCGCGCGCGCGCCGTGGTCCGCGCCGCCTCGCATCGGCCCGCCAGCGCGGCCACCGCGTGCAATGCCGGCCACGGCGATGCGCTCGTTGTAGGGCGGATTGAGCAGCAGCACACCCGGCTGGGTGCTGGGGGGCATGCGCTGCAGCGCGTCACCACCCCGGAACTCGATGGCGCTGGCCACGCCCGCGCGCTCGGCGTTGCGCTGGGCGAAGTCCACCATGCGGTGGGCCACGTCGCTGCCGAACACCAGCGGCTCGCGCAAGGGCGTGATGGCCGCTTCCGCCTCGGCCTTGATGCGCTGCCAGGCCGCGGCCTGGAAGGGCAGCAGCCGCTCGAAGCCAAAGCGGCGCTGTCGCCCAGGGGCCATGCGACAGGCGATCTGCGCGGCCTCGATGGCGATGGTGCCGCTGCCGCAGCAGGGGTCGTACAGCGGCAGTGGCCCGGCGCCGGGGTTCCAAACGCCACCCCAGCCGGAGGCCGCCAGCATTGCCGCAGCCAGCGTTTCTTTCAGCGGTGCTTCGCCCTTGTCTTCGCGCCAGCCACGCTTGAACAGCGGTTCCCCCGAGGTGTCGATGTAGAGCGTCACTTGCTCGCGCGTCAGGTGGGCATGGATGCGCGCGTCCGGCCATTGCGTGTCCACGTCCGGGCGCGCACCGCCCTTGGCGCGGAAGCGGTCGGCCACGGCGTCCTTGATGCGAAGCGTGGCGAAGTTCAGGCTCTTGAGCGGGCTGTGCTGCGCGGTCAGCTCGATCTTGAAACTCTGCTGGGCGGTGAACCACAGCTCCCAAGCGACGCTGCTGGCCGCTTCGTAGATGTCTTGTTCGTCGCGGTAGGGGCGGTGAGCCAGTTGGACCAGTACCCGCTGGCTCAAGCGGCTGTGCAGGTTGAGCTTGAGCGCGTCATGCCAGCTGGCCCGCACCCCGACACCGCCACGGCCCTTGCGCAGGGCCTCGCTGGGCGCGCCCGTGATGGCCTGGACCTCGGTTGCGAGGAAATCCTCCACGCCAGCAGCGCAGGGCAGGAAAAGCTGTAGATCATTCATGAGAGGGGAGGCAGGGCGCTCAGAGCGTCTTGCGTAAATTCGCCGGGGCGATCTTCAGCGTCTCGCGGTACTTGGCCACGGTGCGGCGCGCGCATTCGATGCCTTGTTCCTTGAGCATCTCCGACAGCTGGCTGTCGGACAGCGGCTTCTTGGCGTTCTCCGCGCCGACGAACTGCTTGATCAGCGCGCGCACGGCGGTGCTGGAGGCGCTGCTGCCCGATTCAGTGCCGAGGCCCGAGCCGAAGAAGTACTTGAGTTCGTAGGTGCCGAAAGGCGTGGACATGTACTTGGCCGTGGTCACCCGGCTGATGGTGGATTCGTGCAGACCCAGCTCGTCGGCGATTTCGCGCAGCACCAGCGGGCGCATCGCCAATTCACCATGAACGAAGAAATTCTTTTGCCGGTCCACGATGGCATTGGCCACGCGCAGGATGGTGTCAAAGCGCTGTTGGATGTTCTTGATGAACCAGCGCGCTTCCTGCAGGCGCTGCTGCAGCGCGGCATGGCTGCTGGCGTCGCGCGTGCCGCCGCCCGACCCGCGCTGCCCCTTGAGCGCGTTGGCGTAGATGTCGTGCACGCGCAGGCGGGGCATCACGTCGGGGTTGAGCATGACGCGAAAGCGCGCGTTGCTGGCCGTGCCCCCCACGCGCTGCACCAGCACATCGGGCGTGATGATGTGGCGCTCGACGTCCACGAAACGGCGACCCGGCTTGGGCTCCAGCCGCGCAATCAAGGCCAGAGCCTCGCGCGTCAGCGCCTCGCCCGCCGCACCCGAGCCCCCGGTCAGCTGGGTCAGTCGACGCAGATCGCGCCGCGCCAGCAATTCGGGAGCTTGTTCAATCAAGCGCAGCGCCTGAGTCAGCGTTTGCCGTAGCGTGCCGCTGGCGTCTTGTTTCGCCTGTTGTGCGCTCGAGGTCGAAAGGGGGGGCGGCGCGAGGTGCTGCATCTGCTGCTGCAACTGCAGGCGCAGGCATTCGCTCAACGAGCGCGCGCCGACACCCGAAGGTTCCATTTGGTGCAGCAGGCGCAGCGCGATCTGAAAGTGTTCCAGCAGACCTTCCAGTTGCTCGGCGTCGTCGCCCGCCAGACTGGCCGCCAACGTCTCCAGCGAGTCCTCCAAGTAGCCGTCGTCGTTGAGCGACTCGATCAGGAAGAGCAGCGCGGCGCGGTCGGCAGGCGTCAACCGCAAGGCCAAGGCTTGCTGACGCAGGTGGTCTTGCAGGGTTTCGTGCGCGCGTGCCAGTTCGGTGGCGTCGGCTGCGTCGTCGTCGTCCTGCTTGCCGTTGCGCGGGGGAGCGTCGCCGCCCCACTCGCTGTCGTCCGGGGCCAGATCGACGCTGCCGTCCCCTTCCCAGTCGCCGTCGCTGGCCAGATCCACGGTCGTCGCCTCGTCGCTGGCGGCTTCGACGCTCGTCTCATGGATGTGCTCGGAGGGGCCTTCCAGGGGGCCGTTGCTGACCGTGTCGCCGTGATCGTCGTCGTTCACCGGCGGTGTGTCAGCTTGCTCCAGACCAAATGCCTCACGCTCGGCGCTCTCGTCGGCGCGTTCCAGGAACGGGTTTTCGTCCAGCAGTTGCTCCACCTCCTGGTTCAGCTCCAGCGTGGACAGCTGCAGCAGGCGGATGGACTGCTGTAGCTGGGGCGTGAGCGCCAGATGCTGGGAGATGCGCAGCGAGAGGCTTTGCTTCATGCGCTAAACCGTTCTCAAGCGTGCGCCCGCGCGCGCCGCCGGGCCGCCCCAAGGCGCGAAGGCCCCCCAGGGGGCAGCGCAGTGCAGGGAGTGACAAGCATGGGGGCCCACATACTCACATCTTGAAGTTCTCGCCAAGGTACACGCGGCGTACGTCGGCGTTGTTGACGATGTCGGCGGGCGTGCCTTCGGCCAGCACGCGGCCCTCGCTGATGATGTAGGCGTGGTCGCAGATGCCCAGTGTCTCGCGCACGTTGTGGTCGGTGATCAGCACGCCCAGTCCGCGCGACTTCAGGAAGCTGATGATGCGCTGGATCTCGATCACCGCGATGGGGTCGATGCCCGCGAAGGGCTCGTCCAGCAGGATGAAGCGCGGCTGCGTGGCCAAAGCGCGCGCGATTTCCACGCGGCGCCGTTCACCACCCGAAAGCGCCAGCGAGGGCGACAGGCGCAGCTTTTCCACGCGCAGGTCCTGCAGCAGGCTGGTGAGGCGGTGTTCGATCTCGGCGCGCTTCAATCGCTTGCCCTGCTCGTCGTGCTGCAGTTCCAGCACGGCGCGCACGTTGTCCTCGACATTGAGCTTGCGAAAGATCGAGGCTTCCTGGGGCAGATAAGACAGGCCCATGCGCGCGCGCTGGTGGATGGGCATGTGTTCCACGCGCTGGCCATCGATTTCAATGGCGCCCGCGCTGGCGCGCACCAAGCCCACGATCATGTAGAAGCTGGTGGTCTTGCCCGCGCCATTCGGGCCGAGCAAACCCACCACCTCCCCGCGTCGCACGGCGAGTGACACGTCCTTCACGGCTTCGCGGCTGCCATAGAACTTCTTGAGGTTGAGCGCCTCCAGGCGGCTGGCTTGCGCGGGGTCGAACTCGGCGGGGGTGGCTGGGTTCGTGGAGGCGGGGGCGCTGGCGGGCGCCGGGGTCGTGTGCTGTTCGCTCATGCGTGTGTCGATGGCCGGTTTGGGCGCGGGCGCGTTAACGAGCGCCGCGCGCGGGCGTCGGGGCAAGGCGCGCGTCGTCGCGCAGATTCAAGTCTTGTTTCACCCCGTTCGTGGTCGGCGCCTTGCCCGCGGCCGCTGGCGTTCCCGCAGTCCCCGGCGGCGTCGCAGGCGTGGCGGCGCGCGGGGACAGGGTGGCGCGCACCCGGGTGTCGGACCCCGTTCGGGGGGGCACGCCGCCCGTGGCGCGCGCGCCGTCGATGGTGAAGATGTCCTTCAAGTTGTCGTAGACGACCACCTGGCCGGTCATGATGTCGGCTTCGGCGCCGCTGCGCAGGCGGCGCAACACGGCATCGCCCAGCAGCTTGAACACATCGGTGCGGCCGTCGTATTCGATGGTGTTGCTTTCCGCGACCACGGTTTCATCCATGCCCTCGCGCAATTGCGTGAACCGGGCTCGCTGGCCCAAGGCAGCGGTGATATTGCCGTACTGATAGCCCAGCGCGTCCTGCCGAACTTCGATGCGCTGCCCTTCAATCCGGATGCCGCCACGCGTGAGCACGACATTGCCACTGAACACACTGATCTGGCGCTGGTCGTCGTAGCGCAGCGCGTCGGCCTCGATGTGCATGGCCTGCGTCACCGGTGCCGCCGCTGCAGGCGTCGCCGCAGCGCTGGGGGATGCGCCCGCGGCCTTGGTCTGGGCGCCCGCCGGCAGGCAGGCCGCCATCAGAAAGAGCATGAAGCCGCCCCAGGCGAGACCCCAGCGAGACAGAAACGGGCGGAGCGGAGGGCAGCGGGAAGGCATCGCGGGACGGATGGGCGGTGTGCCGTTTTAAAACCTGGACAGAACCGCTGGGGGCGGTGCGGGTGGGGCCAGCCGAAGGGGCAAGCGGAAAGGGAGGGCCATTTTAAACACCACGGAAAACTGGCTCGGGTTTTGCTTGTCCCTGACTGCAGTAAGCCCGGGTCAGGTCCCTTGGGCACCCGGTGTTTGCGGCCTTTGCCGGGCAGCGGTCCTTGTGATTCGCAATTCGTGCGAGACTTCCGCGCATGAAGTTTCTGTTCATCGCCGACCCGCTGGAATCCTTCAAGATCACCAAAGACAGTACCTACGCCATGATGCGTGAGGCAGCGCGTCGAGGTCACGAGCTGGCGGCTTGCGAACCCAGTCAATTGCGCTGGGCGTCGGACGGGCGGGCGGGTGGCCCGGTGCGGGCGCAGGTGCGAGACATCGTGCTCACCGGGCAGGCCGATGCGTGGTTTCGCGAGTCGGCCCTGCGCGACGCCGTCTTGCGTGACTTTGACGCCGTCCTGATGCGCAAGGACCCGCCTTTCGACAGCGAGTATTTCTACGCCACCCATTTGCTGGAGCAAGCCGAGCGCGAGGGCGCGCGGGTCTACAACAAGGCGCGTGCGCTGCGTGACCACCCGGAAAAGCTCGCCATCCTGGAATTTCCGCATTTCATCGCGCCCACCCTGGTCACGCGCGAAGCGCAAGCGGTGCGGGCCTTCCACGCTGAACACCGAGACATCATTCTCAAGCCGCTCGATGGCATGGGCGGCATGGGCATCTTCCGTGTCAAGGACGACGGCCTGAATCTGGGCAGCATCATCGAAACCTTGAATCAGGACGGCGCGCAAACCTTGATGGTGCAGAAGTTCATCCCCGCCATCGCCCAGGGCGACAAGCGCATCCTCGTCATTGGCGGTCAACCCGTGCCTTACGCATTGGCGCGCATTCCGCAGGGCGGCGAAGTGCGGGGCAACCTGGCCGCTGGCGGCAAGGGTGTGGCCCAGCCGCTGACCGCGCGAGACCGTGAAATCGCCGAAAGCCTGGGGCCCTTGCTCGCGGCGCGGGGACTCCTGCTCGTGGGGTTGGATGTGATCGGTGAGCAGCTCACCGAGATCAACGTCACCAGCCCAACGTGCTTCCAGGAGATCAGCGACCAGAGCGGGTATGACGTGGCAAAGCGCTTCGTCGACGCCCTGGAAGCAGCAGTCACCGCCCACTGACGCAGTCCACCAGGACCGGCGGTTTCGCGCTTCTCCCGGTTTTCGGGGGCTCAGGCGAAATGGTCGAAGGACGCGAACCGGCCCGCCAGTCGCTGGCCCTGGGCATCCACCACGCGCAGTCCTTCCTGTGCCTCGATCTGGCCGATGCGGGTGACCGGGGTGTTCGCCACCGTGGCCGCGGTCGCCACGGCCTCGCGGCGGTTGGCCGGGGCGGTGAACAGCAGCTCGTAGTCATCGCCCCCTGACAGGACCAGGCTCAGGCGCTCGGGTGAAGTGAGCGCGGTGCTGTCGAGGCGGTGAGAAGCCAGCAGTTCGCTCAACACCGGTCCGAGCAGTCGCGCGCCGCAACGCGAGGCTTCCAAGATGTGCTGAAGGTCGCCGACCAAGCCGTCGCTCAAGTCCATGCAGGCGTTGGCGATGCCGCGTAGCGCGAGGCCCAGGGCCACGCGCGGGGTCGGACGCTCCAGTCGGGCGCGTGCCAGCTTCAGCACCTCGGGTGGCAACTGAAGCCAGCGCGGCGCATTCGGACTGCGCTCACCCCGTTGCGCCTTGAGCGCCAGCAGCGCGAGTCGCGCATCGCCCAAGGTGCCGCTGACCCAGATGTCATCGCCCGGCCGCGCGCCCGAGCGCAGCAATGCCTGGCTGTGGCCCTGCGCGGTCGGCACCGCACCGAAGACCGTGATGCAAATTGTGAGTGGGCCGCGCGTGGTGTCACCGCCCATCAGCGTGCAGCCATGGGCGTCGGCCAGGGAGAACAGCCCGCGCGTGAAGGCGTCGATCCAGGTTTCGCGCGCGGCATTGCTGTCGGGCAAGGCCAGCGCGAGCGTGAAGGCCAGGGGCTGGGCGCCGCAAGCGGCCAGATCACTGAGGTTCACGGCCAAGGCCTTGTGGCCGAGAGCCTCTGGGGCGACGTCAGGGAAGAAGTGTTGGCCCTCGACCAGCATGTCGGTGCTGATGGCCAACTGGGCGTCCGAAGGCAGCGCGGTCGGCAGGCCAGGGGTGGGCTGCAACAAGGCGCAATCGTCGCCGATGCCCAGGGCCACGGCTGGGTTGCGCGGCACGGCGTTGCGCTGAAAGTAGCGCGCGATCAGCTCGAACTCACCGAGAGCCATGCTGCTGGGCGACCGCTCAGTGCAGGGTCCGCTGGCCGCCGCCGGTGCTCAAGGCGTCGAGCACGAACAGGGGGATGTCCACGTCGAAGCGTTCGCCTTCTTCCGTCACGAAAAAATAGCTACCGTGCATGGTGCCGGTGGGCGTGCGCAAGCGAGCGCCGCTGGTGTACTCGAAACGCATGCCAGGCTTGAGCAGGGGCTGCTGGCCCACCACGCCCAGGCCGCGCACCTTCTCGGTGTGGCCATTGGCGTCGTTCACATTCCAACTGCGCGAAATGAGCTGCGCCGCCACGTCGCCCCGGTTGGTGATGGTGATCGTGTAAGCGAAGGCATAGATACCGCGCGCCGGATCGGACTGCTCGGGCAGGTGGCGCGGCTGGGTTTCGATCAGGATGTCGGTGGGGTCGGACATGGCGGTTGGCGCAAAGGCTGGAACACGTGAACGAGGAAGGCCGGCAAGCTGTGATCCTACCTGCGAAAATACCTTTTGACTTCCCCTGACTTTGGCCCGCCATCGGGCCCCCGCCATGAGCCATTCCGCCCCCACTCACCAC
The DNA here is from genome assembly GCF_046452315.1 of Hylemonella sp. W303a. NCBI lineage: Bacteria > Pseudomonadati > Pseudomonadota > Betaproteobacteria > Burkholderiales > Comamonadaceae > Hylemonella > Hylemonella sp. W303a. The sequence goes on along the minus strand of NZ_JBKFDG010000004.1, from coordinate 10,450 downwards.
CGCATTGCCCCGTCCATCCTGTCCGCCGACTTCGCCCGCCTGGGTGAAGAGCTGAAGAACGTCATCGCCGCCGGCGCGGACTGGATCCATTTCGACGTGATGGACAACCACTACGTGCCCAACCTGACCTTCGGTCCCATGATTTGTCAGGCGCTCAAGCCCCACGCCAAACGCGCCGACGGCACGCCCGTGCCCTTGGACGTGCACATGATGGTGCAGCCGGTCGACGCGCTGGCGGCGGCTTTCGCCGAGGCTGGCGCGGACTTGATCAGTTTCCATCCCGACGCTTCGCCGCACGTGCACCGCAGCATCCAGGCCATCAAGGCCAAGGGCGTCAAGGCGGGCCTGACCTTCAACCCGGCGGCTCCCCTGGACGTGCTGGATTGGGTGATTGAAGACATCGATCTGATCCTCATCATGAGCGTTAACCCGGGGTTCGGGGGGCAGAGCTTCATTGACTCGGCATTGCGCAAGATCGAGGCCGCGCGCAAGCGCATCGAAGCCAGCGGCAAGGACATCCGGCTGGAAGTGGACGGTGGCATCAAGGTCGACAACATCCGCCGCGTGGCGGACGCCGGGGCGGACACCTTCGTGGCGGGCAGCGCCATCTTCGGCAAACCGGACTACAAGGCCGTGGTGGATGCCATGCGCCGGGCGCTGGCTTAGCCCGAAAAGCGAGGCCGAAGCCCATCATCCATGGGCTTTATCCCGCGCTGTGTCCTGCTACTCTAGGAAAACCATAGGGGTATGCGGACATGGCGCAAAGGTGGTGGATAAGACGGGGCGCCCGACAAGAGGCAGGTGAGCGGGCGGTCCCGAACGCTGGCGCCTGGGCCGCTGCGCCGTTGCACGCGGCGCCTGATAGCGGGAGTGCGCGTGGCGGGTCTGCCATGACCGAGGCCGAGCCGGTGGCCGTTGCATCAACTGCTTCAGCCTCGGAATCCGCCCCGCCCCAAACGGATGCCGCGCCACAGATCGCGTCGTCCAAGGCGTTGCGTGGCGCGCGGACCCATCACCGAGTGAGACTGGCGCTCTACTTCGTGCTCGTGGCGGTCGGTGTGGTGGCGTGGCTCCAGAGCCGTCAGCAAATGCGTCTCGAGGCGGTGCGACAAGCGGATGCCGAGGTCATCCGGGTTGCCGCGCTGCAGGAGACGCTCGCGCAGCGCCTGCGGCTTCAGCTCACACGCTTGCAGGCCAGCATGGACTCAGGGGAACGCAGCATTGATGCGTTGAACGAGACCGTGCATCTCATGCAGACCCAGGCCGAGGCGCTGGACACGCTGCTCGGTGGGCAGAGCGAGCTCCCCGCGGCCGAGTCTGAGCCGACCGGCGATCTGAAGCAGACCATCACCCGCTGGCAAGAACAGCGTGAACGGATTTGGTACCACACGCAATCCTTGCTCTGGCAAGTGGAGGGGGCCGATCCTGCTGCGCGTGAACGCGCGATCGCGCGCGTGCATGCCGAGCTGGATGCTTTCACGGCCACTCTCCAGCGCCTGGGGCGTGACTTGCAGGAGGCCGCGCAGTGGCGCGCTTCCGAGACGCTGCGAGGCATCCGGGTTTCTTTCCTCGTCACCCTGGTGCTTCTGTTCCTGCTGATGCTGGGCGTGGCGGAACCGTTGGTGCGTTTCGTGCGTGAGCAGAACGCCAATCTGCGCCAGCAGACGCAGCAGCGCCGTCAGTTGGCGCTGGTCGCCGAGCGCACGGCCAACTGGGTGGCCATGCTGGATGACGTCGGTCGGGTGCTTTGGTGCAACGACGCGTTCCTGCGCGGCAAGGCCTTGTCTCGCGAACAGGTCATGGGGGCTCAGGGCGCGCTGCTGGGGCCAGCGGATGACGACGAAGCCAGCGAGCAGGCCTTGCTGGAAGCGTTGCGCCAAGGTCGGCCCGTGCGCGCCGAGGTGTTGCATCGAACCGCCGACGGTCGCGAGGTTTGGCTGGACGTGGACTACCAACCGATCCGCGGGGCGCAAGGGGAGCATCAAGGGTGCACCTTGGTCGCCACCGACATCACCGAGGCCAAAAGCCAGCGTCTGCGATTGCGCGCATTGATCGATGCCGTCCCGGTGGGCGTGGTGCTTCAGGACTTGGAAGGTCGGGTGCTCGATTGCAATGTGCTGGCCGCCCAGATGCTGGGCTTGCCCGTGGACGCCCTGGTGGGGCGCTTGGGGTTGTCGGCGCCAGGAGTCACCACCGTGCGTGCCGACTTGACGCCATATCCGGAGGACGAGCGTCCGACGCAACGCACGCTGCGCACCGGCCTGCCGTTGCGCGCGGAATCCATCGGTATCGTGCTGCCTGGCGCGCCGGTGCGATGGCTGCTGACGAACACCCAGCCGTTGCGCGATGCGGCGGGACACATGACGGGCGTGGCGTCCAGCGTCATCGACGTGACCGAACAGCGTGATCAGCAGCAGTTGCTGTCGATCGCGGTGGAGAGCGCCGCGCTCGGAGTCTGGCAGTGGGATTTCGCCAGCGGCCGCCTGGAGGTGAACGAGCGCTTCTACGCCTTGCTGGGTTACGCCAGTGGCTCCTTGGAGTTGACGGCGCGCACCCTGGTCGACCTGATCCATCCCGAAGATCTCGATGCGATGTCGCGGGCCCTGCGCGCGAACCTGCGCGATTCACGACGACCCGTGCACGTGCAAATGCGCTTGCGTCACGAGGATGGCCGATGGCGCTGGATGCTGTTTTCCGGCACGGTGGTGTCCCGTGATGGCCGAGGTCGCGCGGCGCGCATGGCGGGCGTTTGCTACGACGTCAGCGCGCAGAAGGAGCTGGAAGAGCAGTTGCGTCAGAGCGCGCGCATCGACAGCCTGACCCACTTGCCCAACCGCGCTGAGCTACTGCGTCGGATTCGCGCTGCTTTGGATCGCGCCCGTCGCGAACCGGGCTATGGCTTCGCCGTGCTGTTCATGGACTTCGACCGCTTCAAGCAGGTCAATGACACGCTGGGCCATTCGGCGGGTGACGAGTTGTTGCGCCAAATCGCGGGACGGCTGCAGGACAGCTTGCGCGCGGGAGATGCGTTTGTAAAGGCCAGTGACATCGACGTGCTGACCGGGCAACCCGCGCAGCAATTGGCGGCACGCATTGGCGGAGACGAATTCGTGGTGCTGCTCGACAACATCCGCAGTGACCAGGATGCGCAGGTCGTCGCCACGCGCTTGCTGCAGACTTTGGCCGAGCCGTACGAGATCGGCGGGCACCGCGTCAGTTCCACGGCCAGCATTGGCATCGTCACGCCCACGCACATGGCCGACGATCCGGACAGCGTGCTGCGTGACGCCGACATTGCGATGTATGAAGCCAAGCGCCAGGGTCGCGGGCGTTACGAGCTGTTCGAGCCCTCGCTGCGCAAGCGCGTGCATGACGACGCGGAACTGGAGAACGACCTGCGCCAAGCCCTGGCCCGGGACGAGATCCGCGTGGTCTACCAGCCCTTGATCGACCTTGCCACGGGGCGGCTCGCGAGCGTGGAGGCGCTGGCGCGCTGGCATCACCCCAAGCGTGGTTTGATCTCGCCCCTGGCCTTCATCCCAGTGGCCGAGGGGTCGGGTCTGATTGGTCCTCTGGGCGAGCGCGTGTTGCGCACGGCTTGCCATGAGCTGGTGCGCCTGCGCCAAATGCTGGGTGACCGCGCGCCGCAGACCGTGTCGGTGAATGTGTCGCGCGCGCAATTGCGGCAGACGGACTTCGTCGCGCGCTTGTCCGACTTGCTCAGCAGCACGGGCATCGGCCCCGAGGCCCTGATGTTGGAGGTGACCGAGAGCCTGGCCGCGCAGGACGAGGGTGTGCAGAGCGTGTTGCGCGAGGTGAGCGCGCTGGGCGTGGCGCTGTCGCTGGACGATTTCGGCACGGGGTATTCGTCCTTGTCCTGCCTGCACGCGCTGCCGGTGAACCAGGTGAAGGTGGATCGTTCCTTCGTGAGCGAGGCGTTGGACAGCAATTACCACCGCGTGATGATCGAGGCCACCATCCGCATGGCCAAGGCCTTGCACCTGCAGACCGTCGCCGAAGGCATCGAGACCCTGGAGCAGGCCGCGCTGATGCAGTACTTGGGCATCAACAAAGGTCAGGGCTACCTCTATAGCCATCCGCTGAACGCGGCAGAGCTGGAGGCATGGGCGGGAAAGCAGGCCGCGCATGCGGGCTGACCGCGTCGAGTCATCCGGCCAAGTCCAATGCCTGGCGTTTGCCGAAGGTGCTATAAAGCAGCCTATGTTCATTCATCGCCTCATCAGCAAAGGTTGCAGCGACCGGGGAGCCTGGCCCTGGCGTCGGCCTGCTTGCTCGTTCAGCTGATGCGCGGCGCGCGCCGCGCGCCCCTGGGTCTTGCAGCGCAAGGCCTGCCCGAATGAACGCGTGACCGCCCTTTGGCGGGGCGGTCCGCACGAGCCGGAGGCTCTCCCTTGATCACCGAACTTGAATTCAAAAGCCTGGTTCAGGCTGGCTACAACCGCATCCCCCTCATCGCCGAGGCGTTTGCCGATCTCGAAACACCGCTCTCGCTCTACCTCAAGCTGGCCCACGTGCAGGATGGGGGCCGCAACAGCTTTTTGCTGGAGTCCGTCGTTGGCGGTGAGCGCTTTGGCCGCTACAGCTTCATTGGTTTGCCCGCGCGGGTCTGGTTGCGCAGCAGCGGCTTTGGGGCGCAAGCGCGCACCGAGGTCTTGCGCGATGGGAACGTGATCGAAACCGATCACGGCAATCCACTGGACTTCGTCACGGCGTACCAGCAGCGTTTCAAGGTCGCGCTGACGCCAGGCCTGCCTCGTTTCTGCGGTGGTCTTGCGGGCTACTTTGCTTACGACGCCGTGCGCCACATCGAGAAGAAGCTCAAGGATACCTGCCCACCCGACACGCTGGGCATGCCCGATATCCTGTTGTTGCAGTGCGAGGAACTGGCCGTCATCGACAACCTGTCAGGCAAGCTCTACCTCATCGTGTACGTGGATCCGGCCCAGCCTGAGGCGTACACGGCGGCCAAGCGCCGCCTGCGCGAGCTGCGCGATCGTTTGCGCGAGCCCGCCAGTGCACCGCCCATCACGGCGCTCGCGCCCAGCGCTCACCATCCGGCCGAGCGCGAATTCGCGAAGGCGGACTACCTGAAGGCCGTGGAGCGCGCCAAGGAGTTGATCGCCGCAGGCGACTTCATGCAGGTGCAGGTCGGCCAGCGCATCAGCAAGAAATTCGAGTCGCACCCGCTGTCGCTTTACCGCGCGTTGCGCACGCTCAATCCCTCCCCTTATATGTACTACTACGACTTCGGCGATAGCCAGGTCGTGGGCGCTTCGCCCGAAATCCTGGTGCGGCAGGAAAAGGTGGACGGAGGCCAGAAAATCACGATCCGTCCATTGGCGGGCACGCGTCCGCGTGGCGCCACGCCCGAGGCCGACCTGGCGGCCGAGCGGGAGTTGGTCAGCGACCCCAAGGAGCGCGCGGAGCACGTCATGCTGATTGACCTGGCGCGCAACGACATCGGCCGCATTGCGCGCATCGGCAGCGTCAAGGTGACCGAGGCCTTCGCGGTGGAGCGCTACAGCCACGTCATGCACATCGTCAGCAACGTCGAGGGCCTGCTCAAGGACGGCATGGGCAGCATGGACGTGTTGAAGGCCACTTTCCCCGCTGGCACCCTGACCGGTGCGCCGAAGGTGCACGCGATGGAACTCATCGATCAACTGGAGCCGAGCAAGCGCGGTCTCTACGGCGGTGCTTGCGGCTACCTGAGCTACGCGGGCGACATGGACTTGGCCATCGCCATCCGCACCGGCGTGGTCAAGGGCGGGCGGCTCTATGTCCAGGCCGCCGCAGGCGTGGTGGCCGACTCCGTGCCCGAGCTCGAGTGGAAGGAAACCGAGGCCAAGGCCAGGGCCCTGCTGCGTGCCGCCGAGCTGGTTGAAGAAGGTCTGGAGTGAAAGGAGCTGCACCATGAAACTCTTGATCATCGACAACTACGACAGCTTCACCTACAACCTGGTCCAGTATTTCGGCGAGCTGGGCGCCGAGGTCGAGGTGTTCCGCAACGACGAGATCACGGTAGAAGGCTTGGCGCAGCGCCAGCCCGATCGGCTGGTTGTCTCGCCCGGACCGTGTTCGCCGGCGGAGGCGGGCATCTCGATCGCGGCCATCCAGCACTTCGCGGGCAAGCTGCCGATTCTCGGGGTGTGTCTCGGGCACCAGAGCATCGGCGCGGCCTTCGGCGGCAAGGTGGTCCGCGCGCGCGAGTTGATGCATGGCAAGACGAGCGAAATCACCACGACCCGCCATGGTGTGTTTGCGGGCCTGCCGGAAAAATTCACGGTCAATCGCTACCACTCTTTGGCCGTCGAGCGCGCCAGCTGCCCGCCTGATCTGGAGGTGACCGCCTGGACCGACGACGGTGAAATCATGGGGCTGCGGCACAAGACCTTGGCTGTGGAGGGCGTGCAGTTCCATCCCGAGTCCATCCTCACGGAGCATGGGCACGCGATGCTGAAGAACTTTCTGGAGCAGCGCGCATGATCATCGACAGTCATCAACTCCTCTTGTTCATCGCCGCAGGCTGGCTGCTCAACCTGACCCCTGGTCCGGACGTGCTTTATGTGGTGACCCACTCGCTGCGCTCAGGCACGCGGGCTGGCATCGTGGCGGGGCTGGGGATCACGACCGGTTGTTTCGTGCACATCTTCGCGGCCGCGGTGGGCGTCGGCGCGCTGTTGGCTGCATCTTCCACGGCCTTCACCTTGCTCAAGTGGATCGGTGCTGCTTACTTGATGTGGATGGGTGTGCGCATGCTGCTGTCCAAGCCGGGTGCCGAGGGTAGCGACACTGTGGCGTTGTCGGTCGCGCGAGCGGTCCCGGAGTCGCACACACCGCTGCGCACAGTGTTCTTGGGCGGCTTTTGGACCAACGTGCTCAATCCCAAGGTCGCCATTTTCTTTCTGGCCTTTGTGCCGCAGTTCATTGCACCGGGCACCGACAACAAGGCGCTGGCCTTTGTGTTGCTGGGCGTGCTGTTCAATGTGAACGCGATCCCCGTCAACGTGGGTTGGGCGCTGGCCGCGTCATGGTTGGCACGTCGTGCGACGGTCATCCGCCGTGGCATGCATTGGCTCGACCGCGCGGCGGGCACCATGTTCATCGCCTTTGGGCTCAAGCTGGCTTTTACTGAACAACCGTCGGATTGAACGCCGCTCTCAGGAGACAACGTCATGCCCATTACTCCCCAACAAGCTTTGCAGCGAGTCATCGAGCACCGCGAGATTTTTCACGATGAGATGCTGCACATCATGCGGCTCATCATGAGCGGCGAAATGTCGCCGGTGATGATGGCTGCGTTGATCACCGGCCTGCGAGTGAAGAAGGAAACCATCGGCGAAATCACCGCCGCCGCGCAGGTGATGCGCGAGTTCTCGACCAAGGTCGAGGTGGCCGATGCCACGCACCTCGTGGACATCGTGGGCACGGGTGGCGACGGAGCCCACACCTTCAACATTTCCACCTGCGCCATGTTCGTGGCCGCGGCAGCCGGCGCCAAGGTCAGCAAGCATGGCGGACGCAGCGTGTCGAGCAAGAGCGGAAGCGCCGACGTGATGGAGGCGCTGGGCGTCAACATCCAACTCAAGCCCGAGGCCATCGCGCGCTGCATTGCCGAGACCGGCGTGGGCTTCATGTTTGCTCCCAACCACCACCCGGCCATGAAGAATGTCGCGCCGGTGCGCAAGGAATTGGGTGTCAAAACCATCTTCAATATTCTGGGTCCGCTGACCAACCCGGCGAGCGCGCCCAATATCCTGATGGGCGTATTCCACCCCGATTTGGTGGGCATCCAGGTGCGCGCCTTGCAGCGACTGGGGGCAACGCACGCCGTGGTGGTGCATGGCAAGGACGGCCTCGACGAAATCAGCCTGGGTGCGGCCACCTTGGTGGGCGAGCTGAAAGACGGGGAGATTCGCGAGTATGAAATTCACCCCGAGGATTTCGGGTTTGCCATGGCCAGCATGCGACAGGTGCGGGTCGAAACCCCCGAAGCTTCTCGGGCGATGCTGCTGGGCGTGCTGGACGGTCAGCCCGGTGTGGCGAGTGATCTGGTGGCTTTGAACGCGGGCGCGGCGCTGTACGCCGCCAACGTGGTGCCCTCGATGGCCCAGGGCGTGTTGAAGGCACAGGGCGCCATCGCCAGTGGTGCGGCCAAGGCCAAGCTGACCCAACTGGTGGCCGTGGCCAGCCGGCTGGCATGAAAGAAGGGAGCGAACCTGCATGAGCGATATCCTGGAAAAAATCGTTGCCGTCAAACGCGAGGAAGTTGCCGCTGCGGCCAGGAAAGTCTCCTTGGCGGCCATGCGCGCCGACGCCGAGAGCCGTGTGCTCACGCGCGACTTCGTGGGCGCATTGCGCGGCAAGATCGCGGCAGGTCAGGCTGCAGTGATCGCCGAAGTCAAAAAAGCCAGTCCGAGCAAGGGGGTGCTGCGCGCTGATTTCATTCCCGCGGACATCGCGCAGAGTTACGCCGAAGGCAACACGGGCAGCGGGGGCAAGGTCTGTGCCGCTTGCTTGTCGGTGTTGACCGACCGGCAATTCTTTCAGGGCCAGCCTGACTATCTGAAGCAAGCCCGGGCTTCCTGCGATCTGCCCGTGTTGCGCAAGGACTTCTTGATCGATCCTTACCAGGTCTACGAATCCCGAGCGATGGGGGCGGACTGCGTGCTGCTGATCGCGGCCTGCCTGGACGATGCGCAAATGCGTGACTTCGAGGCCATCGCCATGGGGTTGGGCATGGCCGTGCTGGTGGAAGTGCACGACGGCGCCGAGCTAGACCGCGCGCTCAAGCTCAGTACTCCGCTGATAGGCGTCAATAACCGCAATCTGCGTACCTTCGAGGTCTCCCTCGACACGACCCTGGCCTTGCAGGGGCGGGTGCCTGCCGAGCGGTTGCTGGTCACCGAGTCTGGCATCCTGCAGCGCGCCGACGTTGCGCGCATGCGCGACGCGGGTGTGCACGCCTTCCTGGTCGGCGAGGCCTTCATGCGCGCGCCCGAACCAGGGCTGGCCTTGGCTGAGCTGTTTGCCTGACCGTGTCCGGGCGCGAGCGACATGGGTGATCGCGGGGACTTGGCACAGCCGGAGGGCCTGTTCGCGGTGGAGCGCCTGCGAACCTGGGTGCCTGCGGATTGGCTGGCGCCATTGGCGCCAGATTGGAGGGCTCTGGCGCAGACTTTTTTCGACAGCGAGGTCGGGCGGACGCTGGGGCAGCAAATCCAGTCGCGGCTGGATGCTGGCGCGGTGATCTACCCGCCGCGCCCCTTGCGCGCGCTGGAGCTCACCCCCCTGACCGCGGTGCGCGCACTCATCTTGGGGCAGGACCCGTACCATGGCCCAGGGCAGGCCGAAGGGCTGGCGTTTTCCGTTGCGCCTGGCGTCAAGCCACCGCCTTCCTTGCGCAACATCTACAAGGAACTGGTGCGAGACCCGCAACTGGCGCCCCGCTCCACCCCGACGGACGGTTCGCTGCAGGGCTGGGCTGATCAAGGTGTGCTCCTGCTCAACACCTGCCTGACCGTGGAAGACGGTGCGCCGGCCTGCCATGCGGGGTGGGGATGGGAGGTGCTTACCCAGCAGATCATCCATGCGGTGATTGAGCAAGAATCTCCGATGGTTTTCATGTTGTGGGGCGCCCACGCTCAAAAAGTGCTGGCACAGGCCTGCGGCGGGCAGGGTTTGCAGGAGGGGCGCGTCGGAGTCGGCGGCCGCCATCTGGTGTTGACGGCCAACCACCCCTCGCCGCTGTCAGCCCTGCGCGGGCCTCAGCCTTTTCTGGGTTGTGGCCATTTCAGCCTGGCCAATGATTTCCTTCTCGCGCACGGACAAGGCGCGGTGGCCTGGTGACCCATGTCCTGATAGCGCTTCGATCGCGCCGACCGGTGTCGGTTGCGCGGGGCTGACGGGCCCGGGCCTCGCATCAGGGCTTTCAGTGTCAAGAAATCATGGCATAATCGCTGGCTCACCGTGGAGAGGTGGCCGAGTGGTTAATGGCAGCAGACTGTAAATCTGCCCTCTTACGAGTACGCTGGTTCGAATCCAGCCCTCTCCACCAAGTGTTTGCGATGAACGGCAGAGTCGTTGCTGGTTCGGGCGTGTCATGCGCTGGACTGGTGGCGCGAGGCGGGAGTAGTTCAATGGTAGAACCCCAGCCTTCCAAGCTGATGACGCGGGTTCGATTCCCGTCTCCCGCTCCAGCGGTTCATTGGTGAATGCGTGTGCGCTGGGTATGCAACCCGGTCGGTGTTGAGGCTGAATTTCGCCCATGTGGCTCAGTGGTAGAGCACTCCCTTGGTAAGGGAGAGGTCGCGGGTCCGATTCCCGCCATGGGCACCATCTACAGGTGCGCGGTTGGTGCTGGCTGTGCCATCCGTCGCGTCTTGGTGTTTTGAGTCGCGTTGCTTTTCCTTTTCTGGAGAATTGAAAG